>DASRXU010000273.1:0-20851 GCA_035687365.1 Planctomycetaceae bacterium | reverse complement strand
CCGCCACCGCGTCCACCACCACCGCCGCCTCCGCGCGCCAGCGCCACTCCTGTGCCGCCGTCGCTTAGGAGCAGGCCGCCAGCCATCACGATGGCTGCCAGGCCCAATAGACCTTTGCGAACTTTCATTGTTTCGCCCCTTCAAAAAAACGCTGATGGACGAGCTGCCCCGCCCGTCCTCTCACCTTAAATCATAAGCCTGCAATTACTTGATGGTCAAGGAGTCGCGCGTCCGTTTTGCATCAGGACTGCGCGCTTTCAATCGCATTTTCGACGCAGCACGAAAACAACGTGCAGCGGCCTCACACGGCTCAGGAAATCTGGGCAGTCGCGACGACGGTTTTGATTCCCATTAAAGCCGCGGTCTCTGTTGCCGAAAAAAAACTGGCCCTTGGGGCAACCAGTGAGTCTTTAATTCACCAGCGACGCATGGGCCAGATTCGACTCGATCAATTTCAGACGAGAATCCGTTGAACCTCAGTAGCTGTAGCCGTAGTACGGGGCATAACCCGTCGAGTACGACCCGTAATAGGGATACGAGTACGTGTAGGACGGATAACTGTACGCCCCGTAGTAGGCCGGATAGCCGTAGCTGTAGGGATAACCGTAGCCCGCGTACGGGTACACGCCGACTCCTACGCCAACACCACCCCACCCCCAACCGCGACCACCCCAGCCTCGTCCGCCATAGTAGCCGCCGCGATACCCGTAACCGCCACGATACCCATAGCCACCACGCCATCCGCGTGCTTGGGCGACTCCGGTTCCGACATCGCTGAACATCACGGTGCCGGCCGTCAACAGGGCTGCCACCGCCACGAACATCTTCTTCGAGAACATTTCAGATCCCCCTTGTCTTGGGGTCACGGCCAGAGTGGGCTGGGCCGTTTGGGCCCCTGCTCTTAATTCGTCAACTTAATTCTATCCCACGCAGAGTCACGACCCACTTGGGATCGCTGACTTTGCTTGAGTTATCGCTGGAACAGTTTTGCAAACAGTGCGCCACATGTGAACTTGTTGCCGGCTAATTACTGTCCGCGCAGGGGGTGCTAAAGCTCAAAGAGTGACTGAGTCTTGAGCACGCTGCAGCTTCCAGGAAACGTGTGGAAAGCGTGGATCAATAAGCTGCGTGCGCCGGTTTCGGTCCGCAGCAAGCTCAGTGGCTCGGGCGAGAGTCGGTTTTCCACAGGAAAGCGATAAGCGACGGCGGCTCGCTTGCAATCACCCAGGAGTTCCTCATGGAAGTTGAGGAACACGTTTGGTTCCAAACGCTCCATGTGGTAGCTGAGACTGTACCGCAGTCCCCCATCGAACCGCACCGATTCATCGCGGCAGCCGCGCAGCGACTTTTCGAGAAACCGCAGTTTTTGGGGCAGAAGCTGATCGCGACTTGCCGTCAGCTCAGTGACGGTATGTCCCTGATGGCGGAAGTCGATCGTGTGACCGGTATCGCAAATGCGCAGCGTGGCGGACCATTTTTCCTGCGCGATGTCGGTCGCGGCGAAGATGCGAAACAGTTCCGGGTGCACCGAGCGTCCGTAGACGTGGAGCATCAACCGTGAGCTGTTGGGCCTGACAAATCCGACGCTCATTGCTCATCCGCGCATTCACAGGGTCGAGCGAACAGACGCCATTATAGCGGGGCCCTTCAAGAGGGCGGAAGGAGTTGCTCGTCGACGCGGCTCGTAAAAGCGGGGAATTCGAAACGCCTCGCGCGACGGGCGCAGACTACGAGCAGATTTTTCTGAAACCAAGACCACGCTCACGACTCTTTGTGTTTCGTCGCGGTGTCTCAACGTCCGGCAGTCCTGACTCGCGGTCAGCGTGAGCGTCCGCTTGATTGCCAGACTTTAATCGAGCGATTCCATGGAACTGGTCGATCGGGGCGCGATTCGCTCCGGTTTGCATCCCCCGGATGGCGACTCCGAGATTGTGGCGATTCACACCGCCGAAGCGCTCCAGATTTGCCCGCATTGTTATAATTGAGCTGTCCGCAACCGGTTTACCGCTTCCATTGCTGGGCTGACCGGAACGAATTCCACGCGCGGCGGCAGGCAATTTGCCGGTTTGACCGCGTTTCAGGACTCGGTCAATGGTGCCGCTGAGGGGTTCCTCGAGCGCCGTGTGTACAAGGTCGCGCTTGCCACGCAAAGCGGTTTTTCGATAAGTTCCGGAACGCGTCGGAGGATTCGCACGCGAGTTGGGCTTTCGGGCGCTCGACTTAACGTCCGGCGCGCGTTCGCGTTACTAACACATTGACCGTTAGCGGCTCTTCGGAAAACGAAGGCAATGGCAACAACGAACGTATTGCGGATGGTGGGACGCAGCCTGGTCCCCAACGACGTCTCAGGCATCGCCCCGGAAGAACTCGAAGAGTGGTTCGAGTCCCTCGACGATGTGCTCGTGCGGTACGGACCCCAGCGGCTGCAAGAGCTGCTCGTCAACTTGCAAGAGCGGGCCTACCTGCGGGGCGTCACCCTGCCATTCACGGCCAACACTCCCTACGTCAACACCATCGCGGCCGACCAGCAGCCGCGCTACCCGGGCAACATCGAGATCGAACGGCGGATCAAGAGCATCATCCGCTGGAACGCCATGGCCATGGTGTCGCGGGCGAACACCAAATACCCAGGCGTCGGCGGACACATCTCGACGTTCGCCTCGTCAGCGACCCTGTACGAGGTTGGTTTCAATCACTTCTTTCACGCGCCGACGGCGGCCCACACGGGCGACTTCATCTATTTCCAGGGACACGCGTCGCCCGGAATGTACGCGCGGGCCTTCGTCGAAGGGCGTCTGACGGAAGAGGATCTCGAAGCGTTCCGCCGCGAGACGCTCCGCCCGGGCAAAGGTCTCTCGTCGTATCCGCATCCGTGGCTGATGCCCAACTTCTGGCAATTCCCGACGGTCTCGATGGGGCTGGGGCCGATCACGGCGATTTACCAGGCGCGCTTCCTCCGATACTTGCGCGGTCGCGGAATTGTCGATACCAGCCAGTCGCGCGTGTGGTGTTTCATGGGCGACGGTGAGGTCGATGAGCCCGAGTCGCTCGGCGCGCTCACGCTGGCGTCGCGCGAAGGGCTCGACAATCTGATTTTCGTCGTGAACTGCAATCTCCAGCGGCTCGACGGCCCTGTTCGCGGCAATGCCAAGATCATTCAGGAGCTGGAAGCCGCCTTCCGCGGCGCCGGCTGGAATTGCCTCAAAGTGATTTGGGGGACCGACTGGGATCCTTTGCTCGCTGCCGACAACGACGGCCGCCTCGTCAAACGTATGGGCGAAGTGGTTGACGGGCAGTATCAAAAATATAGCGTCGAACCGGGTTCTTACATTCGCGAGCATTTCTTCGGCGTGTCGCCCGAACTTTTGGCGATGGCCGAACAGCTCTCTGACGAGCAACTCCTAAAGATGCGCCGCGGTGGCCACGACCCGCGCAAGGTGTTTGCCGCCTACGATGCGGCTGTCCGTCACCAGGGTTCCCCGACCGTGATCCTTGCCAAAACGATCAAAGGCTACGGCCTGGGCGAGGCGGGCGAAGGACGCAACACGACGCATCAGGAGAAGAAGCTCGACAGCGAAGAAATGCGGGCCTTCCGCAGCCGGTTCGCAATCCCGATCGGCGATGACGAACTCAAGGACGCGCCCTTTTACCGCTTCCCGGAAGACAGCGAAGAGTTTCAGTACCTCTCAGAACGGCGGAAAACGCTCGGCGGGCCGCTTCCCGTGCGCCACGGAGCTTTGGAGCGACTCGAAACGCCGCCGCTGTCCGCTTTCGAGAAGACGCTCAAAGGCAGCGGCGGGCGCGAAGCTTCGACGACCATGGCCTTCGGGGCGTTGCTCAGTCATCTGCTCAAAGACAAAAACATCGGACGCCGCGTCGTCCCCATCATTCCCGATGAAGCGCGGACCTTCGGCATTGAGGGACTGTTCGCCCAGTGCGGCATCTACTCGAGCAAGGGACAAGTCTACGATCCGGTCGATGCCGGCACGATCATGTACTACAAAGAGGCCAAGAACGGGCAGATTCTCGAGGAAGGAATTAACGAAGCGGGCGCGACTTCTTCGTTCATCGCGGCGGGAACTGCTTATTCCACGCTCGGGATGTACATGATTCCGTTCTACATTTACTACTCGATGTTCGGCTTCCAGCGCGTGGGCGACCTTTTTTGGCTCGCCGCCGATGCGCGAACTCGCGGGTTCCTGATCGGCGGAACGTCGGGCCGCACAACCTTGAATGGTGAGGGGCTGCAGCACCAGGACGGGCATAGCCAGCTCATCGCCGGGACGGTGCCTTCGATTCGCGCCTACGATCCGGCCTACGCTTACGAACTGACGGTCATCATTCAGGACGGCCTGCGACGGATGTGTCAGGAGAACGAGGACGGATTCTACTACATCAGCGTCTACAACGAAAACTACGCGATGCCCGAAATGCCCAAGGGCTGTGAGGAAGGAATCCTCAAGGGCATTTATAAGGTTTCGAGCACGGACAAGACGACGAAAGCCAACGGCGGCGGACGGCCGCAGCTGTTCGGCAGCGGACCGTTGTTGAACGAAGCTCGCCGTGCGCAAACGTTGTTGAGCGAGCAGTACGGCATCGGCAGCGACGTGTGGAGCGTCACCAGCTACAACGAATTGTTCCGAGACGCTCGCGCTTGCGAGCGTTGGAACCGGCTCCATCCGAAGGAAGAACCTCGCAAGAGCTACTTGGAGCAAGTGCTGAAAGGCGTCGCCGGTCCATTCATCGCCGTGAGCGATAACGTACGGCTGGTTTCCGATCAGATTCGCCCTTGGGTGCCCGGCCCTCTGGTCTCGCTGGGGACCGACGGGTTCGGCCGGAGCGATACGCGTTCGGCCCTTCGGCGGCATTTTGAAATCGACGCCGAGTCCACGGTCTACGCGACGTTGTGCGCGTTGTCCGAGAACGGTCAGTTTGATAAGAAGAAGCTCGCCAAAGCGGTCAAAGACCTGGAAATTGATCCCGAGAAATCAGACCCCGCGACCGCATAAATCGGCCCGTCCTGCTCGTTGCCGCCTGCCACGATGCTTGGTTGGCTCCGAGATCGTGGTTCCAACGACTATGAGCACTGAATTCAAGCTGCCGCTAATCTCCGAAGGGGTTGAAGCGGCTGATATCGCTGCCGTTCATGTCCACGAAGGGGACGTGATCGAAGCGGGCCAGATTGTGCTCGAAGTCGAAACCGAAAAAGCCGTCGCAGAGATTCCTGCGCCGTCGGCTGGCCGAGTCGAAAAAATTCTGGTGAAGCAGGGGCAAACCGTAAAAATCGGACAGCTCTTGCTGACGATCGACGAGTCAGCCGCGAAATCGAGCGCATCGAGCGCGAGCCCAGCGCCATCCGCCAAAGAGACGCCGCCTGCTCCTCAAAAGTCGGAACCCGCGAAGGCTCCGGCGGCATCGACGCCCACCGAATCGCCGGTTCGTCAAGCAGCCTCTCCCTCGGCAGCGACTGTCACGGCCTCGCGACCGGCGGCCCCCGCCCCCGCGCCTGCCAAGGCGAGCCCAGCGCCGGCTGTTGCGACCGCCACAGCACAACAATCTGCCGCTCCCAGTCTCGTGCCGGAACGGGGAGAAGCATCGGACAACGGACACGATACGGTCCCGATCCCCGCGGGTCCGGCCACTCGGCGGATGGCCCGCGAGTTGGGTGTCGATCTGCATCGCGTTTCGGGAAGCGGTCCGGGCGGTCGAGTCACCACCGACGACGTCCAGTCGTTCGTGCGGTCCTTGACGACGGGTCGAGCGGCGCAATCCGGGCCTCCGGGGGCCGGTGTGACGCTGCCGCCTTTCGATCGCTTTGGAGCGATCGAACGCGTGCCGATCAACAAGCTGGGCCGGGTGAGCGCGGCCAATCTGGCCCTTGCCTGGCAAACGGTGCCGCACGTCACTCAGCACGAATTGGCCGACGTCACAGAGCTGGAAGAGGCCCGCCAAGGTTACGTCCGCACGATCGGCCAGAACGCGCCGAAAGTCACCATGACGGCGATTATGGTGAAGGCGGTGGTGGGCGCGCTCAAAGCTTTTCCTCATTTCAACTCGACGATCGACCTCGCTGCCGGCGAACTGATCGTCAAGCACTACTTCCACATTGGCGTGGCGGTGGACACCGATTTCGGATTGCTCGTCCCTGTCATTCCCGACGCCGACCGCAAGACGGTGCTGGTGATCGCTCAAGAACTCGGCGTGCTGGCCGCGAAGGCGCGCGAGCGAAAACTCGACCTGGCCGACATGCAGGGGGGCACGTTTACGATCACCAACCTCGGCGGTATCGGCGGGACCGCGTTCACCCCGATCGTGAATTTTCCCGAGGCGGCGATTCTGGGAATGTCGCGCACGCAGAAGCAGCTCAAGCTCATCGATGGCAAAGTGGTCGAGCGACTGATGCTTCCCTTGTCGCTTTCGTACGACCACCGCATTGTTAACGGGGCCGACGCGGCACGTTTCATCGTCAAGCTGTCCGGCATTCTGTCCGACCCGTTCAAGCTGCTCATCGAGCTTTGATCGTCCGGCTCGTGCCCGTACGATTAGAGCCATCCGCCGCGGCGGATGAGGGTGCCGCGGCTGCAAGGGCGCGAAAGCGCGCTCTCTCACTGCGATTGCTTCGATCAAATTGCGAGCGACCAGACTCACACCTTCGATTGACTAAAGCGAGATTCAATATGTCGGGCCCCGGGGACAAAGGCGAGACAAGCGGACGCGTGGAAGTCGTAGTGATCGGCGGCGGCCCGGGAGGTTATCCGGCGGCGTTCGATGCCGCCGACCGCGGCATGGATGTCACGCTGGTGAATGACGAAGCCATTCCGGGGGGCGTTTGTCTGCATCGCGGTTGCATTCCCTCGAAAGCACTGCTCCACGTGGCGAGCCTCTTGGGCGAAGCTCACGACGCGACCCAATGGGGAGTGACCTTCGCCAAGCCCAAGGTCGACGTTGATAAGCTCCGTTCCTTTAAAGAGTCGGTCGTCAAGAAACTGACGGGCGGTGTGGGCGAGCTTTGCAAGGCCCGCGGCGTCAAACTCGTACACGCCCGGGCCCGGTTCTTGGATTCGACGACGCTCGAACTCAAGAAGCCTGATGGATCGACTCAAAAGCTGGCTTTCGGCAAAGCAATTGTCGCCACCGGCTCCTCGCCCATCATTCCGCCGATCTTCGCGATCAACGATCCGCGCGTGATGGATTCGACCGGGGCCCTCGACGTTCCCGAAGTTCCGAAGAAACTGTTGGTCGTGGGCGGCGGGTACATCGGCCTCGAAATGGGATCGGTCTACGCGGCCCTCGGATCGCAGGTGACCGTCGTAGAAATGACCGCGGGCCTCTTGCCGGGCGCCGACCGCGATCTCGTCCGACCGCTCAAGGCGCGGCTCGACAAGCTCTTCGCGGCCATCTTACTGAATACGAAGGTCGTGAAGTTGACCGCGACGAAAGAGGGGATTGTTGCCGAGCTGCAAGGCGAAGGCGTCGAGCCCAAACAAACCTTTGACCGCGTACTGGTTTCTGTAGGACGCCGGCCCAATAGCCGCGATCTGGGACTTGAAAAGACCCGCGCCGAAATCGACGAGAAGGGCTTCATCAAGGTCGATCCGCAACGACGCACGGCCGATCCCAACATCTTCGCCATCGGGGATGTGGCGGGTGAACCGATGCTCGCGCACAAGGCGACTCGCGAGGCGCACGTTGCCATTGAGGCACTTGCCGGGGAACCGGCCGCTTTCGACAACCTGGCCATTCCCGCCGTCGTGTTCACCGATCCGGAAATCGCCTGGTGCGGGTTGACCGAGACCGAGGCCAAAAACACGAACCGCGAAGTTCAGGTGGCTCGCTTTCCGTGGGGCGCCTCGGGACGAGCTCAAACGATCTCGCGCACGGAGGGGATGACGAAGATTCTGTTCGACCCCAAGACCGAGCGCGTGCTGGGCGTCGGAATCGTCGGGGCAGGTGCCGGAGAACTGATTGCCGAAGGCACGCTCGCGGTCGAGACGGCGGCCGTCGCTCGTGATGTCGCCGAGACGATCCATGCTCATCCGACGTTGAGCGAAACGCTGATGGAAGCGGCCGAAAGTGCGTTTGGCCAGGCGACGCACATCTATCGCGCGAAGCGCCCCGCGCCGAAGTGAGAACGCCCGAGCCGATCAGACGAGGGCCGCTACATTCGGCTGCTGTTGCGACAAGAAGTCTCGATATTGGGCGAGCAGTTCGTCCGCGCGGCCGTTCTCGAGCAGTCCGAGCGTTGTCAGCGTGCGGGCCAGAAGATTGGGCGGTTCCGCCTGAATCGCCAACAAGACGGTCAGTTGGTCCTCGTTGATGAGGCCACAGCCGACCGCGCAGTTTCCGAACCTTTCGCCCGTCGCGCGTTGCCGCGCCCGCACCTCTTCGATTTGGGTCGGCGTGAGGATGCCCATGAGCTGGGCCAGCGAGCCAATCCGCAGTCGCTCCTTCGAAGTTTCGAGCAAGGCCCGGGAGATCGTCGGAATGTCGAAGATGTTGTTTTGCACCAGCCACCGACTGAACCGTTTTTGGGCGATGAGCTGGGCCAGGCGCCGATCCTTGTCTTCGATCAGGGAGCGGACCCGGTATTGGTTGCGGCCGTTGTTTTTCGATCCGTACATGGCCTCGTCGGCCGCCGCGACCAATCGCAGTGCGAGATCGCCAGGATCCCTTTCGGGAAGCGCGATCGCCGCACCAATGCTGATGGTGACCGGCACCCGCGCGCCTTCAAACCGAAACTCGTACCCCTCGACGGCTCCACGCAGCCGTTCGGCAAGTTTCTCGAGTCCCTT
Source organism: Planctomycetaceae bacterium (assembly GCA_035687365.1). Lineage (GTDB taxonomy): Bacteria > Planctomycetota > Planctomycetia > Planctomycetales > Planctomycetaceae > DASPSM01. The sequence continues at coordinate 12,059 of DASRXU010000273.1, read as the reverse complement.
TTCATTCGGCTGGTGGACGAGGACGACGAACTCCTCTCCGCCATAGCGGGCGACGACGTCTGAGCGTCGCAGTGCATCGATATGAATGCTGGCAACCTTGCACAACACCTCATCGCCAAATTGATGGCCGTAGTTATCGTTCAGCCGTTTGAAATGATCGATATCGCTGAACAGGACGGCGAGCAAGCCGGCTGACCGGCTGGCTGCCCCGATCGCCGCGTTCAGCGCCTCGGCAAAAAATGCCCGGTTGTAGAGCTTGGTGAGCGGGTCGCGGATGGCCCGTTCTTGCAGCTCCTGGTTCTTCGATTCGAGTTCCTGATTCGCGTGCTCGGCGGCTTCACGCTGCATTTCGACGCGCGTGCTTGCCATGTGCTCCCGCACAGCGACCTGTGCCAGTTGCTCGCTGGCCTCGGCCATCAGATCGACGGACGCGCCCAGCTCCTCGAAGCTCACCGAAAACAGATGCCCCGCGCGGTCGATCCGTTCGCGCGTTTTGGCCAGGTATTCCTCGACGATCGGGCGCTCCATTTGGAAGAACGTTGACGCGAATTGCTCGATCCTCGCCAGGGCCACGCCTCGATCTGATGTGCAAAAGTAGTCGCCAACGGCCGCGGCCGTGGCCACGACCCGCTCGGAGACCATATCGGCATCGGCAAGGGCAGCCAGCACGCGTTCGGCCGGCAGATGATGTCGGGAGACCGCGTCGATCAGCCGTGCGGGCAACTTCCAGCGCCGCATTAGCTCGGCTCCGATCAACACGTGATCGACCCCGAGTTGCGTTCGCTCGAGTTCCGGCAGCGAACCACCTTTCGCCTCCCAGTCGATCAGGACCGGAAGATAGTCTTGCGACGCCGTCTTCAAGATCGCCAGGCGTCCGAGGTCCAACAGCAGTCCGGTGAGAAAACAATCGCTCGACAGCGTCTTGGCATAGTGCTCGGCCAGAACCTCCGCGGCCACCGCCTGCACGATCGATTGCTTCCAGTACGCCGTGTAGTGCTGCGCGAGCGGGCCGGACGTCATGGCTGCGTCGACCAACGAAAAGCTCAGCGCGAGCGTCGTCACGACGGTCGTCCCCAGCAGGGGCACGGCTCGTTCGATCGACGTTACGGGTGACTTGAAACCAAAAAACGACGAGTTCGCCGCCTTGAGGATCTTGGTGGTGATTGCCGGATCGGCTTTGACGACGTCGATGACGTCCTTGAACTCGGTTTCGGGATCGCGGGCCAGCTCGAGCAGCTTCATCGCGACCGACGGCAAAGTCGGAAGCTGCGACGACGCCAAAATTTTCTGCGAGTCGATCATCGGAACTCTCAACCGGGGGAGTCTGGGCCTCGCGGGCGAGTCGGCGTCACGACCGCCCCGCAGGCGACCTCGCGCATTGCGCACTGGTCGCGGACGACCTGCAGTCCGACCGCAGGCATGCACGGGTGAATATATCCCACACCAGGAACGGGGTTGGCCGGGCGACGACCAGTTGGCAAGAGTACCAGGCTCCGACGCGCCACCCACGCAAATTGCAGGGAGTGTTCCGAAAAATCGACGGACGAGTTCCGGATTGGTGGCTGACGATCGCGCGGGTCGTGCCGACTTTGCGCTGCGAAGAAAGCATCCGACGAACGTCGGAGCGAAGCAGCCCCGTTCGCTACGAGTCGGGGTCGGCGACTTTTTTCATCGAGATAGCCAGCTCCATTTCGAGCTGCAATAGCCGCTGCCAGTCGGGCCAACTGACGCGCATCACCGGGCTATCCCCCGGCTCTTCGGCGGCCGCGTGCAGAATCCTACGAATCTGCTCGTGACAATATCCCAGCACGTCGGAAACTTGGGCCCGTTGCAAGGGGCGCAAACCCAACGGCGGCTCGGGGGCGCCGTTGGGGAACAGATCGATCGACAGATCGTCGGGCTCCCGCTCGGCGGGTCCATGTTGGCCGGCGCCACCGTAGCAGGTGCCGTCATCGTAGGGATCGGCGCCGAATTGGGTGCCGTTGCTGGGTGCCGCTTCCGCGGTGCTTTCGGAGGGCCCCTTTCCTTCAGCCAAGAGCTGGGCCATCCGGCTGCGGATTTCTTCCGGGCTCCCGTAAACCAGCAGGCAGCGGCCGATGGCGATCTGATCGCCGATCTGCAGCACGCGCATTTGGATCGGATGACCGTTGATCCGCGTGCCGTTGGTGCTTTCCAGGTCGGTGAGGATCAGCTTGCCGCCGTCTTCCTGAATCTTCGCGTGGAATCGGCTCACGCGCTCATCATTCAGGCGGACGCTGTTTTCGTCCTCTCGACCGATGGTGACGGGCGTGTTGAGCTTGCGAAAAATCAGGCCGCGTTCGAGCCCTTCGAGCAACTGTAAAGTGACCTGAGCCATGCACCGTGTATCCACGCAGCCCGAAGTCTTCGCGCGAGCCGCGCGAGACTCGATTCACTCACCTGCAATTGTTTGTAACGCCGCCGATTCGTCGGCGTCAACGGCATAAGGCGGCTTTTGTAGCAGGGAACAAAGCAACCTGGACGGGTGCGCCCACTACGACGGCAGGTGACGCCTGCGGACGTCTGGTGGCCCGCCACGCGACGTGTACGTAGAATCGTGCCAGCCATGGCGACTGAAGCCCCCTCGCGCGACGAACTTGCCGCAAAGTATCTCGATCAACTCCCCTACTCGCCTTACCCCGTGCAGGAGGAGGCGCTGCTCGCCTGGTTCACGAGTGACGAAGGATTGATGGTCTGTGCCCCTACCGGCACCGGCAAAACCGTCATCGCCGAGGCGGCACTCTTCGAGGCGTTGCACACCGGCAAAACGGCCTATTACACGACCCCATTGATCGCGCTCACGGAACAAAAGTTTCGCGAGATGCAGGCGGCCGCCGTTAGCTGGGGGTTTTCACCCGACGACGTCGGACTCGTGACGGGCAACCGCACCGTCAATGGCAATGCGCGAATCCTCGTTGTCGTCGCCGAGATCCTGCTCAACCGGTTGCTCCATCAGGCCGCGTTCGATTTCGCGGGCGTCGCCACGGTGGTGATGGACGAGTTCCACAGCTTCGCCGATCCGCAGCGCGGCGTCGTTTGGGAACTGTCGCTGGCGATGCTTCCGCCGCACGTGCGCGTGCTTTTGCTTTCGGCCACAGTGGGGAACGCGGCCGAGTTTATCGTGTGGCTCAATCGGAGCCTCGACCGCCGAGTGCAGCTCGTGCAGAGCACCGAACGTAAGATTCCGCTGACTTACCTGTGGGTTCCCGACGAGCTGCTTAATGAGCAGCTCGAGCGGATGGCCGAAGGGGAAGAGGCCGACCGGCGGGTCCCCGCGCTCGTGTTCTGTTTCAACCGCGATGAATGCTGGTCGGTGGCTGAGCAACTCAAGGGAAAGAGTTTGCTCGCCGACGGTCAGCAAATGCGGCTCGTCGAAGAGCTGGCGCATCACGATTGGTCGAAAGGGGCTGGCCCAAAACTCAAACAAATCCTGCAGCGGGGCGTCGGCATCCATCACGCGGGCATCCTGCCAAAGTACCGCCGGATTGTGGAAGAGTTGTTCCAACGCAAGTTACTGTCCGTTTGCGTTTGCACCGAAACGCTGGCCGCGGGGATCAACCTGCCCGCGCGTTCGGTTGTGCTGACGACTTTGGTGAAGGGACCGCCGGGCAAGAAGGATCTGATCGACCCGAGTAGCGCTCATCAAATGTTCGGACGCGCGGGCCGGCCGCAATTCGATACGCAGGGTTATGTCTACGCGTTGGCCCACGAGGACGACGTCAAGATTCTGCGGTTCAAGGATCGCATCAATCAGATTCCCGAAAACACCAAAGACCCGCTGCTGATTCGCGCCCGCAAGAAGCTCGAAAAGCAGATGCCGACGCGGAGCAAAACGGAAAAGTATTGGGAGGCCGTGCACTTCGAGAAGCTTCGGACGGCTCCGCCCGGCAAGCTCTACAGCAAGGGGTCGCTGCCGTGGCGGCTGCTGGCTTATTTGCTGGAGATTTCTCCCGACGTCGAAAAACTGCGTGTAGTCGTGCGCAAGCGGTTGATGGACGCCCCACGCATCGAGGCGGGGCAGAAGCAACTTCAGCGAATGTTGATGTCGCTGTGGGCGGGTGGCTTCGTCCGGTTGGAGCCGGAACCTCCGCCGCCAGAAGAGACGCTGGCCCCTGGCGGCTCAAGTGCTGCCAACGTCGGCAGCACTGCCTCGAAGGCGCCCCCGCCCGTGGTCATGGGATCTTTCGGATCGCTGCTGACCGCCGCTCGCGAAGACAAGCGTCCTCCGACCGGTGACAAGCGCGGTGCGGGAGCGGGGCCGACCGTCGTTCCCAAGGGGGCCGACGGCGAACCGTTGCGAGAGGTTTATCAGCCGCGCTTTGCGCATCCGACGCCCGAGCTGGCCAAGCTGCTTGTGTTTCGCAGCATCAACCCGCTCTACGGTGCCTTCTTGCTCAAGTACCTGGGGATTGCCGATCAGGACGAGCGCGTCCAGGCGCTCGAGAGTGTGCTCGAAGTGCCGACGTCGATACTGCGGGACGTGCGCGTACCCCAGATGCGAGACCTCCCGCCCGGTCCCCTGGCTCGCGAACGCTTGGACATGATACTGATCGAGCGGGGCCTGGTGACGGCCGAACAGCTGCGCGACAAGTCGGAAGATGAAGGTCTCAATTGGGAAGAGCGCTGGACGCCGTCACTGGCCGAGAAACTCAGGCTGCTGTTCGATTCCGAGTTCCCCGGCGTGCACGACTTGGTGACGCGGCCCGTGTGGATCGCCGGCGAAGCTCTCCGCTATGGCGGCGACTTCAACAAGCTGATTACGTCGAAGGGCATCGTGCGGCAGGAAGGGGTCATCTTCCGGCACCTCCTGCGACTGATTCTCCTCTGCAGCGAGTTCTCAGAGGCCACGCCTGCGGAGGCCGATCCCGAAATCTGGCGGAAGGATCTCCGCGAACTGGCCGACGCACTCACAAACTGCTGCCGCTCGATCGATCCGGAAAGCACCGACAAAGCCATCGAAGCCGCGCTGCACGCACCGGACCTCGTCCGCGGCGAGGAGACGACTGTCGCTCACACGCTTCCGGAACAGGATGACAAGGATTCGGAGGAGTTCGGAATTGGGCTCGGGGAATAGCCCCGGTCGCGGTAATGCGAGCGCTCATTTCGGATGTGCCAAGGCTCCGCTCTTCGGCTCTTCGAATTGGTCGGCAAATCTCGCAAAAGCCCCAGTCTTTTTCATCAATCGAATCGAAGCAAGCAATTGCTTAATTCGCTCGTGCCCAAGCGGATTCTGGCGGATCACGAGCAAACCATCGAACTCCGAAATGCGAGCTTCGTCCGGCCCATTGTCCAACGACGCGATGATCGCTTGGATCCATGAGACCCGCCGGGACAAACGGGAATTTGCCCCTTCCGAACTGCCCTTCTGGCCGGTTGTCTCTTGCGCCCCTGATTCGCCACGATGCGGTTTGACTTGCTCGTCCTTGCCTTGATTTTGTTCGCGCGCATCCGCGGAATCGATGCTGGCTGGTTTGAGCAGATCGCGGCAGTCGTAAACGACGATCGAGACATCTTCGTTGAGCTTGTCGATTGTGCTGATCAACAGTGCCCCGTTACACACCTCATAGTCGAGCGGGGAGTTGAGATCAGTGAGCAGCCAATGCAGCAGGTCATGCAGCGTGATTCCAGGGATATCGACCTGCACCTTGGTGTCTGGGTCGACGTTGGCGTCAGCGAGCCCCTTCTTGTCGATCAGGATCGGAATGTGATAATGAGCCGCAATGAAATCAACCGCGTCTTTGAAGGGTTGTTCCTGGAGGCGGAAATCAACAGGGACGTTTAGCACTTCGGCGATGCGCGCCTCATTCTTTGATCGCTCTGGGACGTCGGAGCTTAACGGTTGATTGACGCGCTCATCCTCGAGAACGATGGGCGGTCGCCTCGTGGTCTGATTGTCAGCCGTGCGTTGTTCCTTGTTCGCCTTTCTCTGCGGCGCTCGAGTTGTGGACGACTTTGCGTCTCTTGGCTTGTGCGTGTCCTCAACAATCAGCTGCTCCGGACCTCGTCGAACCGTTGTCGAGGTCGGAATCGAAATACTCGTCGCTTGCGACTTGGGATCGCCAGGTGGTGCGAAGGCACCCTGGGTCCGCATCCAGCGGATATCGGCAAGCAGGCGCCGGATGTTTCTCTGATCGAAAGAATTTTGGCGCGCGACGATCAAGCCTTGGAAATAAAGGATCGGCCGAATATCACCGCCACCATCAAAATCTTCGGGCGTCATGGCGGCTTTCAGCGCTGAGATTAGTTTGGCCGCCTTCCGAGCCGCTGCACGCATCCTGTGATTCGGCCCTTGACTGGCCTGACTTGCCGGGGCAGCAGTGCCCGGGTTCGGCGCGCTCGACGGTGCGATTTGAAAGAATCCGCCCCCTCCGGATGAGGGCGTGCTCTCGTCGGCAGGATCTTGCGCTCCGAGAGGTATCAAGTCGCGACAGTCGTATACGACGGTCATTTGATCGTCGCGGATCTTGTCGTAAGTGCTGATCAAAAGTACGCCGTTTCGGAACTCATATCGAATCGGGCTAGGCATCTCAGAAAATAGCCATTGCAGCATGTCGCGGAGCGCGATCCCGGAAGCATTGAATGTGACCTCGACACTGGTATCGATGTTCGCATCGTCAAACGCTTTCTGGTCGATCAGAATCGAGATCTGATAGTGACTCGCGATGAAATCGAGCGCGTCCTTGAAAGACTGGGGCTTGATCTCGAAGTCAACCTGTGACTTCAACGCCGCGGCGATTCGTGCCTCGTTTATCGAGCGATAGACGACGTCGGAACTGAGCGGACGGTCGAGGGGCGCGGGCTCGCGGACGATCGGCCGCAGGGACTGGGCCGCGTGCGTGTCGGTCGCGCGGGGTTCATTGCTGGCTTTCTTCTGGGGCGATGCAGTTGTGGAGGACTTTGCGTCTCTTGCCTTGGGCTTGTCCTGAGCAACCACCGGCTCTGGCCCCCGAACGGCCCGGTTTTCGGGCCAGAAGGCAAAGGCAACCAATAACGCAATAGTCAGGGTGCCGACGGAACCGAGCGACAAACGCATAAGGAGTTCCCTCGTAGCAGGCGGGCAATCGCGGAGAAGTATCCGGCTAGAGCGGCCGAATCGCCATTCGTTGACCGTTCGGACGGCGGCCTCGTGGCAAGGTGCCCCCGGATCGTGCTTCTATCTATACGCCATTCCAAGTGATCGCGCAACTCGTCGGCGATCTGCCGAAATATCAAAGGGATTGCGTTAGGTTCGATCCTTGCGCCGAATTGCAGTCCGCGCTGCACGCACCAGACTTCGTCCGCGGCGAGGAAGCGACCGCTGCTCACACGCTGCCGCTGGTGACGATAAGGACGCCAACGAATTCGGGATTGGGCTGGAAGAGTAGCCAGCGGGAATTCCCCGTTATTTCGAGGGCGCAAGTGTCGCGTGGTTGGGACTTTGTCCGGCTCCGCCTTTCGGATCCACGAATTGCTCGGCCAGCCCGGCAGAAGCTCCGTCCTTCTTCATCAGGCGCACCGCGGCCAACAGTCGCTTCGTTCGCTCGTGGTCCCGCGCACTCTGTCGAATGATCAGCAGGCCATCGAATTCCGCGATGGAAGGATCGGGCCCCTCGGAGCGCACTTCGCTGATCAGAGATTGAATCCAGGGCACTCGCCCGACCGATCGACCGTTGGGCGCCTGCAACTTGCGTTGTCCCCTTCTTTCGAGGGTGTCCCAGACCGCGGGGTTGGCTGGGTCTAGCAGGTCACGGCAGTCGTAGGCGACGACCGACTCGTCTTCGTTCAGCCTGTCGAGAGTGGAGATCAAAAGTGCCCCATTGCAGACTTCGTACTCCAGCGGACAGTTGACCTGAACGAACAGCCAATGCAGCAGGTCATCCAACGTGATCCCAGGAATATTGACGTCGACCTTTGTTGCCAGGTTGACGTTTGCGTCCTCCAACGCCCGCTCGTCGGTCACGATCGCGATGCGATAATGAGCCGCAATGAGATCGATCGAGTCCTTGAAGGACTGAAGCTTGATCTGAAAGTCAACTGGCGACCTCAGCGCTTCAACGATGCGTGCCTCGGTCTTTGAACGCTCCGCCACGTCGGAACTCCACTCCAGGGTCGGATTTGGAGATCTCTTGGGCGTTTCAGACCGTTGACCTGAATTCGTCGCGACTTGCAGGGAATCTGCAGCCGGAGCGAAAGCGCCCTGAAGTCTCATCCAGCGAATGTCGGCCAGCACCTGCCGCATTCTCCGGTGAGCGAAAGGGTTTTGCAGCGCGATGAACAAGCCTTGGAAGTAGATCAGCGGCCGATAACCGCCCCCGATCTCCTCCCAATCCGCGTCCCCCCCGGCGGTTTTCACCACGCTAATTAATCTGGCCGCCCTCCTCCTCACGGCAGAGGCCCACTGACTCGGACTTTGGCTCGAAGACCTTGCTGGGGCCGCGGTTTCCGGTTTCGACGCGGTCGTGGGCGCGACTTGATACATGCCGCCCCCGAATGAAGCCGGGGCGTCGGCGGCAAGGTCCTGCCACCCGCGCGGGATCAGGTCGCGGCAGTCGTAAGCGACGACCGTTTGATCTTCGTCGATTTTTTCGCGCGTGCTGATCCACAGAGCGCCACGGCGGATCTCATATCCAATCGGGGCATGCATTTGGGAAAAGAGCCAATGGAACATCTCGCTCAGCGTGATTCCGGGAATCTTGAGCGCGACCTCGCTCGTGTCATTGATGTGCTCAGCTTCGAACGCTACCTGGTCGATCACGATTGAAATTTGGAAGTGGCGTGCGATCAAATCGATCGCGTCCATAAAGGGCCGCGGCGTGATCTCGAAGTCAACTTGAGTCTTCAGCGCCGCGGCGATTCGCGCCTCGTTTGTCGACCGGTTAACAACGTCCGAAGTGAGCGGGTGGTCGACCGGCTCCGGCTCGACGACGATCGGCCGCAGGGGCTCTGTTATGTGCTTGTCGGTCGCGCGAGGGGCACTGGTTGCCGTCCCTGGGCGCACACGCGTCGTTGTTGACTTTGCGTTTCCGGTCGGCGGCTTGTTCTCGGCAGCCGCCCGCTCTGGACTCCGAACGTTATCGGGCTCCACGGCAAACGCGATCAGCAGAAAAGCCGTCAGAGCACCAACCGAACCGAGCGACAGACGCACGCAGAGTCTCCTTCGCTTCGGAAGAGCGATCACCAAAGAAGCGCGCAGGTTAGAGCGCCGCGTTGCCGAATGCGCAATGGCCTAGATGATGGCATTCGCGCGCGGCGTCCCCGTCCCCCTCATGTACCTATACGCGATTTCAGGTGATCGCGCAACGCTTTGGCGAACTGCTCGGCTTTCCCCGCCTTGAGCCAGGGCCCCTCAAACGCCCTCTCCGGCTCGGCCGACGTACTGACGGGCACCGGCCTCGCCCAGTTTCAGCCACGAGACTCTCGCGCACTATTTCGCTCTCGTCGGGTCGCTCGGGGTCCAAGCCTTGATCGGAGTGCCGTGTTCGCCGCGGAGCAACTCCAGTTCATGCTCGATTCGCGACACGCGGACCGTCAGGGCGCCTTGTTCTGCCGCCCGTTTTTTTGCCATCACGTCGTACTGATCGTTCAGAGCAGAAAAGGCTCCTTCCTTCCTCATCAAACGAATTGAGGCTAACAGGTTCTTAATTCTTTCGTGAATGCGAGGGTTCTGTCGAACGATCAGCAAACCACCCAACTCGGAAATGGAGGTACCTTCTTCGTCCCAGAACTCGGTTCCGGTGGCGGAGATCACCATTTGGATGAACGGCAGTCTCTTCTTCGCACGATCACTCGACTTTTCGGGATGCCTGCTCTTGGCTGCAGGCTGCGCTTGCCCACCTCCTCCCCCAAACTGCCACATCGCCTGGCCCGCCACTCCGGCCGGTGCGTGCTCGGCCAGGGCCGGCGTCTCGAGCGCGGGCACGTTGACCAAGTCGCGGCAATCGTAGACGATCATCTCCAAGTGCTCATTGATCTTTTCGACCGTGCTGATCATGAGCACGCCGTGCTCAATGTCGAAGCCCAACGGCGCGGACAATTGAGCGAGCATGAGTGCCAGGGCGTCGCGTAACTCGATGCCCGGAGCATTCAGTTTGACCTCCGTCGTGACGTCCACGTTGGCGTCGTCGAGCGCTTTCTGATCGATCAGAACCGGCATCTGGTATCGAGCCGCAATGAAAGCGAGCGCGTCCTTGAGAGCTTGAGGCTCGATACTGAAGTCGACGGGTGAGTTCAAGGCCTCGGTAATCCGTGCCTCGGGTTTTGAGCGTCGCGCAAGGTCGGAACTCAAAGGGTGATCCACGGGATCGATTGCGACGGCGATCGGCGGCTGGTGCGGCTCGATGTGATTCTCGCCGTGCCGAACCGTGCTGCCGGTTGCTCCGGCAGGGCGGGCTGAGTCACCTTTTGGCCGCTCAACCTTTGGCTTTTCCTGGGCCACAATCTGCTGCGGCCCGCGCATGGCCCGGTTATCGGGCCAGAAGGCGAACGTGATCAATAGTCCTGCGGTCAACGCGCCAACCGAACCGAGCGACAGACGCATGAGGAATCTCCTTCGCTTCAGACGGGCAATGGTCGTGAAATGAGCGGCCAAAGCGGCCGCATCTCCGAATTCGTCGAGGGCTTGAACGATGGCTTTCTCGCGGGGCACGCCGGCCCGCGACAATTCTTCCAACCGCTCTTCCAGGTGATCGCGCAGCTCGTCGGCGATCTGCTCGCGCTGGCCGGACGTAAGACGCAGGCACTTCGCGAGAAGTTTCAAGTAAAGATCGAATTCCTGTTCGGACATCGCGGCTGGCTCCGCGGTTCAACGCGTCAAGCGGTTGCGGGGCGAACCCCCGGTGCCGCCTCGAGCAGGTCACGGATGCAATCGGCGTAAGCCCGCCATTGGACGGCCTGTCGCTCGAGCCGCGCGCTCCCCGGCTTGGTGATCTCGTACCACTTGCGGCGGCGGCCCGTTGAATCGTCCCAGCGGCTGAGGATGAATTTTTCGGCCTCGAGACGGTGCAAGAGCGGGTAGAGCGTCCCGGCCGGCAGCGGAACGCGTCCGCGCGTCGCCTCGCGCAATTGTTGCTGAATCGAGTACCCGTATTGCGGACCCTGCGTGAGCACGGAGAGCACCATCATGTCCAGGCTTCCGCGCATCAGTTCTGCGCTGAATCGATCCGTCACACGATGTTCCTCCTCGATCTCGCCGTCTTGGATCTCAGGCATCCCTTGGGCGACGTTCGTGACCAGCAGCCTCACTATGTATAGCCGTGCGATATGTTGATGGCAAGGCGAAATTCGGGCTCCCGAAGAGAGGTTTATAAACGTATCTTGTCAGATCAGTCTTGGAGCGTTAATATGAACGCATCATGAATGATCGGAAAAGAGGCTTTACGCCCCCTTGGCAGATCTCTCGGAACATGTTCCTCGCGGAACAGGAGGTCGCGCAGTTGTGCCGCTACCTGCGACCCGCGGCAGACAGCGGTGCCCCGCGCCAGGCGGCCCTTGCCGCGCGCGATCGCCTGTTGATTGAGGCGCTGCTGTTTTCGGGGCTGAGAAACAGCGAGCTGTGCGGGCTACGAATCGACGATGCGCTCGTCGGCACGATGGAAACAGTCTTTCTCGTCCGGGGAACGCCGCGGCAGGATCGGACGGTCTACATTCCCCGTTCGCTCGGCGTCCTCGTGGAGCAATTCGTTCGCGTCCATCGGCCGCAGCTCATCCGCGCGACAAGGGCGCGGACGGCTGCGTCCGAGGATCGGCTGCTGGTCAACGATCGCGGGAAGCCCTTTGATCGCACATCGCTCTATCGGCGCGTGGTTGCCACTCTCACGGCGGCAGGCTTGGGCGAGCGCGCCAGTGTTCAGCTCTTGCGTCACACCTACGGATATCTCGCGTACCAGCGCAGCGGCGGCAATCTGTTGTTCATTCAAAGACAGATGGGGCACGCCCACCCGATGGTCAGCAGCGTGTATGCCCAGTTTTGCGAAGAGGACTATTCGGAAATCGCCGATCGGGTCGCCGAGGCAACCGGCACTTCGTCGTCCGCAACTTCGGAACTTCAACGAAGCCTCAAAAAG
>DASRXU010000272.1:0-9861 GCA_035687365.1 Planctomycetaceae bacterium | reverse complement strand
CTATAATGCTTCGCATCACGATATGTTTATCCGTTGGGAGCACGGCTCCGCATGCGGATCTGCTTTTGGCCCCTCTTAGTTCTGACTTTCGCCTGCGCCCAGGTTGCAGCCAGCGGCGGCACTGACCGCCTGTCGACGGACGAACGCGAAGCATTCTTCGAGGCGCGGATTCGTCCAGTCTTGGCAGCCAACTGCGCGCGTTGTCACGGCCCTGCCAAGATCAACAGCGGCCTGCGGCTCGATCGACGCGACGCCTTGATCCGCGGCGGTGATTCCGGGCCCGCCATCGTCCCCGGCCATCCCGAGCAAAGTCTCTTGATCCGTGCGCTCCGTCAGGTTGACGATCTGAAGATGCCCCCGCCCCCCGGCAAGCGATTGCCCGATGCGGTCATTGCCGACTTCGAGCAGTGGATTCGCGACGGTGCGAGTTGGCCCAAACAGACAAGCTCCTCGCAGGGGAAAGCTCCGAGCGATGCGCCGGCGGCCGTTCAAAACCATTGGGCCTTTCAGCCCGTTGTGAAAACCAGTCCGCCAGTCGATCCGAGCGGCTGGGCGGCCGACGCCGTCGACCGCTTCATCGCTCAGGGCCTGCGCACGCACGGGCTCAAACCGGTTGAGTCGGCGGCCAAGCACGTGCTCTTGCGGCGGGCCTGCTTCGACTTGATCGGACTGCCTCCTTCTCCGGAGGAAGTGCGGGCCTTCGTGGCGGACGACTCGCCCGCGGCGTTCGCAACGCTCGTCGACAGACTCTTGGCCTCGCCCCAGTACGGCGAGCGTTGGGGACGCTACTGGATGGACGTCGCGCGCTACGCCGACACGGCGGGCGACAACGCCGACTATCCGGTCCCCGAAGCGCGGCTGTATCGCGACTACATCATTGACTCGTTCAATGCCGACAAACCCTACGACCAGTTTCTGCGCGAGCAAATTGCCGGCGACCTGTTGGCGAAGCGGGGCAAGCCCCAACGCTACGCTGAGCAGGTGACTGCGACCGGGTTTCTCGCGCTGTCGCGACGTTATGCGACGGCGCCGTACGAGTTGTGGCATCTGACGCTGGAAGACACCGTCGACACTGTGGGCCGTGCCTGCCTCGGCATGACTCTGCGGTGTGCGCGGTGTCACGACCACAAATTCGATCCCGTGCCGACGGCCGACTATTACCGCTTGTACGGGGTCTTCGCGAGCACACGCTTTCCGTATGCCGGTTCGGAAGAGCTGGTCTCGATGAAGTTCCCTCGCCGCGCTTTTGCACCGCTCGTCCCCGAGTCGGCGGCGGCAACTCGACTCGTCGCTTATCAACGCGAAATCGAGAGCGACCGCGCGGAACTCGCGCGGCTGCAAGCAGCCCATCCGCGCAACGGTTCGGAGGTATCCCGCTTGCGGTCGCTCCAAACTCGACTCCGCTCACTCGAGCGAAGCGGCAGTCCCGACACGCTGCCGGTGGCTTACGCCGTCAGCGAAGGAACGGCGTCCGATGCCAACATCCAATTGCACGGCGAGCCGGGGCAGCCCGGTGCTGTAGTCGGACGCGGTGCCCCGCAGTTTCTAGCCGACTTCCAAGGCGCCGCGCCGAAATCTAACGAAAGCGGACGTCTCGAGCTGGCCGATTGGATCGCCTCGCCACGCAACCCGCTGACCGCGCGGGTGATGGTCAACCGCGTCTGGCAACATCACTTCGGCCGCGGAATCGTCGCCACGCCGTCGAACTTCGGCACGCGGGGCAGCCCGCCGACCCATCCCGAGCTACTCGATTGGCTGACCGCTTCCTTCATCGAGCACGGCTGGTCGATCAAGTGGCTGCACCGGGCCATCATGAACTCGCGGACTTATCAGCTGGCGTCGACCGGCGATGCACAGAACGAGGCGGCCGATCAAGCCAACCGCTGGTATTGGCGCTTCGAGCGTCAGCGGCTCGACGCCGAGGCGATCCGCGACGCCATGCTCGACGTGGCAGGCGGGCTCGATTTGTCTCGGCCCGGCCGACATCCGTTTCCCGACATCGCGGATTGGACTTGGACGCAGCACTTCCCGTTCAAGGCGGCCTACAATTCGAACCACCGCAGCGTTTACTTGATGACTCAACGCCTGCATCGACATCCGTTTCTCGGCCTGTTCGACGGCCCCGATACAAACACAACGACCGATGTCCGTTCGTCCTCGACCGTGCCGCTGCAGGCTCTGTTCTTGATGAACAGTCAATTCATGCGCGACACCGCAGCGTCGTTTGCCAATCGCGCCTGCCGAGACGCCTCCGACCCCCGCGCCCGCATCCACCGCATGGAGGAACTTGCCTACAGTCGTCTTCCGACCGCGGAGGAAACCGCCCGGGCCGAAGAATATCTCGCACAGTTCCGCACCCTGGCCTCGTCCGCCGGCCTGAACCCTACTCGAGCCGATGCCGAAGCGTGGCAGAGCTACGCCCGCGTGATCCTCACCGCCAACGAGTTTTTTTACCTCGACTGATTTGCTTCAGAATCAATTTGGAAATGTAGTCGTCGTCGACCACTGAGTTGTGGGTGGCTGGGGGCGGCGAAGCGCCGACCCCAGCCACCCAGATCTGACAATTTGGCGATAGACAGACCAGTATCGATCCATTCGACGAGTTGGAGCGGCGCGAACATGCACGGACCGATGAAATCGCCGCGGCGTGACTTCTTGAAGTCCGCCGGACTCGGCGTGGCCGCGGGAAGCGCGGGGCTTTACCAGGCACTGGCTCAAACGGCCCAAGCCAACGGCGGCCATCCGCTCGCGCCGCGGCGCTCGAATCATCCGGCGAAAGCCAAGCAGTTGATCTTCGTGTTTCTCACCGGCGGTTTTTCGCACGTCGACACGTTCGATCCCAAGCCGCTCTTGGGAAAAGACGGCGGCAAGAGCGTGTCGGCCGTTCATCTGCGCGGCACCGACGTGTTGCCGCTGATGCCTTCGCCGTTTCGCTTTTCGCACCACGGCCAATCGGGCTTGCCGATCAGCGAACTCTTCCCGCACCTGGGAACGGTGGCCGACGAGTTGTGCGTCGTGCGCAGCATGCACACCGACATCATCGAGCACTTTCAGTCAGTGCTCGCGATGCACACCGGTTCGGCCACCGTGCCGCTGCCGAGCATCGGAGCGTGGGTGAGTTTTGGGTTGGGAACGCTCAACGCGAACTTGCCGTCCTACGTTGTGCTATGCGAGCATCCGCCGTACGGCGGGTCGCAGGTTTGGGACAGCAACTTTCTGCCCCCCGTTCATCAGGGCGTGCGCATTTTTCCGGGCCCGAACCCGCTGCCCGATTTGGTCTCGCGAGCGCCGGCCCTTTCGCTAGCTGAACTCGAGCAGCGTATGCTCCGCGACGCCAACGACTTGCACGCTGCCGCGCGACCCGGTGATCTCAACCTGCGTGCTCGCCAAACCAGCTTCGACATCGCCCGCGGCATGATGCGAGTTGCCCCCGAGGTCTTTGACCTGTCCGGCGAAACGCGGGAGACGCTCGATCTGTACGGTGTCAATGCGGCCGACAAAACCTCGTTCGCCTGGCAGTGCTTGATCGCCCGTCGAATGGTGGAGCGGGGCGTGCGAACCGTCGAGCTGATCGACAGTGGCGCGAGCAACAACTGGGACGCGCACGGCAACATGCAGGACCATCGGCCCAAAGCGCTGCGCGTCGACCGAGCCTTGGCTGCTCTAGTCCAAGACATCAAACGCCGCGGAATGCTCGACGAAACGCTGATTGCCATCTGCACCGAGTTCGGCCGCACGCCCTGGACCGACGGCCCCAACGGCAAAGGCCGAAACCATTATGCGGCCGCCTTCTCCTGCCTGCTGGCCGGCGCGGGTATAAAAGGGGGAACGACCTACGGCGAGACCGACGAACACGGAATTCAAATCGCCGCCAACCCCGTCCATGTGCACGATTATCACGCCACGATCCTGCACACGCTGGGCCTCGACCACGAACACCTGACCTATCGCTATGCCGGCCGCGACTTCCGCCTCACCGACGTTCACGCCCATGTCGTCCGCGACATCCTGGCGTAGGTGCGTCCGTTGTGTCGGGCAGGCTGTGCGGCTAAATGCCAGGAAGGGTGCCATTCCCACGGCTCGGAGTGGGCATGCGTCGCAGGACATGCCCACCCAAAGCTGTGGGCATGCCACCCGACGTGCCCAGTGCTTTGCGGGAAACGATCCGGGAATTCGATCGAATTTTGGAGCCGCGACCGTGAGGGAGCGGGGTCTAACGCTCGCTTCTACCCGTAATAGCCCGCTCCCTCACGGTCGCGGCTCGAAATCCTTCGTCAGGCACAGCCAGCCTGACAGAATCGCGCGTCGTCGCGGCTTCGCATTGATCGATTTGATTGCCGTGGCCTGCACTCTCGCTCTTGTGATCGCGCTCCTTGTCTACGGCGTTCAGCAGTCGCGAATCCGTGCTCGCTCGCTGGGCTGTCGCGACAACCTGCGACGCATCGGTACCGCACTCGCCCAGTACACCGACACTCATCGTACGCTGCCTACCGTAACGTTGTCGGGAGCCGACTACCGTCTGGCCCAAAGCCCGCTGGCTCTTTTGGTTCCCCTGTTGCCGCAAGCCCCGAGTGCGTCGGCCCAGATACCGGCCGGCGAGATTGCGACTTACGATCCCGCGCAACCCTGGTTTCGGCAGCGCGAGGGATTCGCGGCCGTCATCGTCCCGACATTTCGCTGTCCGGCATCGACACATCGCAACCCGGTCGAATCGATCGAGGCCGAGCGCACGCACTGCCCGCTCGGCACTCTGCTGGCGGCCACCGATTACATCGTCTGCAAAGGACCGAATGATTCCTGGTGCCTGGAAGACGGCGTGTCGGACGTTCCCTTGAAGGAGCGAGGCGCGTTCGAGATCGGCCGGGTGCTGCGGCCCAGCGATGTCTCCGATGGGTTGGCCCAAACAATCGTCCTCGGCGAAGGATCGTGTGGTCGCTCGTGGTCGATAGCGCTCAAAGATCGCTTTCCGCTGACGCTCGTAGACCGCGCCACAATGCGCACGGTCCCTGCGTTCAACTATTGGGGTTGGCCGTTGCTGAACACAACTCCCGAACAGCTGGCGACGCAAGTGGTCGCAGCCAGCGTGTTCGGCACCACGGCGGTCGAATTGAATCGGCGCCCGGTCGTCGAGACGCTGCTCAACCCAGACAAGCTCGAAGACTGCCAGCCGCGTTACAAGAATGGATTTCACGCGGTCAGCAATTTTCGCAGCGATCACATCGGCGGCGCTTACTTCCTCTTTGCCGACGGGGCGAGCCATTTTGTGTCGGAGGGAATCGTCCCCGACGTCTACCGAGCGCTGTCGTCAATCGCCGGTGGCGAGAGCGTCGACTACATTAATTAATCGATAGCCAGCGGCGAGATCCGGTGTGCCCCGAGCCGGGACTGACCTTTTCGCCTCGGAATCCATTTGCTAGTTTCCTGCCCCTTGCATCCTGGCTGGCTCCTCTTTTGATCCCCGCGCGACGATCCGCTGACGTAATTACTCCCCTTGTCCATCTCGCCCGGCTCTCCGCAAACTGAAGGCTGTCTAGGGCCCTCGTGTGTGCGGCAAAGCTCAGCGCCCGAAGGGACTCAAGAAGGCCTTCTCGGCATGACGACATGAGAATTTGGGAGGAGTGTTCGTTCTCTGGAGGGCGTGCTGTCCGCACCGGGCAGCGGTCGAAAGGGACGCGAACGCGGCCAAAAGGAATTGAGCCATGCGCCTGCGAAAGAGACTGATTCCCGTCTGTGGAATGCTGGTCCTGAGTTGCTTCTCGAACACAGGCTGCCAGACCACGGACAACAATAACGCCGTCGGAGGCGCCGTTGTCGGTACGGGACTGGGTGCGCTCACCGGAGCGATCGTCGGCAGCGCCTTCGGCCGTCGCGACGCGGCCGCCGGAGCCCTGATCGGTGCTGCGGCCGGCGGCATCGGCGGTGCCCTAGTCGGCCATGCTCAGGACGAGAAGAACCAAGAGACCCGCAACGCCGTTCAGGCGCAGTATCAGCAAGCCGCGGCGGCCGCCGAGCAGCGCGCGATGCATAACGACGACATCGTCTACATGGTGAAGAGCGGCGTCAGCGAACAAGTGATTATGAACAGCATGCGCGACCGCGGAGGCCGCTTCGACACGAGCCCCGAGGCCATCGTCAACCTGAAATCCAATGGCGTCAGCGACGCGGTGATCTACGCGATGCAGACGACGCCGCCTCCGAGCGCCATGGTGCCGCCGCCAGGAGCCGTTTACGGACCGCCGCCGGGACCGGCCGTCGTTGTCCGCCCGGCTTGGGGTTGGGGCTGGCGCTACTAATCGGCCTTGGCCGTTGCCTGTGCTTCGGTCGGGCTCGACTGCAGCGGGCGGGACAAGAGACGCTTGAACTCGCCCATCAGGAATGAGACGTCCATAAACGGCTCGGCGCCGACGTCGTTCCAGCGGACGAAGCCAGCAGGATCGATCAAGAACGTTCCGTGCAGCGCGATCCGCTCGAAGTCGTCGTACGCGTGGTACGACTGAAAGACCTTCAAGTCGGGATCGGCCAGCATCAGAAACGGAAACGCGGGCTTGTAGCTCGCCAGCGACTTCTGAAGCCCCACGCGATTGTCGGAGCTGATCGCGAGCACGACCCAGCCGGCGTCGGTCAGGTTCTGTTTCTCTTTGACGAACGCTTCGAGTTGCTTCTGACAGTGCAGGCAACCGGCGCCCAGCGAGAACAATAGCACAACGGGTTTGCCGCGAAATTCCGCCAGCGTATGCTCGTGACCGGCCGCGTCCTTCAATTTCCAATCCGGGGCACGCGGCGGCTCCCACAACAACGGACCCAACGGCTTGAGCGGCCGCAGCCCCGCGAGTGCGTGCCCGGTCTTTTGTTGCAGCCGCCAATCGGTCGGCAAACCAAATTCACGGGCGATGGGCTCGAGTCGAGCCAGCGGCGGACTGTTGAGGTCGGCGGCGCCGGCCACCTCGCGTAGTTTCTCGAACTCGGTACGCGCCTGGTCCTTTTTTCCCGCCTTGTACAGCGTCTC
Organism: Planctomycetaceae bacterium; assembly: GCA_035687365.1. GTDB lineage: Bacteria > Planctomycetota > Planctomycetia > Planctomycetales > Planctomycetaceae > DASPSM01. The sequence goes on along the minus strand of DASRXU010000272.1, from coordinate 2,855 downwards.
GACCAGATTGGCCTGCGGACGCACTTCGCCTTTGCGCTCGATCGCACTATTGGAAGCCACCCAAACGGCTTCGTCGGGATCGCCCGCGTCGAGCAACTTCCGACACACGACGGCCGCGTCGATGTCCTCTCCGTCGTAAGGGAGATCCATCAATTCGACGTGTCGCTGAAAGAGCCAAACGCCGGCTCCGAGAGCGACGACAGACACCAAAACAGCCGCCACAAAACGCCGCCGCAGAAACCAGATCCCCACCGCGGCGGCGGCCACGAGCGCCGCGAGCGCGACGATCAAGGTCAGCCGATTGACATAAAACCCGGTCAACACTTTACGGTGCTTGGCCAGTACTTCGATCGAACGGTTGATCTCGGCATTTTGTTGGAACCACTGGGCATGGGCCGCAGCGGCATTGGTGTCTTCTGGCTGGGACGGACTGCTCGCTTCGTCAGGCGTGGTGTCGGAAACGGCCAGCTCATCGCGCAACTGCTTGAGCAACGCCAGCTCGCGATCTCCGGCCGCAACGTCCCCGCGACAATAGGCGACGATGCCGAGGTTGGCATGGAACGCCGCCTGATCGGTGACCGCGCCGGTCGGCACGATGTAACCTGCGCGGCGGTATTCGCCGAGTTCGTCCCAAAACTCGTACTCGCGCAACATTTGAATCAGCCGATCGCGACCGTAGTTCGCGCCGCTCGCCTGCAGTTCACTGGGGCGTTCGCTTTTCGAGTCGGCTGACGAATCGGCCGGGGCCCGCGACTTGGCAGGGGTGACCGCGGTCGTGCGAGGCAAGTCGATCATGTTGAGGGCGATTTGCCGCGCCTCGCGCACGCGACCCAATCGCAGCAACGTGCGGATCAGCCACTCGTTGTTATGCGCATAGAGGTGGCTGGAAGGTGCCCAATCGTGAAGCGCATGCGCGTTCTCGGTTCGAGTGGCTGCTTCCAATTGCCAGGCGGCCCGATCGTATTCCTTGCGGGCATAGTACGTGTGCACGGGCATGTGCCACATGTGACCGATCGCAGGGGCCGATTCGCCACACCTGGCCGCCGAGTCGATCGCGCTCTTCGCGTCGTTCTCCGAATCGGCAAAGTGAATCACGGCATGATGGATCGGATGCAGTGGTTCCGCGCGAAGGATTTCTGCGCTCAGTTGACGGGCCGTTTTTAGCTGCTCGTCGGAGCTCTCGTTGCGTTCGCGCTTGCGCCAGAGTCGCCAAACCTCGAACGCCTTGGCTTCAAGATCGTCGGGATATTTGGCGATGAGGGCCTGATAGCCGGTCTCATCGTCGAGCGATTTGAGATACATCCGCTCGCGATCGGAAAGACCCGCCTGGTGGCGCGTCGCCTCGTCGGCAAACTGACGGGCTCGGGGAGGGCTCAGCGACTGGTTGGCAACCGCCATGCCCCAATAGGCGATCCCGCAGTTGGGATCGATCCGCGCCGCTTCCCGAAAAGAACGCTCGGCCTCGGCAAACCAAAAACCGTGCAGTTGGCCGATCCCCTGCTCGACAAATTTCTGAACGCGAGGATCCTTCGATGACACCGGGAAATGAATCTTTCCCGTTCCGCCCATGAGGTAGGCGCTGTGTCGCGGACCGCGATCGAAGGCCTCGCCGTAATGCGAGTGGCCGGGAAGCACCCCTTCGTCACAACGGGCCAATGGGGAAAGAATCGGAGTAAGCAAGACGGCGACCACGAAAGCCGCGACCTCGCCTGGCCACACCGAAGTCCGCTGGAACGCAATGCTTCGGGAATCGCGGAGGCGTGATCGCCGCCAACAGCCGCCGGAAAAACGGCGTGTGGAAATCACTTGAGGGTCGAAATCACTTGAGGACTGTCACAGCTTTCGGGCCAGGCGTTCCCGCGTCGCGGCCAGCGAGTTTGAGATCGATCGTGAGGTCTTTTTTCCCCGGTGCCTGGTGATCGATTTTCAAATCGGCGACCTTCAGGTTCTCGTTGGGATCGTTATAGAGGTTCTTCAACAGGTCGGGACCGAAGTAGCCTTTTTTCTTGTCGAACTTCTTCGAGAGCAGAACCATCACATATTTGCCGGGCGCGACACCGTCTCCCTGGTCGTAGGTGCTGAACGCAAATTCGCCCTTGGCATCGACAGTCGCTTTGGGAACGACATCGGGCTTTGCATCCAGCTTGGACTGATCAAAGAGCAGGATGACGAGTTTTGGTCGCCCAAAACCACCAACGTCCGGGACCTGGCCGTCAACGGTCACTCTGCCCGCCAACGGCGCGACGTCCGCCCGCGACTGCCCCGACTCTTTCAAGACTTGGTCAACCGTGCGCTTGTTGGACTGATTCCCACAGCCGGCCACGCCTCCCAACGCGACGGCGAGCAGCGCGAACACAGGAAAAACGAGATGGGTCCTATGAATCATCCTTTGTCGCCTTCTTAAGCGGCAAAGCTGCCCCATGGAAGTCAGGCGCTTCCACGGGGCAGCTTCCGTTTTTGAACTTCACTTCAAGCAACTCTAACTAACCTACTAGAGGCTCGAGTCGGACACGACCTCGTGGCCTCGGAAACTCATCATGTTGCAGAACACAACAACACTAATGTTCTCGCTCAGCATGTGGGCCGAACCGTCGCACATCGCCACGCCACCCGTGCCCGGGTGGAAGCTGTAAATGGGGTTCGTGCCGGCTTCGTTCGTGCAGTTAAAGAAGCAGATCGGCGGGCTGGGCTGCACGTGGGGACCAGGCTGGCCGTTGAACAGCGAACCCTGGTACCAGGTCGTGTTTTCCGCGTTGTAATAGCAGCCCCAGCAGCCGCCCGGGTTGCCTTGATTCAAGAAGTTTTTCGGCGTGATGTTGGTCGCCGAGGGCACACCCATATTCTGGCCGCGCACC
>DASRXU010000271.1:0-31691 GCA_035687365.1 Planctomycetaceae bacterium | reverse complement strand
CTCGTCGAAGAGGATAACCTGGTACGGCCGGCGCCGCACGGCTTCGGTCAGCGAACCGCCCTCGTCATAACCGACATAGCCCGGCGGCGCGCCGATCAACCGCGCGACCGAGTGCCGCTCCATGAATTCGCTCATGTCGATACGGACCATGTGCCGTTCGTCGTCGAACAGAAACTCGGCCAGCGCCTTGCACAGCTCGGTCTTTCCGACGCCCGTAGGCCCCAGAAAGATGAACGAACCGATCGGCCGATTGCGATCTTGCAGGCCGGATCGCGAGCGGCGGACTGCGTTCGACACGGCTTCGATCGCTTCGTCCTGATCGATCATCCGCTTGTGGATTTCGGTCTCCATCCGCAGCAGCTTTTCGCGCTCGCTCTGCAACATCCGCGTGACGGGAATCCCCGTCCACAGGCTGACGACGCGCGCAATGTCTTCCTCGGTGACTTCTTCACGCAGCAGTCGCTCGCCCGGCGACTCGTTGATCTCCTTGAAGCGAGCCTCCAGCTCCGTCAGCCGCTTCTCGGCCGTCCGCAATTTCTGCTCGGCTTCGTAGGCACGGATGTAGTCATCATTGAGATGGGTCTGTTGCGCCTGGTTAAAAGCCTGGTCATACGCCATCCGCAGTTTGTCGATCTCTTCTTTCAGGGGCTTGAGCTGTCCGAGGGACTCCTTCTCCGCCTGCCAACGCCCTTTGAGCGCGTTGACTTCCTCTTCGCGGTCGGCGATCTCACGCTTGAGTTCGCCCAACCGCTGCTTGCTATCGTCGCTTTTCTCGCGAGTCAGGGCTTGCGCCTCGATCTGCATGCGGGTGAGCTGGCGGTTGGCTTCGTCGATCTCGGCCGGCATCGAGTCGAGTTCCATCCGCAGACGGCTGGCCGCCTCATCCACCAGGTCGATCGCCTTGTCCGGCAAAAAGCGGTCGTTGATGTAGCGATCTGAGAGCGTGGCGGCCGCGATGATCGCATCGTCGGTAATTGTCACGCCGTGGTGCAGTTCGTACCGCTCTTTGAGTCCACGGAGGATCGAGATCGTGTCGAGCACGCTCGGTTCCTGGACCATCACCGGTTGGAACCGCCGCTCGAGGGCCGGATCCTTTTCGATGTGTTTGCGATATTCGTCGAGCGTGGTCGCCCCGACGCAATGCAGCTCGCCGCGCGCGAGCGCCGGCTTCAGCAGGTTCGAGGCGTCCATCGCCCCCTCGGAGGCACCAGCTCCCACGACCGTGTGCAATTCGTCGATGAACAAGATCACGCGGCCTTCCGATTCCTGCACTTCGCGCAGCACGGCTTTGAGTCGGTCCTCGAACTCGCCGCGATACTTCGCGCCCGCGATCAAGGCTCCCATATCGAGAGCCATCACCCGCTTATCCTTCAGATTCTGCGGCACGTCGCCCTGCACGATGCGATGAGCCAGCCCCTCGACAATGGCCGTCTTGCCGACGCCCGGCTCCCCGATCAGCACGGGATTGTTTTTCCGCCGGCGCGAAAGAACTTGGATGACCCGGCGAATCTCGGTATCCCGTCCGATGACCGGGTCGACTTTTCCTTGCCGCGCCAGCTCAACCAGGTCAGCCGCGTAGCGCTCGAGCGCCTGATATTTGTCCTCGGGATTCTGGTCGACGACCTGCTGCGTGCCGCGGACCGATTTGAGAGCGGCCAGCAGATCGGCTTCGCGGATGCCGTTCAGGTCGAGCAGACGCTGGGCCTGTTCGCCTGATTGCGCGAGGGCCAAGAGCAAGTGCTCGGTCGAAACGAAGGAGTCCTTCATCTGATCAGCAAGCTTCTGCGCTTGCTCGAGCACCTTGCCTGTCGCCGGCGACGCAGCCAGCGGCGTGTTTCCGCCGGACACCTTGGGCAGACGATTCAGTTCCGAGGTGACCATCGATTCGATCTGGCCGACGTTGGCTCCGATCTTTTGCAACAGGGGCCGCACGATGCCTTGGTCCTCCGGCAACAGGGCCTCGAGCAGGTGCAAGGGCACCAACTGCTGATGGCCGTGCTTCTCAGCGATTTCTTGCGCGTGCTGGATCGCTTCCTGCGCTTTGACAGTCAGTTTTTCAAATCGAAATGCCATGCAGAACGCCTCCCAAAAAAAACGGACCGCGAAGCGGCCCGTTGGTGAGCGTCAGATAGTTACCGCTCGCGACGTGCAATCGCCGATCAGGTCTTCTCGAATTCCGCGTCGATCACATTGTCGCCCGCGTGAGCGGGCTCCTCGGGTTGGCCGTTTCCGGCCGGCTGCGCTTGCGCGGAGCCGCCCGCCTTGGCCGCCGCCTCGTACATGTGCTTCGACAAAGCGTGCGTCGCCTGCTCGAGGTCTTTGACGGCCGACTCGATCGCTCCGGCGTCTTCACCCGCTGCGGCCTTGTTCACCCGCTCCATCGACGATTCGATCGCCGACTTGGAGCCGCCGTCGAGTTTGTCGGCGTGCTCTTTCATCAGCTTTTCGGTCTCGTAAACCAGGCGTGCCGCGTGGTTGCGGGCTTCGGCCAGCTTCCGCTTGCGAAGATCGTCCTCGGCGTGCGACTCGGCATCGGTGCGCATCTTCTGGATGTCGGACTCGGACAGGCCGCTCGATTTCTCGATGCTGACCGTCTGCACTTTCTGCGTTGCGATATCCTTGGCCGACACTTTGAGGATGCCGTTGACGTCGATGTCGAAGCTGACTTCAATCTGAGGCACGCCTCGAGGCGCTGGCGGAATTCCGTCGAGGTTGAACTGACCCAACAAACGGTTGTCGCGGGCCATCTTGCGTTCGCCCTGAAACACGCTGACCGTTACCGCGGTCTGACTGTCGGCCGCGGTCGAAAAGACCTCTTTCTTCTCCACAGGGATCGTGGTGTTACGCTCGATGAGCACCGTCATGATCCCGCCTTCGGTTTCGATGCCGAGCGACAGCGGCGTGACGTCGAGGAGGACCATCTCCTTGATCTCGCCGCCGATAATTCCGCCCTGGATCGCCGCGCCCACCGAAACGACTTCGTCCGGATTGACGCCCTTATGCGGCTCCTTGCCGCCGAATTGCTGGCGAACAAAGTCAACGACCTTCGGCACACGGGTTGAACCACCCACGAGCACGACCTCGTCGATGTCCTTGGGCTGCAGCTTGGCGTCTCGCAGCGCCTGCTCGACCGGCTTGCGGCAGCGCTCGACCAGCGGATCGATCAGACGCTCGAAGTCCGCCCGCGTCACGTTCATTTGCAGGTGCTTGGCACCCGTCGAATCGGCCGTGATGAACGGCAGATTGATGTCGGTCGTCGGTTGCTGCGACAACTCCTTCTTGGCTTTCTCGGCCGCTTCGCGCAGCCGCTGCAAGGCCATCGGGTCTTTTCGCAGGTCGATGCCGTTTTCGTTCTTGAAGCGGTCCGCGACGAAGTTGATCAACTGCTCGTCGAAGTCATCGCCGCCCAGGTGCGTGTCACCATTGGTGCTCAACACTTCGACCATTTCGTCGCCGACTTCGAGGATCGAAACGTCGAACGTTCCGCCGCCCAAGTCGAAGACGCAGATCTTCTCTTCGCGCTTCTTCTCGAGCCCGTACGCCAAAGCGGCGGCCGTCGGCTCGTTGATGATTCGCTCGACAGCCAGACCGGCGATCTGCCCGGCGTCCTTGGTCGCCTGTCGTTGCGCGTCGTTGAAATAAGCCGGCACGGTGATGACTGCGCGGTTCACCTTGTGACCCAAATAGGACTCCGCCGCTTCCTTCAGCTTGCGCAGAATCAGCGCGGAGATCTCAGGCGGCGAATACTCTTTGTTGCCCGCCTTCACCTTTACGTAGTCGCTCGGGCCGCCCACGATGGTGTAGGGCACCATCTTCTCTTCGGTTTCGACTTCGTTGTGGCGACGGCCCATGAACCGCTTGATCGAATAGATCGTGTTCTTGGGATTCGTTACGGCCTGGCGCTTGGCCGGCTCGCCAACGAGAATCTCTCCCTTATCGGTGAAGGCAACCACGCTGGGGGTCAGGCGATTCCCTTCCTGATTGGCAATGACCTTCGACTCGCTCCCCTCGATCACCGAGACGACCGAGTTCGTGGTCCCTAAATCGATTCCGATGATCTTTTCGCCTTGCACCGCCATAGTTGTCTCCTTTGATCTCGGCCGCGACCGCAGTTCGCGAACGGACGCATCTCGCTTTATCTATTGTCAGTCGGAGTGAGTCCGCTTCTTCTAACCCACCTTTGTCGCCGGTCGCAAGTGTCCGCATCGCTTGCGCAAATCGACAGCGACAAGGCCGTAGGGGCAAAGCTCGTGCCAACGAAGCCGCGTGAAGACAAGAGATGCAAGATTTTGTCTATGAACAACTTAGGAAATCAGCCGTAAACGATTTCTCGGACCCAACTGTCATTTTGGCAATCTGCTCGAGCTGGAAACCCTGCGAGACTGATGCCATTTTGGCACCGCCCTCTGTAGGCACTCTGGGCGGTCGTCGGCCCGAAAGGGGTCCGTTTGGCGACGGTTCCAGAATTGATCGCAAAAGCTCGTGAGCCTGTCTGCGGGATCTCGCGTTAGCGACGGGTGCGAGCCTGTTCCGAACCTTTCGGAACGTGGCGCAAGGCCCAGGGCGGATTGATAGAATCGGCTCGGCTAGTCGGCAGGGCTGGGACAAACAGACGGTTGAGGCGGCAACATCCGACAGGAGATTGCGATGGGACTTTTCGATAAGCTGCGCAACGAACTCGTCGACATCATCGAATGGGTGGATAACACGGGCCGCGCGCTGGTCTGGCGGTTCCCCCGCTATCAAAACGAAATCAAAAACGGCGCCCAGCTGATCGTCCGCCCCGGACAAAAGGCGATCTTCGTCTACCGCGGGCAACTCGCGGACGTCTTCGAGCCGGGCAACTACACGCTGAAGACAGAAAACCTGCCTATCCTCAGCACGCTGCAGGGCTGGAAGTACGGCTTCAACAGCCCCTTCAAGTCCGAGGTCTATTTCGTCTCGACTCGGCAGATCACCGACCTCAAATGGGGCACGCCGAATCCGATTATTCTGCGTGACGCCGATTTCGGCCCGGTCCGCGTGCGTGCGTTCGGCACTTATACGGTGAAGGCCGTCGATCCCAAGGCCCTGCTCAAGGAGTTGGTGGGGACCGATGCCGAGTTCGATGCCGACGAGATCACCGAGCTGCTGCGCTCGATCATCGTCACGGCATTTTCGGACATGCTCGGCAGCTCGAAAGTCGCCGTGCTCGATCTGGCCGCACACTACCGCGATATGTCGGACCAACTGCGCAAAATGGTGGTCGAGCGGGTGGACGATGAATACGGGCTCGACATCCCAACGCTGTTGCTCGTTAACGTCTCACTCCCCGAGGACGTCGAGAAGGCGCTCGATACGCGCTCGAGCATGGGCATCGTCGGCGACATGAACCGCTTTCAACAGTTTCAAACGGGGCAGGCGATCACCGCCGCCGCGAATAACCCTGCGGGTGGGGGTGCGTCTGAAGGACTCGGACTTGGAATGGGTCTGGCGATGGCCAATCGAATGGCCGGCGCATTCGGCGCGCCAGGGACCGCCGCACCTCCGCCGGTGCCCGGCGCAGTAGCCTGGCACATCGCCGTCAACGGTCAGCAGCAAGGTCCCTTCTCGGCCCAGCAGATGGCCGAAGGGATTGCAGGCGGCCACATCAACCGCGACACGCTCGTCTGGTCCACAGGGATGGGCGAGTGGACTGCGGCGGGGCAGGTGCCACAGTTGGCCGGTTCGTTCAATGCGCCTCCGGCTCCGCCCGCTCCGCCTCCGGTTCCCTCCAAGTAAACGGGATGACCGCCTCGGCTGCTTAATCAGGGCGCCCTCCGATTGTCTGCCGCCGTCTTCTTGCGAGAAGACCCTGTTGGTGGGCAACTCACCGGCACTACCCAAAACCACGTCTTCGTCGTGGAACCCGCACCGATGAACCCGAGCGCCGACAAAGGAGACGCGCCGCCCGAGGCGGCAGTCGCTGCCGGCTCGAGCACGGCTGCGAAGCCTGAAGGTCGCACGATTGATTCGGGAAAGGGCCGTGTCTTTCCGTGCGAGCGGTGCGGCGCCGAGTTGGTCTTCAACATCGGCGACCAACGGCTGAAATGCCCGCATTGCGGGTTCGAGAAGGAGATTGTTGTTCCGGCCAACGCAGCCGTCGCCGAGCAAGATTTCCGCGCGATGATCGATCGGCTCAAGCAACGGGCGGTGGCTCGAACGGAAGCGGAGCAAAAGGAAGAGACCGAAAACCACATCCGGTGCGAGGGCTGCGGAGCCGAGATTGTTTTCGTCGGTACTTTGACCAGCTCCGAATGTCCCTATTGCGGTTGCCTCGTGCAGCGTGAAAACGTGCATACGGGTGGCTGGCGGATCCCCGTCGATGGCATGCTCGCGTTTGCGGTGACACGCGAAAACGCGGCGATTAATCTCAGCGCGTGGATCCGCTCGCGCTGGTTTGCCCCCAACGAGTTTCAAAAGCGAGGGGCGACGGGAAAGTTCAACGGAATCTACCTCCCCTTCTGGACGTACGACGCGCTGGCCGCGTGCGCCTACGAGGGACAACGCGGCGAATGGTACTACGTCACCGTCAAAAACGGCGATAACGAAACTCAAGAGCGACGGACGCGCTGGTGGCCCGCGTCAGGTCAGTTTGAAAGATTCTTTGACGACGTCCTGGTCGCTGCGGCGAGCGGCATCCAACGCAACCTGATCGATGGTCTTCAGCCTTGGCCGCTCAAAGACTGTCGGCCGTTTTCCCAGGAAGTGTTAGCCGGCTTCGTGTCGCGCACCTACGACGTGGAACTGGAAGATGGTTTCGCGCTCGCCCGCACTGCCATCGACTCGGCACTCGCCCAGGACGTGCGCCAACGGATCGGCGGCGATGAGCAAAGGGTCGACGGCATCCGCACGCAACTTGGGGCCTTGACCTTCAAACACATTCTGCTTCCGGTCTGGATGTTGGCCTACCGCTATCACGACCGGACATATCAGGTTCTGGTCAACGCCTGCACGGGAGAGGTCGACGGCGAACGCCCCTACAGTGGTTGGAAAATTGCTTTCGCGACGGTGCTTGCCGCGTTGGGGGCGGCCGCCGTCTACTATTTGTCGCAACACTCTTGACCTTGCGATCCGGTGCCACCGAGAGGTGCGGCGACCCTCAGTTTTCCTGTTTCGCAAATTGGCGAGTTTGAGGGATTTGACGTCACGAGTGAGACTCCAACACACGGAGTCGTTACAGAGATTTACGATCGGTCAGTTTGGAGCGGCGCTGGTGTCGGCACGATCCGCTCAGTTGCCGCATCTCACCCAAAATCCGAAGTCGCCGGGTCATTTACTTTCGTGGGAAGGGTGCCTAGACTGGCCTCTACCGCATCAGGAGATGCGGCGATCGGGGGACAACACCGCTCGCGCGGTTTGGGCCTGTTTCCGCGGATCGCCCGGGACGTCGCGGCTGACGGAACTTGGCCTGCGGCATGGCAGCCCGACCTTGGCGCTTGCCCGTTGCCAGACGGGAAGCGAAGGAACGCACGGGACCGCCGCCAATAATCGAGAGGTCCTTGATGGCAACCGGCGATATCGAGATCACGTCCGTCCCTGATGGGGCCGACTTGGGTTCGACCGGCGCGGAGCCGGGAACCGCCCTTTCTACCTACGTTGTGCCGCGGACGACTCCGAAGGCCAGCCCGCTGGCCCCCAAGGACCGCGAGCCGCTGATCAAAGCCACCCTTCGCAAGCGGTGGTGGCTGCTGGGCATCTGTGCCCTCGTCGCCCTGGGGCCGGCTTATTTCGTCGGCCACCAGTTCGCGACCGAAAGCTACAAGATTAAGGGTGAACTCGAATATCACGGCCTGCCGGAAATGGCCAAGACCGCGGCCTACACGATGGAACCGGTCGAGGCTCATGCCGAGCTGATCCAATCGCCGGCGTTCTTGCTGACGGTAATCGAGAAGCGGAATGTGGCCCACGAACTCGACGTGCTGGGTCTCACTAATAGCATTGAGGTGACGGCCGACGGCAAGTCGAAAATGATCACGCTGACGTTGAGCACCAGTGACCTCGCGAAGGGCACCGATCTACTCAACGATCTGATGGAAATGTACGTGCAACGGGCCGTCGAAGATCGCCGCACCCGCGCCACGGATCACGCGCGGCACGCGGAAGAGGAGCTGTTCCGGGCTGAGGCCAATGAAGAAAACTGTCGCAAGCTGCTCCGCAATTACAACGAGAAGATGGTCAGCACCGAATTTGAGCAGACGCAGATTCCCGACACGCTGCGCCAATACACGACCGCGTTTAACGGGGCAGTCCTCGCCCAAACTACCTTCAAGACTCAAATCCAGGAATACAACGCGTCGCGCATTACAGAGGTCAAAGAGCTCAACCGTAAGATGGTCGAGGCGAAGCTCGCCAACGTAAAAACCCATCTCGAAAAGTATGCCCCGGACAGCCCGCCGCATGCTCAGCTGTCTCGCTTGGCCCAAGAACTCGAGGCCCTCGCAAAAACGTCGGGCAATTCCGATTCGCCGATCAAGTTCAAGGAACAGATCGACGCCGTCGGTAAGAACCTGACTTCGTTCTCGTGGCTGAATCAATACATCACGCCCGACATGAGCGATCAGTCGACCCAGATCGACAAGATCACCGAAGAGGGAAAACGGGCCGAGCTTGGACTGAAGACCCGCTCCGACGAGGTTGCCGACCTGAAGGTCAAGATCGACGAGACGAAAAAGAAGCTCGAAGCAGCCAACAACGCCATCCGACCGCAAATCGAGGAGCGGAAAGCGTTCTTGGACGACTTGAATGGTGCGACCGCGAACAAACAGCTTGTGCGTTCGCAGCTTCAGGCACTGCGTCAGATCAAGGCGAGCCCCGTCAAGGAACTCTCGATCGTTTGTAAGGCGACCTGGGACGGTAAGCCGACTACCACTTTCAAGAAGCTGTTTGCGCTGGCGTTTATCGGCGTGAGCCTGGTCCTCGCCGCTCCCGTATTTGGCGCCGAGTATTATCTGGGTCGCGAAAGCGCCGCGGACGAAACGGCCCGCCGGTTTGGCCTGCCGCTGCTGAGCCGCGGAGCTTTGAGCAGCCGCCTCAACCGCCGAAAAGCCACCGGAGAATTCTCACTCGCTCGCACCAGCGACGATGGAGAGGATTCGCTTCGCTTGTTGGCGCTACGAATTCAGCAATCGTTGCGACGGCCGGGCGCGGTCATCGTCTTCAGTCCACTGGAACACGAAGAGTCGCCGATCAGCCTGATCTGCAAGCTGGCCGTCTGCTTTGCCGAGCGAGAGGAATTGGTACTGGTGGTCGATGCCGGGGGAACGCTCGCGGAAAGCCGCTCGGTGCTCACGTCGCTGTTTCACGGCACGCCGCACCGCACGCCCGAGGGTCGTCCGCTCGATCCGACGCTGGTCGACGGTTCGTCCGAAACGCAAATGGCCACGTTCGGGATTTCGGACTACCTCTGCAATGAGGATCTCGAGATCGGCGACTTGGTGCTGCACACGAAGTTCACCCGTGTCGATTGCATTCACGGCGGAGTCTGTCCGCCGCCACGCGAAGGGCTGGCCTCGCGGCGGATTACCGATCTGCTCGAGCTTTCACGCGGCCGCTATTCGATGATCCTGGTTGCCGGGCCCTCCACGAAAAACCAAACCGACGTGCAACTGCTGGCGGCCCGAGCCGACGGCATGCTGTTCACCGTGTCTCCCAGCTCGCCGATCTCCAATCGCGGTCACGAAGTGATCCAGGATCTGCTCGACCTGGACGCCCCGGTGATGGGACTGATCGGTTGACGCGTCGGCTCGACGGCCTGACACCGCGGAACTTTTAGCGATGGTGTGGATTACCGCCGGTTTGACGGCAGCCGCAGCAATTGCCGCGTTGCCGGCGGTCGTCATCGCCCTGCAGGTCGGCCTGGCATCGCTCCCGATCGCACGCTCGCGTCGCCCAGTCGGCGGCAGCGAATCGGTGCCGAATTCCCACGTTCGACCAGCCGCGGCTCTACTCGTTCCTGCGCACAATGAGGCGCTCGGAATTCGGGGCACGCTCGAATCCCTATTCGCCCAGACGTCGTCGGCCGACCGCGTGGTGGTCATTGCCGACAACTGCACGGACGAGACCGCGCAAATTGCACATGAATGCGGCGCCGAGGTCATCGAGCGCAGCGATCTCACGAACCGCGGAAAGGGGTATGCGCTGCGGGCGGGGCTCGCGTATCTCGGGACAGGGGAGCCGCCCGCAATTGTGGTCGTCGTGGATGCCGATTGTCGCCTGCAGCCGGGCTGTCTGAATGCGCTCGTGGCCCATGCGGCCGCGGCCGATCGGCCCGCACAGGCCTGCTACCTCATGACGGCGCCCACAGCTCCCCGGGCGGTCGACGTCGTCTCGGCTTTGGCGGTCCTCGTCAAGAATCGTGTGCGACCGTTGGCGATGGCGCGTCTCGGCTTTCCGTGTCTCATTACGGGTTCCGGTTCGGCGTTTCCGTGGGCCGCTCTGCGGGCGCGCTCTTTCGACGGCGGTAACATCGTCGAAGACATGCAGCTTGGAGTTGATCTGGCGCTGGCCGGCTGGCCACCGTCGTATTGCGACGATGCGGCTCTCGTTGCCGCGCTGCCCGATCATGCCGCGGCTTTCGTCAGCCAACGGCGGCGTTGGGAGCACGGGCATCTGCGAACGCTGACGAGCCAGGTCCCGCGCCTCGGCCTCGCGTTCTTGATGACCGGCCGCATCGGCTTGGCCGCGATGCTCGTCGATCTCTCCGTCCCGCCGCTGTCGCTTTTGGTCGCAATCAATCTGGCGTTGGTGTTGGTTGGCGTAGTGGCAGGTCTGTTCGGCGCGGGGTGGATGCCGGCGGCGGTCAGTACCGCGGCGATCGGCTTGCTGGGCGGTTCGGTCGGGCTGGCGTGGTGGTGCTTTGCCCGAGCTTGGATGCCTTTTCGATTCCTGTTGAGTGTGCCGCTCTACGTGCTGACCAAGCTGCCCCTCTACGCTTCCTTCTTGTTCCGTCGCGAGAGTGCTTGGATCCGCACGGCTCGGGGCACGCAAGCCACGTCCGAATGAGCCTCCGTTGCCACGCGCCCACGGGGCGAGGCTCAACTACTTGCCGATGCAGAAACGACTAAAAATCCGATCGAGGATGTCGTCGGTGTAGACCGTTCCCAGCACGCGGCCGAGGTGCTCGAGCGATTCGCGCAGCTCGAGCGCCACAATCTCATCTCCGAGACGCGACTCGGCCGCTTTCGCCGCACACATTAACGCTTCGCGACAGTGGGCCAGACTCTCGCGACACCGCGCAGCCGTCGTACCGAGGATCTCGCTCCCGTCGGACGCCGAGCCGGCTAGCAAGCTCACGCATCGCTCCACAAGCACCGCCAAGTTCTGTCCTGTCTTGGCGCTTACGAGCACAAATTCGGAGGCGCATTCGTCGGTAGAAGGGCCCTCGATCAAGTCGCACTTCGTGCCGACGACTACAACAGGTCGGCCTCCGTGACGATCCCGACTTTGAACTCGAATGTCGCGAATTCGTTGCGATTCAGTCGCCTTCACCGAGGAACACCAAAGAACCAGATCGGCCTGTTGCCGCTGTTGGGCTCCTAACTCCTGCGACTGCCGCGTCAAATCCTCGTCGGTCTCCGCGTTCCCACTGTCGCCGCTCGGATTGGCACCGTCTGCCTCCCACCCGGGAGTGTCGACTAACTCAACGGCCAGCCCGGCCCAGTCGAGCGCTCCACTCAAATAATCACGCGTCGTTCCCGCACGCGGAGAGACCAGCGCCGCGTCGCGCGACAGCAAGGCATTGAACAGCGTGCTCTTGCCGGCATTCGGCAACCCGGCCAGCACCACGCGCCGGCGCCCGACCGACTGACTTCTCCCCGCGCATTGGCGCAGCAACTCATCCACCGTTTCTTCCGAGCGTCGAATGCGTCGGGCCAGCTCCTCGCGCGAGACGAATTCGATGCCCTCCTCTACGAAATCGAGTCCCGCTTCCAGGTCCGCCAGGAGATCGATCAAGTCACCCCGCATCTGCGTCATGCGTCCCGAAATTCCGCCGGCCAATTGACGCAGCGCCACCCCCAGCGCGTCCTCCCCCGCGGCATCGATCACGCCGAGCACCGCCTCCGCCTGCAACAGATCGATCCGTCCGGCGAGAAACGCCCGCAACGTGAATTCACCCGGATGCGCGGGTCGCACACCCGCCGCGAATGCGCGGGCAAGAGCGGCTTCGAGCAGAGGCGGCGAGCCAGGCCCGTGAATTTCAACGAGCGGCTGACCGGTGTAGCTCCGCGCGTTGGGCCACGCGTAAACGATCACCTCGAGCGCAGATCTCAGACCCTCGAGTCGCAGTCCGCCGGCGTGACAAGCCGGAGCACGGGCCGACTGCCAGCGCACGCCATCCGTCGGCTCGAACCAGCTCGCCAAACAATTCAATGCTTCGGGGCCGCTGAGACGGACGATTCCCCGAGCCGCCGGCCCTAGGGCCGACGCCAACGCGCCAATTGTGTCGTCGAGTTGAAAAGACGTGGTGGACACAATGCCCTGTCGCTTTTTTAACGTTCTCAATCATCGAAGATCATCGAGTGTACACGACTGAGATTAACGCCGATCCATGGGCACATGAAGCAACCCTCATTTACCAGAACTTCACACTAATGAATAACACTTTTTCACCTTCTCACGGTCAACTCACTCAAGCCGCCGCGGATGCTGAACTTTTCGCAATTGCAGAGCCTCGCCGCCTTCGAAGAGACGAGGCAATGTGGGTGCATTTGCCAGTCGTGCATTGGGGATCAATTCTCCCATTTGAAAAGGACGAGTCATGACGACCAGGCGAAATGGTTTCACGCTGATCGAGCTATTGGTGGTGATTGCAATCATCGCCGTCTTGGTGGCGTTGTTGCTTCCGGCCGTGCAAGCGGCGCGTGAAGCTGCTCGTCGGGCGCAATGCCGCAACAACCTCAAACAAATCGCTCTGGCGGAACACAACTACCACGACATCCATAGTCTCTTCACGCCTCCGTACATGATCGTGACCCAGGGCTCGCCGGGCGCTTGCGGCCCCTATAGCAATTGCGTTTGCTGCTGGTGCTGCGGATATCACGGCGCCGCGAACTGCTTCAACTTTCACGTATGGCTCGAATTCTTGTTGCCCTTCACGGAGGCGAACAACGTCTGGATCAAGCTTTGCCAAAACGCGCCGTTGTACTCGCCCTGGAAGGTCTGCGGCTGCAAGGACGGTGGCTACGTGGCGAAATGGACCTTCCCGAACTCCGGGGATTGCTCGGTTAATACAGTTAACCCGAAGCAATGCGCGGTTGACCCGTGCGCGGCGAAGAGGCCGGTGGCCCAGGTGATTCCGTCGTACGTTTGCCCGTCGACCCCGCGGAGCCAGAATCCCTTCCGCGAACACAACTACATGTTCGGGAACTGCTGCGGCGCGATCCCCTGCTGCCATCCCGGGCCTTGTTATCAGGATATTTATCGGCTGTCGGGCGCCTCGGATTACATGGCGGTGGGCGCATTGAAACACTGCCTGCAGTCGTACATTTGTTGCGTCCTCGGGACACCTGGCACGCGCTGCAAGTGCAGAAAACACGGAGATGGTCCGAATTGCAATAGCCAGCATTGCTCAGTTTTGTTCTGCTTTCGAGGCGGCGGACATTTTGGGTCGCCCGGCGTGAGTATTGACCAGGTCACCGATGGGACCTCGACCACCATCCTGTGCACGGAAAACGCCGGGAAACCGGATCTCTGGATCCGAGGCGTGAAGACCGCGATGTCGAAGACCCAAGAAAGCCCGTGGTGGCTCTGCTCCTGCGGAATTGGCTACTGGGATACCAACCCCGGCGGATGCTGGGGGTGCTGGAATAACGCGATCCACACGATCACGGGTAGCAACTACACCGGCACCGGGCGCACGGGTGGCACGGCGCCAACCTGCTTCTTCAATTGCACCAACGAGAACGGAGTGAATGCGCTTTACAGCTTTCATCCTGGCTCCGGCGGAGTCGCGATGTGCGACGGTTCGGCCCGGATGATTAGCGAGAACATGAGCGCCGTCGTATTTGCCAGGCTGCTCAGCTACCACGGGGGTCAGCCGGTGACGGACAACTTCTGAGTCGGTGCAGTCTCAAGGCGAACGGCCTGTCACAGTGTCCTTCGCCTTCGCGAGGCCAATTCCCAGCGGCACTGGCGGGCGATCGGCCCGTCAGTGCCCTTGGTTTCTCCGTCTCGCAAATTCTCACTCGACTCGCCTTTGGGGTGGCAAACAGGGATCGCCATGATTTCGAGAAGCAGTTGGGGATTACGGGGCTGGCGGTGGTCGTCGCTGTTGGTGCTCGCGGCCGCCGCGGGTTGTTCCAGCCAGCAGTCATCGGAGCAAAGGATCAAAATCGCGCTTGAGACGGCCGGGATGAAAGCGACCGCCCTCAACCCACTGGCCGGTACCGTGACCATCGACGGGCTGCCGCCCACTTTTCCCGACGATCGGAAGAAGCATCTGGTAATCGCGCTTTACGATCCGCAAAAGCCCGATGCAAAGCACCTCCACGTTCTGGTGAGAGAAGACGGCAGCTTCAAGTTCACCGAAGACGGGATTGCTCCCGGGCACTACGTTTTGGCGTTCGCCGTTCTGCGTCGCAAAGGACCGGGGAACTTCATCGGACCCGACGCGCTCAACAATCTTTACAACGACCCCGACTTGAACGCCAAGACGTACCCGCAGTTCGTCATCGACCACGCTTCGCCCGGGAAAAAGGACTACGAATTCAACCTCGAGTTCGCAGGAAGAGAGCCCGTCACAACCCCGGGGCCCCACGCGGTGACCAAAGTGAAACCTTGAGCCGTGCGCGAGTCGGCTGTCTCCGCCAAGCGATGGCAAACCTCGCCTCAGATCAAGTGGCGAGGTCGCTGCTGAATCGCGGGTCAGCGACTGCCGACAAAGGCAACAAAATCGACCCTTCAGTGCGTGCGCAGCTCTTTAGGCCGACTTACTCAGTGCCACAATGGTTGTAGCGGCTCGAGGTCGTAGCAGACAGCCTCTTCCGCGTTGCGAAGGTAGAGGCGGCCTCTGCTAAAGGCGGGATGGTTCCAAGTTTTGCCGTCGATGGCGTGGAAGTGGGCAACTTCTTGCGGTTGGCCCGACGAGACATCCACGAACACCGCATCCCCTTCTTCGGAAATCACGAAGAGCAGGTTTTCAAACATCAGAAGCTGGCCATAACCGTACGGCCCACGCTTCCAGCGTTGATGGCCGGTTGAAAGATCGAAGCAAGCGAGGATGCCTTCGTCGAGTCCGTAAACGAGCCCGTCTCTCGCGACGCCCGAATTGAACTTGAGCTTGAACTTGTTCGGCGCTCGCCAGCGTTCGCTCACAGTCCAGTTGCCGTCGGATTTCTGGACGTCGAACAGGATGCTGCCCGTCCCGTAGCCGCTACTTAAGAACACGGCCCCCGCGCCCCCGGCATCTTTGCCGACGACAGGCTGCGCGATGTTGTTGTGGAACTCGTTTGTAAAGACGGGAGTGCGCCAGAGTTGTTTCCCGTTCGCTGGGTCGTGTCCCGCCGCTCCGAGCGCATCGAAAATGACGACCTGCTTCACGCCGCCAAGTGTCGCCAAAATGGGTGACGCATAAGCCGCCTGGTAATCGCCGGCTGCCCAAACTTCCTTCCCGGTGAGGCGATCATAGGCGATGACCGCGCGGCCGCTGGTACGGCTTCCATTAATCGTCTGCCTTGGCCCACCCGGATTGACCACGACGAGATTGTCGAAGACGAGCGGCGAGCCTGCCATGCCCAATTGCAACGGCTGGCTACCCGCGTCTTCGATCGCGTTGGTCGACCAGAGCTTTGCGCCGGTCGAAGCAGCCAAGCAATTCAGAATTCCCGTCGCTCCGAATGTATAAACTCGCGAGTCATAGACGGTGGGCGTTGCCCGCGGCCCGATTCCGCTCAGCAGTTGCTCGAAACGCTGATTGCGGTCGAGATGAACCCAAATCTGCTTGCCGTCCCGTGCGTCGTAGCAGACGACCGCCTCGTCGGCGCCGCGTTGCTCTTGCGTAAACGCAAACCTGTCGACGACCGCGAACGACGACCAAGCTGGCCCGACAGGATGACGCCAAAGTTGCTGGGGCGGTCGCGGTTCGGTGTCGGAAAGTTTGTGCGGATTCCGCACCTCCCAGCCCGTGTGGACGCGCACAGAGTCCGCACGCCCGTTGCGGTGCGGGCCGCTGAATTGGGGCCAGTCGTCCGGACGGATCAACACTGGCTCGACGACCGTCGTTGGCGTTTTTCCCGCGGCAGGCGTACCTGTCTCCTCCCCGGTCGCCTGGTTCTGCCAGTATTCGGCTGACCGTTGTTCGGCCGAAGGTTGCCAACGGATCTCAAACACGGGCGCCATGTCGCCCGTGAACTCCTTCAGCCGAAAGGTCAGCCCGAAGGCGAGACTCGCTATCGGTATGACGGCCAACCCCATCACCCGAGTGCTCCACCGAAGTCCGGATAGGAGTGTCCACCAGATCAACAGTCCGAGCACCAAAACGGCCCCGGTAGACCACGTCAGCATGACACGGGAGGTGGCATCGTCCTCGTACTTGGTCCATATAGACGCCTCGACGGCACCCGCCAGCACGAGCATGACAACCGGCGTTCCCACGCGTATCCACCGCGGCAACTTCCCCCGTTTGCTGGGCACAATCGCGGTGGATTCGGTTCCCGTGTTTGTCGTCTGAGCGGGGCTGGCCGCGACCTCCGACTCGATAGACATGCGCGACGCCCCTCATTTTGTCTAACGAAGATCAAGCCGTGAATTGTCGATGTGCTCGTATTCTAATGAATCGAAGCGCGCGATTCAGTCCAGTCGATGAAGAGCCGCGTCGTCAGCGCCGAGTCGACCACCTGGCAGCGCCGCAGGGCCGACGAAGAGACCGGTGCGCCGCTTGTGCGGTACTCCGGCCGCTCGATCGCGTAGGCCACGAAGCCCCGCCAAACGGTCACTGTCACTCGCCACTAGGAGGAAAAATGATCGGTCGATAAGATTCGCAGCGATGCATCATTAGGACCCTGACGGCCGGAGTCCGGCAGCCAAGAGGCGAATGTTATGCCCACAGTTTGTCTGGCTCGCCAACCGATTTTCGATCAGCACTTGAAGGTCGTTGCGTACGAACTGCTCTTTCGCGATAGCGAGCAAAACAAAGCCTCCGTCGGCGAAGCCGATGACGCGACCAGCCAGGTCCTGTCCAACACGTTGGTGGAGATCGGTCTTAACAATGTCGTCGGGACGCAGAGTGCGTTCGTCAATTTCGCGCCCACCTTCATCCTCAGCGGCCACTGCCAGGCCCTTCCCGCCGAACGAATCGTGCTGGAATTGTTGGAAGAGGCCGAGGCGACTGATGCACTCGTGACCGCTTTGGAAGGCTTGATCCAAGACGGCTTCCGGGTGGCGCTCGACGATTTTGTCTATCTTCCCGGGTACGATCGGCTCTTGAACCTGGCTTCGATCGTCAAGCTGGACCTCCGCGCGCGGCCGGAAGCGTTTCGTGCCGAAGTGCAGCGTCTGAAACAGTTCCCCGTCACGCTCCTGGCGGAAAAGGTCGAGACGTACGAAGAGTATGAACGCTGCCGAGAGCTGGGCTTCGGACTGTTCCAAGGCTACTTCTTCGCGCGACCGCGGCTCGTCACGGGGAAGAGGACCCCCTCCGACCGTCTCACGACGCTCCGCCTCATTGCGAGCCTGAACGCTCCGGATATGTCGCTCAAGGAGGTCGAGTCCTTGATCGTCCGCGAGCCGGTGCTCGCCCAGAAGCTGCTCAAATTCATCAATTCGACGCACGTCGGGATGCGTGTGCCGGTGAATTCGATCGGGATGGCCGTCGCATTGGTAGGGCCCAGCAAGCTGCGCTCGTGGGCCACTTTGCTGACGCTGGGCCGCCTTACCCATTGTCCCCGTGAAGTGCTGGTGACGGCGAACATTCGTGCTCGGATGTGCGAAACTCTGGCGAAGCGGGACGCCACACTCGAAGCGGAGACGTCGTTCACAGTCGGGCTCTTCTCGGTGCTCGACGCGCTGGCCGGCCGCCCGATGGAAGAGATTTTGGAAGAGCTGCCCCTCTCCGACGACGTGAAGGCGGCTCTCTTAAACCGAGAAGGACCTCTCGGCGCGACGTTGCAGGCCGTCCTGGACTACGAAACGCAATTGAGCGTGCCTTCCGTCTCGGCTGACCCCGGAACGAGTGCCAGCCCGATGATGGAGCTCTACCTCGACGCGGTCGCTTGGTCAGACGGGATATTTGCCGAACTCACGGTTTGACCCGCGTGACTTTCAAACGCACGCTCATCGCCAGGCCGATGAATTCTGCCGCGGGACAGGCGGCGCCGGCGTTCCCTCAGTGGGCGAGGGTTTGTTTCATTGGCCGACATCAGCCCTGTCCACCGAGGTCGATCTCGAACGAGGTGTCGGAGTCGAGGTGGTCGACCAGGTCGATATCATCCGCGATGTTGCCGTGAGCTTTCTTGGCCTCGTTGAACATCGTTTGGGCTCCGTCGAGGTCGAGGATCAGGTTGGCCATCATCCCGCACTGAATGAATCCCAGCCAGCGGTGCAACTTCACGGCCGGCCAGTCGTCGGCGTGTTTCACGATTTGTCTACTCATCCAGGCAAGATGCTTGGGTCGCAATTGCTGCTGCAGAGCGAACCGCGTGTCTTCGGCTTTGCCAGTGAGGATCGCGTTGCACTTCTCGGCCATCGCGACGATCAACAGTGTGGTTTGTTCCATGGGATCATCATCCTTGCGAGACGGAAGGCAGAATCGGTTCGGTTGAGTTGAAACTGGACCCTGGTCCGTTGAAACCGGCCCGATGTCGAAAACTGCCAGTCGTCTTCTTGAGTTGATCGTTCGTCCTGAGTGAATCGGGATCTGCGAAACGCCGTCGAGCAACGGGTTCATGAAAAAAGCCGACGTGGTCACGTCGGCTTTCTGATCGATTCAAACGTGATGGCGTCTAGATCGGTCGGACGTTTTCGGCCCTCGGTCCTTTCGGGCCACGCCCTTCGTTGTAGGACACCTTCTGTCCCTCATGGAGCTGCTCATAGGCAGAGCCTTCGACGTTCGACGAGTGGAAAAACATGTCCTTACCGGTTCCGGTGTCGATGAACCCAAAACCCTTGTCCGTCTTGCGCTTGATTGTACCCTGGGGCATTCTGCTCAAATCCTTAAGTAAAAATGGCGGTGTCGCCCGAAGTACGGGCTCAGCCACCGCTCTGACGCGGGATTGTAGCAGAAGACACCGAACATAGGTAACCGCGCCCAGGTTATCGGGGGCTTGCAGAGAGGCATTTCGGCTCTCTCCGAACGCCGCACTGCGAACCCGTTTTTGGAAATTCGGAAAGAGATAAGACGACTTCGATGTGGAGTGGGACGCAGTCCCTCCTGCAGCCACGCACAACGTGCGGGTCCAATAAAAACCCCCTGGAGCTAGCGGGAAACGCCATCAATCCAGGGGTGCCAGAAATTTACTAGTGGTCGCTACTGGACTCGAACCAGTGACCTCCACGATGTCAACGTGGCGCTCTAACCAAACTGAGCTAAGCGACCGTGTGGCTGACGTGAACTTACGGTCTGTCCCAAACGCCGTCAAGGGCGGCCGAATGCGACACTGCGGCGGCGGAAAAGCTTCAAATCGAGCGGTCAGCCGCTTGAGCCGAGGCTGCGATCGAGGTTGAATGCCGCGCTGATCAGCGCGAGGTGCGTGAATGCTTGGGGAAAATTGCCGAGGGCTTCGCCGCTGGGGCCTGTCTCCTCCGCGTATAGGCCGAGGTGGTTGGCGTGCCCCAGCATCCGCTCGAACAGGAGGCGAGCCTCTTCGAGCCGCTTGGGATCAGTCCGGCCGGCACGCGTGAGCGCTTCGACCAGCCAGAAACTGCACATGTTAAAAGTCCCCTCTTCTCCGAAGAGTCCATCCGGAGAGCGCTCGACGTCGTAGCGATGCACCAGGCCGTCCGAGGTGAGGCCTCGTTCAGTCGGCGGCTTGCTGATCGCGTCGATCGTCTTCAACATTTTGGGATCGTTGGGAGCCATGAAGAAGACGAGCGGCATGATCAGGGCCGACGCGTCGAGCGCGTCGCTGCCGTAGGATTGCACGAAGGACTGTCGTTCCTCGGACCAGCCTCGCGTCAGCACCTCTTCGTAGATCTCGTCCCGAATCTTGAGCCAGCGGACGCGATCGGCCGGAAAAGACCGCTTGTCGGCCAAGCGCAGTCCTCGGTCGATGGCGACCCAACACATCAGGCGCGAGTAGACGAAATCGTGTCGGCCGCCGCGAACCTCCCAGATGCCATCGTCGGGACGCTGCCAATTCTCGCAGAGCCAATCGAGCAGCGACCGCAAATGCTTCCATCCGTCGTAAGAGATGGGCGAGCCATACTTGTTGAACAAGTAAACCGAATCGAACAGCTCGCCAAAGATATCGAGCTGCACCTGACCGTAGGCCGCATTGCCGATTCGCACCGGCCGCGATCCCCGGTAACCGTCGAGATGATCGAGAGTCGTCTCGGGGATGTCGCAACGTCCGTCGATGCCGTAGAGCACACCCAGGGGCATGCCCTCGCCTTGCTGTTCGCGATAGCGCGCGTCGAGCCAGCCCATGAAGTCCGAGGCTTCCGAAGTGAAGCCCAGACGTAACAGTCCGTACAAAGAGAACGCGGCGTCGCGAATCCAGGTGTAGCGGTAGTCCCAATTGCGGGGCCCGCCGATTTTTTCCGGCAGGCTACAAGTCGCGGCGGCGACGAGCGCACCCGTCGGCTCGAAGGTAAGGAGCTTGAGCGTCAACGCGGCCCGATACACGATGTCTCGCCAACGGCCCAAATACTGGCACTGGGACAGCCATTTCCGCCAATAGTCCACAGTCTCCTGGAAAAGTTGCTCGCTCTCTTTGTCATCGGGCGCCTGGCAACACGGCTCATCGCCGACAAGTTCGCGTAGCACGAAGACCGCCGACTCTCCCTCGCGCAACCGGAACGTCCCGCGTGCGCCGCGGCGGTCGCAGCGCAATCGCACGGGACTCGACAGCGCGAGCGTCAGATCTGTGGATCGAAAGATGACTCCGTGCTTGGCATGCGTCGTTTCGTGCGTTGCCCGGGCGTAGTCGAAGGCCGGCTCACAGACGATGCGAAACTCCATCTCGCCGCGTGAGACCCGGACGCGTCGGATCAGACGGCTGTTGGCAGTCCCTGCGGAACGCCCCAGAATGGGCATAAAATCCTGCACCTCGCCGACGCCGTTGGGCGACAAGAATCGCGTGACGAGGACATTCGTGTCCGGCCAATAAACCTGCTTGTGCCGCGTGTCCTTGTGTGCGGCCCCGATGGCAAAGTGTCCCCCTTTCTGGTCATCGAGAATGCTCGCGAACACGCTGGGCGAATCGAAATGCGGAAAGCAGAACCAGTCGATCGACCCCCGCGTGCTCACCAGAGCAGCAGTTCGCATATTGCCGATGATGCCGTAATTCTCGATCGGCTGATAACTCATGCGCAACCGTTGAGAGTCCGAGGTGTAGCCCCGTCGCGAGGAAGCTCAAGCTTGAGAGGCCCAAACGGCCACAAGCGGATGCAAAAACCGCGCCGCAAGCCACGTCGCGGACGGGCCCGGCGTGTCAGTGCATGGCCTTATTGCTGACTTCCGGATGCTCTTCCATGAAGCGAACAAGGATCGGGGCATAGTCGGAAAACCGCGGGCAAGCCACACCCGTCCCGTTTAGATCGGCCAGCGTATTTTCACAGGTGTACTCGGTCGGGTGCGTGAAATAGTCGATCGACTCGGGCGTGATGGCACTGGGAAGAACTCGCAGCATGCCTTTCACTAGCGGCGCCCAGCTCGGAATCCGCAGTACGCGGCGGCCGGTCGCTTTCGAGAAGATCTCGTAAATCTCCTCGACCGTGGGCGGATGCGGGTCGCAAAGCTGGTAGACCTTGCCTCGCGACTGCGGCATGGCGCTCAATCGGCTCAGGGCAGCCACCACGAAATCGCGCGGTGTAAAATTGACGTGGAACTTCCGCGGGTCGCCGACTGTCGTCATGGGCGCGATTGTTTTCCAACTGACGAGCCAGCGAAGCGCGCCGTAGGGTCCGTCGTATTTTTGCGTCGCGCCCGTGGTGCTGTCGCCGACGACAATCGACGGGCGGTAGATCGTCGCGCTCAGGCCTTTTTTCATTCGGTCCTGGACGTCGACCTCTGCCAGGTATTTTGTTTCCTCGTAATAATTGTTGAATCGCTGGCCCATCGACAGATCGCGTTCGGTGAAGATGCCTGGGTGACGGCCACTCACGTAGCACGTGCTCACGTAGTGCAGCCGGTCGAATGTTGGACAGCGTTCGATGAAGTCGAGTACGTTCGCGGTCCCCTCGACGTTGATCCGCATTCCCAACGGCCGCGGGACGGCCAGGTCGTAAATGGCTGCGAAGTGATAGACCTCGCGCGCGTCGGCTTGCAGCTCCTTCGCTCCCGTCTTCAGCCCCAGTCCCGGTTGGGTAATGTCGCCCTCGACGAGTTGAATGCGACCGTTCCAATCGGCCCGTTGGGCGGCGATGCTTTTCGCACGCTCTTCGGCCATCGCTCGAAAATGCGGTTGCACCAAACAGCTGACGCGGGTCTGAGCATCGGTGCGCAACAATAGATTCGGCAAAAACGCCGACGCGAGAAAGCCGGGAAACCCAGTCAACAGGACGGTCGGCATAAGATTCGACACGATCCTTAAAAGCGCGATCGAAAGGGGCGCCACCTGCGAGGCATGGCATTGTATCGAATTGGATTGCGCGTCGAAATCGACCGCGTGGCCCTGCGTTCACTGTGAGTGGTTTCGTCACCAAGGCCGCATGGCGATGCTAAATCCTTCGGCCGTCTGCGGTGGTTGCCTCGTCGCCAGGTGCACCGCATACTGACCGTGATTTAAATCGGTCGGTCGAGCGCGGGCTCGTGCCGCAAGAGAGACCGGGAGCCGGTAAGACACCCAGGACGGAGGATTTCATGCGTCGAATGTTTGTGTTGGCCGCGGTGTGCGGATTGTCGGTCTCGAGCGCCTTCGCCCAGGATTGGGCCAAGGCAAAACTCGACAAGTCGCCTCGGCACGGTGAGTACGTCGAGATCAAGGCGGGGCGACGCAACTTGCAGGCCTTCGTCGCGTATCCTGAGGTCGCGCACAAAGCGACCGTCGTGCTCGTCGTCTACGAAATTTTCGGACTGACCGACTGGGCGAAGCTCGCCGTCGATGAATTCGCGGCCGCCGGTTACATCGCGATTGCGCCGGACTTTCTTTCGGGGGGTGGCAACACGGGCGAGGCACGCCGCGCCGTCTCAGGACTGCCCGAAGAGCAGGTGATGGGTGATCTCGACGCCGCGTTTAGGTACGCCAAATCGCTGCCTGCCGCCAACGGCAAAGTGGTCGTCGCCGGCTTCTGCTGGGGAGGCGGCATGGCCTTTTCCTACGCGGCCCATCGCAAGGATCTTTCGGGGGCCTTCGTGTTCTATGGCCGCCCGCCTCAGCAGAAACAAATCTCGGAGCTGCACTGCCCGGTCTATGGTTTCTATGCCGAAAAGGACGCGCGCATTACGACCACAGTCGATCAGACCAAGAAATTCGCAGAGAATGCCGGCAAGAAATATGACACGGTGATTTATCACGGTGCGGGCCACGGCTTCATGCGAATGGGTGAGCAGCCGGGAGCCTTGCCTGACAATGCCAAAGCCCGCAACGAGGCCTGGCAACGCTTGAAGGAGCTGTTGCCGAAAGCCTGACCCACGAGAATCCGGTTGCCAAAACAAAGAGATCCGCGCTCGGCACGGATCTCTTTTGCTTTTCAATGGACGACACGGCGATGAATTGAGAGCCGCGTTAGCGCTTGCTTTCCTCGGGCTTGATCAGTTCGGGCAGCTTCTCGCGCACCTTTTCCGCCAGCGGCAGAGCATGAGCCGCGATGTACGGCTGGTCCGGATGCTTCTTGGCGTAATCCTGGTGATAGGTCTCAGCCGGGTAGAATTCTTTGAGTGGCTCGAGCGAGGTTACGATCGGGTCGGGGAAGGCTTTCGTCTCGGTCAGGTGTTTGATCTTCGCCCGCGCGGCTCGCTCTTCGCTTTCGTTGGCATAAAAGATGGCCGAACGATACTGCGTGCCGACGTCGTGCCCCTGCCGATTGAGACTGGTCGGATCGTGGGCGTTGTAAAACGCGTCGAGCAGCCGATCGTAACTGATTTGCTTCGGGTCGTAGGTGACGCGGATCGCCTCGGCGTGGCCCGTGTCTCCCGCGCAGACCCGCTCGTAGTTTGCCGTTTCCTTCGAGCCGCCGGCATAGCCGCTCTCGACATCGATGATGCCTTTGAGTTGCTCGAATGCGGCCTCTGTGCACCAGAAACATCCGCCGGCGAACACGGCCGTCGCGTGACCGTGCTTTGAGGTGGGATCGGCCGCCGCTCGTTTGTCGGCGATCGGATCGGCCAGAGAAGCCAGCTTGTCCTTATCAGTGAATTTGAGCGACTCGGAATTCAAGCAGAACCGCAGACCGGTCGGGCGGGGTCCGTCTTCAAAGACGTGTCCCAGATGGCCGCCACAACGGGCACAGAGGATTTCGGTCCGCTGCACCCCCAGCGAAGAGTCATTGTGCTCGATGACGTTTTCTTTGCAGATGGGTTGGAAAAAGCTCGGCCAGCCTGTTCCCGAATTGAACTTGGAATCGGATGCGAACAGGGGCAAGCCGCAGCCTGCGCAGGTGTAAACCCCGTCTTTGTGGTTATCCAACAATGTGCCGCAGAACGCGCGTTCGGTTCCCTGGGCGCGAAGAATGTGGAACTGATCCTTCGTCAGCCGGCGTTCCCACTCGGCCGTACTCAAGTCCAGCTTGTGAGTCTCGATAGGGCCGACAAGTTTTCCATTGCGATCGAACACCCGCACGCGAACCATGGGACCTTTCTCCTGCTGACGCTTGTCGGCAGCTTGAACTTTTTCGTCGAGGGCCGCGTTTGTGCAACCCGAGAGGCTAAGACTCCCGTATACCAGGACCACGCACAACAATTCTAGCGCTGCGGTCCAGCCCCCCGCCGCAGGGCCGGAGCGGGTCTTGGCTGGGTAATTCGTCGGTTGCAATTGAGGGCCCGCCTGCCAGGGAATTTGCCGGCAACGCTTCATGGAGCTTGCTCCTTCGTTCGTGACGCAGAGCTTATCGGGACACGCTTGCGCAAGGCGTAACTCGGTCCCTACGCCCATTTTGTACGTTGAAATGGCTCTGCCCGACAGAGCCAAGGACACCAAAAATGGCAAATCAACGCCATTTTTTGCCCACCGCTGTCGACTGCGCGATGCACCTTTTAAGTGCAGTTTTTTTGTGCAACTGAATTATAGGGGTCAGCCTTCGGCCCGGACATCAAAAATGGCCCCGACCGACAGCAGCCTTGCCTTCAATTGCCGATTCGCTCGGGACCGCCCGTCTTATCAGAACGTGTTGACCAATTTCGGATTGCGGCCTATAGTCCGCCGCCCTACGGACGACCCCCGCTCCTGATCCAACGTCTGGAGTCCTCGATCAAGACGCCGGGCCCGTTCCGTCCGCTGAAAAACCGACGGATCACATGACACAAGCACCGGCACCCGCTCCCGCAGCAGCCACGGCCGAGGCACCTGTCCCGGCGAAGAAGAAGCTGCTCAGCGGCAAGCAAATCAAAATCATTCTGATCGTGGTGGGCGTGGTCGTTCTGCCTGCCATCGGTGCGGCGCTCCTCTTACCGAAGGGGCACGCGGCCTCGACGGGCGAGCAATCGGCCGAAGGGGGCGCGGCACACGCGGAAGAATCGCACTCGTCGAAATCGGAGAACCTGGTTGAGGTCGAAGTCGGAAGCTTCAGCGTCTCGGTCGAGCCCGACGACGCGCAGATGTGGAACGTCAGCTTCAAGCTGTTCGCCACGGTCAATTCGGATGCGCAGTCGCACTTTGGCGACGCCAGCGAAAAATACAAAGCGCGATTGCGTCAAGCGGTCGTGGAAGTCGTCCGGAGATCGAGCATCAAGGACCTCCGCGATCCGCAGCTCGACCTGATGAAGCGCGAACTCAAGAGCCAATTGAACAACGTGATGTCCGAGCCTTACATCCAGGAAGTTATAGTCAGCGAAATTCGGGTCATGCAGCAGTGACGGGAGCGTCATGGCGGACGATCTTCTCAAACCGGAAGAAATCGAAGCACTGCTGAAAGCCGCCGGCGCTGGGGCTTCCGGCGGAGAGCCGAAGCCAGCGGCCCGATCGTCTGAGCCCGGACACGAAGCGGATCTGAAAGCAGGCATTCCGAGCTCTGCAGCACGTGCAGGGCAGGGGACCGCTCGCGGCGCGGCCAAGACTCCCACCGAGCGTCTGCTCGAGCAGGCGGAGGCGGGACTGGCGGCCGCCGTGTCGCCCAGTCTGCAGAGCCGGCCTGGGATTCCGTCCGAACTCGGATCAGCCGCACCTTACGAGTTTGAAGCGTTTGATCAGGGCGCCAGTGCGGCCGGCGACGGACTCGGCCTGAACGCTCTACAAGATGTCGAACTAGACCTGCGGATCGAACTGGGGCGGGCAGAGCTGTTGATCGAGGAAGTCCTGCAATTGAAATCTGGGTCGGTAGTCCCGCTCGATAAGTTGGCCGGCGACCCAGTCGACATCCTCGTGAATGGACGATTGGTTGCGCGGGGGGAGGTCTTAGTGCTCAATGACAACTTCTGTGTCCGGGTGGCCGAAATTGTCGCACCAGCACTTTAGGTGGGCGCTGGGGCTGCTCATACTGGGCGGCGGAATTCTCGTCGCGAACAATCGTGCCGACGCCCAAGAGCAGTCACGCGATCATTTTTCCGCCGCTCCTGCCGCCGATAACTCACGCGCAGCCCTCCGAAGCAGCGTGACGCGGGAAACCGAAGGCGGCGTGGCGGCACCGACCGAGCCGACGCGCGGTGCACATCACAAAACATGGAAGGAACTCGCGCGGGCGCATAACGAAGAAAAAACTCGCGAGCCGGCCGGCCCATCGCTTTCACCCTGGACGGCCGTCATGGCGTTGGCCGTGGTCGTGTGTTTGATCCTGGTTCTCGCTCGAATCTTTCGTCGCCACGCGCCGATGTTCAGCCAGTCGCTGCCCACGGAGGCGCTCGAGGTGCTCGGGCGACGGTTCCTCGATCAGAGACAATCCGTCGTCCTCCTACGCATCGGCTCGCGAATTCTGGTCGTCGGATCGTCAGCCGCGGGACTTCAGGGAATTGGTGAGCTGAGCGATCCCATCGAGGTGGATCTGATCGCCGGCATGTGCCGCGGCACCAAGCAGAACCGAGGAATCGGGACTTCGTTCCTGAGTCTCCTGAAGGGCCAGACGACCCAGACGAACACGCGGCCGAGAAACGAATCGCCGCGTCGCCCAGAGCCGCGCTCACCAGAACCCCAAATGCCAGGCGAGGAGCCATCGACTCGGATGGAAGACCCCCAGCACGAGCTGATGCGTCGCCTTCGGGCGGCATCCTCCCCAGGGACGACTCACGCGGGCAGTGGGGAGGTGTACCGTGGCTAACTCCTCCCCGTTGACGCGAATGAAGTCGAATCGAAGCGGCGTTGTTGCCGCGGTGTTGTTTGTCGGCCTCGTGGTTGCCGTGATTCCGCAAGTGATCGGCGCTCAGCCGCCGCAGCGCCCACAGTTCTCGCAACCGGTCGAGCCTTCACCCGCAGCGATTCAGGCACCGGCCCTCGAGCAACCGCTTGTCGGTCCGAAATTCCAGACTCAGCCAGCCACGCCGCAGAGCGGGATGCCCGTCGACGTCGAGCAGATGCTCTCGCCGTCCGGCCTGTCCTCGACGCTCAAGATCATGCTCGTTCTGACCGTAATCAGCCTCGCCCCAGCGATTCTGATCATGACCACCTGCTTTATCCGTTTCGTGATTGTCTTCAGCCTGCTGCGGCAAGCTCTCGGCACCCAGCAGCTGCCCCCGAACCAGGTTTTGATGTCGCTGAGCTTGTTCCTGACCTTCCTGGTGATGTCGCCGGTGTGGAAGGAGGCTTACGACCAGGGAATCCGTCCGTATTCCAATCCGCAGGCGGGCGTCGCACCGATCGGTTTGGAAGACGCCTTTCACCGGACGGCGCGTCCGCTGCGCCGATTCATGATCGAGCAAATTCAGCGGACCGATAACCTCGAGGCGCTGATCACGTTCTGCGAATTCCAGCATCCCAACGAGAAGGCCGCCTTGCCCGAAGATCTCGAAGAGGTCGACACCGTCGTGCTGCTGCCGGCTTTCATGTTGAGCGAGTTGAAGACCGCTTTCGTGATCGGATTTCAGATTTATCTTCCCTTCCTGGTGATCGACATGGTGATCGCCACCGTGTTGATCAGCATGGGAATGATGATGCTGCCGCCCGTCTTGATCTCGCTCCCGTTTAAATTGCTACTGTTCGTACTGATCGATGGCTGGGCGTTGACCGTCGGCATGCTCTTGGAAAGCGTGCGAATTGCCTCCGGGTGATAAGTCCCTTCGACACAGGAAGACGACATGACCGTTGACCAGGCCGCAGAGCTGACGCGCAATGCGGTCGTGCTCGTTCTGATGTTAGGGGCTCCCATCATGTTGATGGCCATCATCGTGGGATTGGCAATCAGCATTCTGCAGGCAGTCACGCAGCTCCAGGACCAAACGCTGAGCTTTGTGCCCAAAATCATCGCCATGGCCTTGGCGGGTCTGGCCCTCTTGCCTTGGATGATGCACCGCATGGTCGAATACGCGACCGCGATCTTCAATAACATCCCGTCGCAACTGTAACGGGCGGAGTGCGAAGACCGCATGGTGCTCGATCACCTCAAGGTGGCCCCAATTCACGATCAGGTCCTGCGGTTGGTGATGCAGGGAGCCCTGACGCAGTTCTACGCCTTCACTTTGGTGTTGGTCCGCCTCTCCGGGTTGATGATCGTCGGACCGATCTTCGGCCAGAAGCTCGTCCCATCCAACTTGCGTGTGCTGTTGGTTCTGACGTTGGCCTTTCTGATCACACCGACCGTTCACGATCACAGCCGAATTCTGTTCGACAAGCTCGACGCGAACCACGATGGCCGGCTGACGGGGGACGAGGTGCCCGAAGCATTTGGTGCCCGATACGAGGCACTCCTTCAAGCCACTGGAAAAGAGGAAGCCGCAGGT
Organism: Planctomycetaceae bacterium; assembly: GCA_035687365.1. GTDB lineage: Bacteria > Planctomycetota > Planctomycetia > Planctomycetales > Planctomycetaceae > DASPSM01. Next base: position 2,557 of record DASRXU010000271.1, on the reverse strand, counting down.
CTCACGCGGAGTGAGTTTCAAAGCTCACTTCGCCCGCCACGTACTCTGCTCGAGTATGGGAAGGTCGCCCTCTGCGAACTGGCCCTTGGCTTTTCGCTCGGACTAGGCGTGTTCACGATTCTGACCGGATTTCTCTTGGCGGGCGATTTGATCGATCAGCAAACGGGCCTCTCACTGGGACAAATCGCTGACCCAAGCTTGAACATCACCGGTTCGGTCACCGGGCAGTTTCTGTTTCAGTTCGCCGTGACCGTTTTGCTCGTGATGCAGCCGACGGGCTATCACCTCACCATGCTGTCGGCGCTGGTCTCCACATTCCAGTCGTTGCCACTGGGCGAAGCTTTCGTCAGCGTGCCGCTGATTGATTTGCTGCGTGATCTGGTACATCAATCGCTGGTTCTTGGAGTGCAGGTCGCGGCTCCACTGTTGGCATCGATGTCGCTCGTGGCATTGACCATGGGCTTTTTGGGGCACTCCGTGCCGCAGATCAATATCCTGATCGTCGGTTTTCCGATTCGGGCGGCGGTGAGTCTACTGGTGCTGATCTCTTCGCTCACCGGCATCACGCGCAGCGCAATCGATGTCGTTCCTGCGACCATTGATGCACTCGCCCGAGCGGTCGGAGCCGTATGACGGCGCGCGCCAACTTTGCGGCCATGCGTTCCCGCCGGGGTTCGGCGGTGAGACAACGGTGATCCTGCATGTCGACGGATGAATTCGGCGAAAAGACCGAGTTGCCCACCGAACGCCGCCGCACGCAGGCGCGCGAACGCGGTAACGTCGCGCGCAGCGTCGACTTAACCGCGGCCGGCCTGATGCTGGGTGCTGCGGCTGTGTTCTATGCGCTGGCTGTGCCTCTGTGCCGCAGCCTCGCCGGGCTAACGGCCGGGTTTTTGCGCTCCGCGGGACGTTCGCACCTTGGTGTGACCGACGTCGTCGAGGAGTTTCGCACCATCCTGCAAGTCGTGGCCCCCAGCCTGTTGGCCGTGCTTCTGACGATGATGGTGACTGCCTTCATTTGGAACGTAGTGCAGGTCGGATTCTTGATCGCGCCGGAAGCATTGCAGCCGCAATTCGGTCGTTTAAACCCGTTGAGCGGATTTCGGCGCATCTTCTCGATGACTTCTTTAATGCGCCTGGGTGTCAGCCTCGCGAAGTTGGCAATTGTCGTGGGCATCGCGGCCTGGTCGATCGGAGCGCTGCTGCCGCAATTCGCCCAGCTCATGGGCCTGCAGCCGGGGGCGACCATCACCTATCTGGAAGGGGCGTTGGTGAAGCTGGCGTTCCAGCTGGCGGCGGCCCTTGTCTTCCTCGCCTTGCTCGATTTCTTGTTTCAGCGGTGGCGCCTCGAGCAAGATCTGAAGATGACTCGCCAAGAGGTGCGCGATGAAATGAAAGAGATGGACGGCGACCCGCTGATGCGACAACGCCGTCGCGAGGCCCACCGAAAAGTGGCTCAGGCCCGCGAGCTCCACCAGGTGCGCACGGCCGATGTCGTCATCACCAACCCGACCGAGATCGCAGTCGCACTCAAATACGACCCAACGAAAATGGCCGCTCCCATCGTCGTGGCCAAAGGCATGGGAGAAATCGCGGCCAGCATCCGTCGCATCGCCAACGAGCACCGCGTTCCCATCATCGAACGAAAAGAACTCGCCCGGGCCCTCTATCGCACGATCAAAGTCGGCCAGCCGATCTCGGTCGAGATGTACCAGGTCTTCGTCGAAATCATGGCCTACGTCTACAAAATCACCGGCCACACGCCGCGTGGTCTGAACTGACCTCGGCGCCGACCAAACCGCCAAACCGCCGCGCAAGACACGTCGCGAACCCGGCCTTGCAAAGACCGAGAGGCGTTGCGATAACTGTAATCGCTTCCACAAACGGGACGTGGCGCAGCCTGGATTAGCGCGCTTGCTTGGGGTGCAAGAGGTCGCAGGTTCGAATCCTGTCGTCCCGACTTATCGCAACCAGATAGCTGGACTTGGAGATAAGTCACCTGCCGACGGTCGGCAGCGCGGCAAAGAGGTTGAGAAAACGACGGTACATGTACCGTTCGAAGACGGACAGACCGTCCAACCTTGGAGCGCATGCCGTGCGTCGATCTTTTCGTGTTCCGACTTATCGTCTCCACAAAGCCCGCGGCTTGGCCGTCGTCACAATCAACGGCCGCAACCATTACCTCGGGCCGTTCGGCTCCCCTGAGAGCCACGCTCGCTACGCAGCCCTGATTGCCGAGTGGCAAAGATCCGTGGCGTCTGAGATCCGTTTGGCGGTCCCCTCCGGGCCATCATTCACGATCGGGGAACTGGCTCTCGCGTACCTCGAATTTGCCATCGGGTACTACACGAAAAACGGGGAGCCGACCTCTCAGATCCACACTGAGCGGGTTGGCCTTCGGGCGCTGGTCTCGCTTTATCAGACCGAGCAGGCAACCAGTTTTGGACCGCTGAAGCTAAAAAACATCCAGCAGCACCTCGTGGGGAGGAATCTCGCCCGCAGCACGATCAACAGTTTCTCGGCGGCGATTAAGCGTGCTTTCAAGTGGGCCGCCTCG
>DASRXU010000270.1:0-12917 GCA_035687365.1 Planctomycetaceae bacterium | reverse complement strand
TGGGGCACGGAGGGCAAGCCGGCGAACAGCCCCGATAGCTATCCGTTCGACGAAAATGAAATGAGTTAGCCGAGAATGGCAACTGCGGCACGTGCCGCAACGCCGGGCCGATGGCCGCGAACCGAGATCAGGTGTCGAATGTTGTGGGACTTGGTTGAACCGGGATCCGACCTCTGGACGGACGCCTTGCGCGACTTGCGGCACGATTTCTATCACATGCCCGAATATGTGCGCCTGTGCGTCAGCCTGTATGAAGAGGGCAGGCCTCGCGCGTTCATCGCCCGCGACGCGGACGGGCTGTTTCTCTTGCCGTTGATTCTGCGGCCCATCGACATCGGTACGGGCGAATGCTCGTTGCTGGATGCGATCAGCCCTTATGGATACGCCTCACCCATTGTTTCCGTGCGACCGGGTTGCGACGAACAACAATTCCTCGAACGGGCCATCGACGCGCTCGTCGAATGCCTGAAGGCCCAGCAGGTCGTCAGTGTCTTTTGTCGGTTGCATCCCATGCTGCCCGTACCCCACGAGCCGCTGCAACGGTGGGGCACCATCGTCGAACACGGGCCGACTGTCTACTGCGATCTGCGTCTGTCTTCGAGCGAGATATGGCAGGGGACGCGCGAGGCCGTGCGACGCCAGATTCGTCGCGTGGAACGAGAGGGCTACGTCGCGGAAGAAGACCTGACCTGGGACCGTTACGACGACTTTCAAGAAGTTTATGCGGACACGATGCGCCGCGTCGGAGCGTCGGAATGGTACTTCTTCGACCGCGATCATTTCGCTCAACTTCGTAGCGCCCTGGTGGGAACGATGCATCTGATTACCGTGCGGTCGATGAGCCAGGTCGTCTGCGCGGGGCTCTTTTCCGAATCGTGTGGGATCGCTCAATATCATCTGGCCGGGACGCGCGATGGTTATGAAAAGTGCGACGTCTCGAAGCTGTTGATTCATTCCGCCCGCGAGTGGGCCAAAGAACGCGGAAACCAAGTGCTACACTTGGGCGGCGGAGTCGGCGCGGCGAACGATTCCCTCTTGCACTTCAAAAGTGGCTTCTCCAAACTGCGCAGCACATTCCACACGTGGCGCCTCATCGTCGATCCCGAGGCGTATCGAGAACTGGTCGCGCAGAGCCGCGCGCTCTCGGACAGCCACGAGGAAGAACCGACCGGCTACTTCCCCGGGTATCGAATCGATCGTCCCAAGACCGTGAGCAGCACGGAGCAAGAAGCCTCCGCGCTCAAGCAATAAGGAAATCGCGATCAGGGAATGGTCGCTGGTTCTACAAGGACGGGTGGAAACCTTGTTCGACATCTTGATTGTGCGAAGACTGGCCAATCATCATGAACGTCCTCCTCACCTGTGCGGGTCGCCGAAACTACCTGATCGAGTTCTTTCAAAATGAACTCGGCGGGCGCGGCCGTGTGATCGCCTGCGACACGAGCGTCGCGGCGCCGGCGCTAGCGGCCGCCGACGAAGGGATCATCGTCCCCGCGATGGACGATCCCGGCTACTTCGACGCCCTTTTGGCGATTTGTCTGGAGCATCAGGTCCGCCTGCTGATTTCGGTCAACGATCTGGAGCTCGGGGGGCTGGCCCGGCGCGCCGAGGATTTTCGCGAGATCGGCACGATTCCCGTCGTGGCGCCGCCGTCGGTGATCTCCACGTGTCAGGATAAATGGACGACCTTCAAGCTCCTGCGTTCCTGCGGCATCTCCACTCCCGACACCTACCTGTGTCCCCAACGTGTGCGCGAGGCGCTGGCCACCGGTGCGCTCCGCTACCCAATCATCGTCAAACCTCGTTGGGGGTCCAGCTCGATCGGCTTCGAGCGAATCGATAACGACCGCGAACTGACCCTTGCCCACGAATGGGGCATGATCCAAGTCCGGCGCTCGATCTTCTGGAAATTGAGCCAGGGTGAGTGCGAACAGTGCCTCGTCTTCCAGGAACAATTGCAGGGAGACGAGTATGGGCTGGACGTGGTGAACGACCTCGAAGGCAACCACGTGGCGACGCTGGTTCGCCGCAAGCTCGTCATGCGATTTGGAAATACCGACCGTGCGATGACCGTCGAGGACGAACGCCTGGAACACCTGGGCCAGGTCATCGGCCGGCGACTTCAGCACCTGGGCAGCTTGGACTGCGACGTGATGATGACCGAGCGTGGGCCGCAGGTGCTCGATTTGAATCCAAGAATTGGCGGGGGCTATCCTTTTTCCCACGTGGCGGGAGCAAATATCCCGGCCGCGCTCCTGGCCTGGGCAAATGGGCAGGAGGCAGATCCCGCCTGGTTTAAGACACGCACCGGCGTGGTGGCGTCCAGATGTGACGAAATGATGATTGTAAATTCCGTCGAAAGTAACGCGAGGAGAGTGCTGTGTTGAATTCTGACTCACGTTGTCAATTTGCGGTCGTGGGAGCGGGGCCCTATGGGCTGGCCGTCGGCGCGCATTTGCGGGCGGGCGGGCTCGACGTGCGAATCTTCGGCAAGCCGATGGACTTTTGGGCCACTCAGATGCCCAAAGGAATGTTGCTCCGTTCGCCGCGCGAAGGCTCGCACATCTCTGATCCGACTCGTGCCTTCTCGCTGGGCAACTACGAAGCGGCCCACAGCTGCCAGATCCCCAAGGCGATGCCGCTAGAGACGTTTGTCGATTACGGGCGATGGTTCCAGTCGCAGGCGCTGCCCGATTTGGAACAGCGCCACGTTTCGGGTGTCGAGCAAGCCGCCGAAGGCTTCGCCGTCACCCTGGATGACGGCGAGCGGATCGAGGCGCAGAACGTCGTAGTGGCGACCGGAATTGGCGCGTTTCCAAATTATCCGGTCACGTTTGCTTCACTACCTAAAGAGTTGGCCTCTCACACGAGCGATCGCGTCAACAGCAATCTGGGGCGATTCGCCGGCAAACGCGTGGCCGTAGTCGGCGGTGGTCAGAGCGCACTCGAGTCAGCCGCGTTGCTTCACGAAAACGGAGCCGAGGTTGAGGTGCTCATTCGGCAGCCGTTCGTCCGCTGGCTGAAGAACAGCTCGTGGCTCGAGGCGATGATGGACTGGCCAATCAACCCGTTTAAGGCCCCCGGTAAAATTGGACCGATTGGCATCAATTGGTTGCTCGAGCATCCGCGTTTGTTCACCTCGTTCCCGCGGTCGACGCAAGACCGCATGGCCTATCGCGCCATTCGTCCGGCCGGCAGCAGTTGGCTCCGCTCACGAACGGCGCCCACGACCATCAAGCCGGGGTGCCACGTGGTCGCTTCGACGGCGGTCGGCAGCAAGGTGCAACTGAAGCTCAACGACGGCACCGAAAGTGTCGTCGATCACGTGCTCTTGGGCACCGGCTATCGCGTGTCGGTCGCACGGATGAATTATCTGTCGGCCGACTTGTCGCAGTCGATCCAAACCGTGAAGGGATATCCCGTCCTCGACCGGGGATTCCAATCGTCGATTCCCGGTCTCTATTTCGTGGGAGCCAGCGGAGCGTATTCGTTCGGCCCGCTCTGTCGCTTCGTGGCCGGCACGCCTTACACGGCGCGAACTCTGGCGCACTACGCGGTGAAGAAGACGCGGAAGCAGCCGCGTCGTAGCATGGTCGTCCCCGCCGAAGCCCAGCGAACGTAAAGCGGACAGGACGCAAGGCGGCGATAGACCTGCGCAAAACAGACGTGATGAATCCGCCTCACGGTTGAGGCGGATTCCGAATCGCCCGTGCGCGATCCGTCGTGGTGAGCGCTTCCTACTGCTGGGGCATCCCACCAGGAGGCGGCCCGCCAAAAGACGGACGGGGCTGCATCCCCTCCAGCGCCTTCTTGGCGGCTCCGGTGCCCTTGGGCTCCACCAGGTTCGCGCGTCCTTGACGGAGGTTCTCGAAGCTCTCGGCCGAGATTACATAGTACCACGGGCCAAATCGCTCGTTGAGCTGTTTGACCTTGTCCTGCCCCTTCTTGAGCTTCTTCTCAAATTCCGACTTATCGTTCTCGTACTTTTCGAGATCCTTTTTGTACTGCGCGAGGGCCTTGTCGTATTCGGCCTTCGGATCGACCTTGGGCGGGGCCTTCACTGGGGGCGCCGCCTTGATAGGAGGCGCTGATTTCGCGTCGGCGGCCGGCTTCACGGCGGGAGTTCCTTTCGCCGGAGCGCCAGGCGCTGGAGTATTAGGCGCCGGAGCCGATTTCGCTTCAGGGGCCTCGGGCGAAGCGGGATCAGTTTTGGGATCGGGGAACGCCAGCGCCAGCATCTGGGAATCATCGAGTTGGCTGGCGGACGAGTGCTTGTTGTCGGTCTTGCCGGGGGCTGCTGGCTGGGAATCGGACTTCGACGCGCCGCTCCCGGCCGGCTTGGTCGTCGCAGCCGGTTTGCCATTCGCCGGTTCGTCCAGCACAAGGCCTTGCGGCTTCTTGGGCTCGGGTGGTTTGCTCGGGGGCCCACCGACGAGCTTTGGATCGAATTTGACGTAGACCATGAGATAACGATTCTTCTTGAGCTGCTCCTTGCTCTTGTCGGTGGCGGGCTTCGACTTGCTGTCCGACTTAGCGGCGCTCTTGCCCTTCTCGCCCTCATTCGCTGCCGCCTTCTCCTTTGAGGCGTCCTTGGAGAGACCCGTTTCGATCTCGAATTCGGTCCCGGTGAAGATCTGCCCGAAGTTCAGCTCGTAACGCAGTCCTTCGTTGGTCCCCGCTTCCAGCTCGCCCTCTTTGGAGAACACCCGCTCCTTGCCGCCGCGTCGGTCGGAGCCGACGAAGAAGCCCTTATCGGCCATGTCGGTTCGCAGCACGCCGACCAGCCGGCGGTCTTGGGCGTAGCGCGGCTCGATCGAAAGGTCGGGGAGAATGCCGGGCGGTTTGGGCCGCACACCGACCAGACGCAGGTTGTCGAGACTGCTCACCAGCTGGTTAACCGCCTCGGTTTTCAGTTCCTCGTTTGGCTTGAGATTGGAAAGGGTCCACGTGTCCCCCGGGGGTTTGCGGGTCAGGTCGGTAATCTCACCCGGGACGATGGCACCTTGCTGCTCGTCGATCGAATAGTTGTCGATGCGAATATCGGTGAGGTTCTCTCGGTCAACCTTCAGCAAGTCGGGTTCGATCCAATCGCCAAATTTTGTCGACAGGTCGATTTTCAGGTTAGCCAGATAAATCGTCGACGGGTCGTCGGCCTTCGTAGCGCGGACGTAATACAGGTCGCTCTGGCCGGGGCCGGTCGCTTCCTTTTTCTTGCCGATCACGTACTCCGCGAGGACGGTGCCGTCGCTCTTGGAGATCGTGATCTTCTGTCCGCGACCCGTCGGGCTGGTCTCGTCGGGATCTTCCGGGTCGATAACCTCCCACTTGGCCAGATCGCTTTTTGAACGCGACACAAAGGCCGTACGGGCCGTCCCAATGACCGAGGCAGCCGTCCGGGCCAGGCGGTCTTTGCCGTCGGCGGGATAGCTGTGATGCGAGGGGATCCGCCACTTGCCGTCCTTGTACTCGACCTTGAACGGCTTGATCGACGCAGTGTCTTTGTCGTACGCGACGACTCGCAACACTTGGGCGTCGGTGGGGAATTTGAACTCGGGATAGAACTCGGTGCCGATCCGCTCGGATTCGACATCCTTGCGCGGCCGCGACCCGTAGTAAGTCGCGGTGGCCGTTCCCACCGAAACGAGGGCCACGGCCAGATAAATCAATGTGCGTTTCGTCTCATTCATCGTGCGTCGTCCCTACCGAATGCTTCGCCATTCGGAAGATAGAGTCAGTTTTGCAATTCGCAGCGCCGGCGAGTTTTATCGAACTCGCCGATCGGGTGTGATGGCCCGTCGCTCGCGGCCCAGCCGGAGCAAAAACACCGTCAGCCCCAGCACGATGGCTGGGATCGGCGGAATCAAAACGGCCATCAACATGAATTTGTGTTCGGTCTCGCGGATCCGCCGTTCGGCCGCATTCTTTGCCGTGTCAATCTCTTGTTGCTTGTCGCGATCGATGCTGGCTTTGGCCACTTCGACGCGGCGTTCCTCACCGTCCTTCAGCCGGCGGATCATCTCCTCCTTTTCGGGAGGCGACAGTTGAGGGTTCTTCTCGATTTCGGCCCGCTTTTCATCGAAGCGGCCCTGTGCGTCTTTCAGTTTCTGTTTGGCCTCCTCGTCCGCCTTCTTGGAAGCCTCGATGCGCTCTTCGACGAACGAGGCCGTTTGCTTTTCGACGCCCGTCAGCGTTCGCAGCTCCGTCCGCCGCTTTCTCAAGTTCAGAAACGTGTCGTCCCCGGCTAACACGTCGACCGCGTTGAGCACGAAGGGCACGTTGTCGAAATGCAGATTCAACTCGCCCAAGTTCCGCATCACGAAGAACCAGTCTGAAATCAAATCGACGTCGGCCACGTAGACCACGTTGAGTTTGTACGGATTGTCGTTCTCAGACGTCAGATGGGCCGCCAGCACGTGGCCTCCCCGGTCGACGATGTGAGGACGGCCCTCTTTGACTCGCACGGTCGGCGTGAACCCGTGCGAGAAATCAAAGCTCTGTTCGGTGAATTCGTCCCATTCCATGATTCCGGAACGGCTGCTCGTGCGCAAAAGCGGCTCGAATTTCACGCCCGGTTCTTTCAGCGGCAGGATCTCGCCTGAGAACGCCACCAGCATCTCTTGCAGGCCGCTGGTGATTTCACTCGTGGTGTTGAACGCACCCGGCATCCGGCTTTTCGGCGTGATGAAGATGAACTCCTCGGGTAGAGTGGCGAACTCAGGATGCGGATTGAAAGAGTCCCAGACGGCCCGGCCGTTATCCCAAGCGATATGCAAAACGTTGAGCAGGCTGGTCGCCTTGCCTTCGTCGGCTTTCGGCGGAGCCGGTTGTCGCATACCACCCATCATGCCGAACTGCCCGCCCGGTGCCGGCTTAGCCAGACGCGGCGCCTGCGACACACCGAATGCCGAGTTGAAGACCCACGGGAACGGATCGTCGAAGATCAGCGTCGGATGGCCTTTCTTGACGTAAGTGATCAGGTTCTTCATTTGCGGGTCGGTGAGCGACGACGGCATGACGGCCAACAGCACGTCGAACTTGCCCTCCTCGATCGGGGCGTCGGGCGAAACGTCTTTGACGTTGTACTGCTGTTTGAGCTCCGTGACGATTTGCCAGTCGTGAGAGCCGCCGATCACGTCGGCGTCGGTTTTTAACACACCGACAGTCTTGCGATTCTCCTTGGCGACGGTGCGGATGGATCGCGTCAACTCGTACTCCAGCGGCATGCCGGCCCCGAAGAACGGGATGACGACCTGGTCGTAGCTGCTGCTGATTACCGCGCCTAAGTAAATCGTGTCTTCGTAGTGCCGGCCTTCTCGTTCGGAACGGACCCGTTCGGGAGTGATTCCGAGGGTCTTGGCTTCTTCCGCCTCTTTGCTGAAGGGTTCGACGTCGATGTATTGCACGTCCATTTTCGAGCCCGCCAGTTGCGAGTACTGGCGCAGCAATCCGGTCAGGCGGGTCCGCACCGGCGCGTAGTCACGAGGCACGTCGGTCGAGACAAAGGCCTGGATCCGCACCGGATGTTCGGGGTTGATTTGGGCCAATACGTCGCGCGTCGTCTGCGAGAGGCTATAAACCTTTTCGGCAGTCAAATCGGCGCGGGCGCTGCCGTGCGAAGCGATATACGCGACGCTGATCAGTGCCACCGACAAACAGACGGCCCGAGCTATGTATTGAGCGCCCATCGAGGTCTGCTGGCCGGTGCTCCAATGCCGGCGGCGGATCATGACCAGGTTCAGGTACAGCATGAACACGATGAACGCGACGAAATAGAGCACGCCGCTCAGCGGGATGATGCCCAGCTCGAAGTCGTGAAGCTGCTCGCGAATACTCAGGCCGCGAAGCAGATCGCTCCCGGGGGCGAGCGAGCCGATGAAGACCGGCACCGCACAAATGGCGACTCCCAACACGAACGCAACCGTCGTGCTATTGGTGAGCACGGAGCCCAGCATGCCCGCGCTCAACAGGGCGGCACCGGCAAACCAGTAGCCCAGATAGGTCGTGAAAGCCACACCCAGATCGGGATTGCCAATCGTCCGCAGCACGATCAAATGCGTCAGCGAGAACGCCAGTGCGACGCTGTAGACCGCCAGCACGGCGAAATACTTCCCAAGCAGAATTTCCAGGTCGGACGCGGGAAGCGTAAAGAGCAGTTCGTCGGTGCCGAGCTTCTTTTCATCGGCCCACGCGCTCATCGTAATCGCGGGGATCAGGAACAAAAGGAGCATTGGAAAGCCTTCGCTCAGCTGATCCAAGCTCGCAATATTGTTCGTGAAGAACTGCGGCCGAAATGCCAACAGCCCCCCCGCGACGACGAACGCGATGATGAACAAGTAGCCCAACACGCCCGAAAAGTAGCTGGCGACGTTGCGCCGAAAGACGGCGGAAACCACATGCCATCGCAACACAATCACGCTCCTCAGCTCAAAAAACTTCAATCGAAATTCGGGTGGCTGGGGTCGAGCGAAGCGAGCCCCCAGATTTCAGCGACCTGGGGGCGAACCGAAACGGTTCGACCCCAGCCACCCAGCGGGTTCTATGTCACACAATCAGCGGCGAGAGCGACCGGCCCCGGTCAGTTCGCGGAATCGCTTGTCCATCTCCGGCGGAGAGTCAGCCATCTCTTGCACCGTGCCGTCAAAGACGATCCGACCTTCGTTGATCAGGATCACCCGGGTACAGACGGCGGCCACTTCCTGCAAAATGTGCGTCGACAGCAAAATGGTTTTCGTGGTGCCCAGCGAACGGATTAACTGCCGAACTTCGTGCACCTGGTTCGGATCGAGACCACTGGTCGGTTCGTCGAGGATCAGCACGTCGGGATCGTGCAACACGGCCTGGCCCATGCCCACTCGCTGACGGAAGCCGCGAGAGAGCTTGCTGATCGGCTTATGCCACACCTCGTCGAGCGCGCATTTGTCCCGAACGAAGTCGAGCCGCTTCTTGAGCAGGTCGGCCCCCATGCCGCGGGCCTGTCCGATATAAGTCAGCAGGCTGACCGGGGTCATTTCGTTGTAAAGCGGTCCATTTTCCGGCAAGTAGCCCATGACTTTGCTGGCCTCGATCCGATCGGTGGCCATATTGAAGCCGGCAATGCGGGCCACGCCAGTGGTCGGCGCGAGATATCCGGTCAGTAGTTTCATCGTGGTCGATTTGCCCGCCCCATTGGGGCCGAGAAAGGCCACGACCGCCCCGCGCGGCACTGAAAAAGTCACATCCTTGGTGGCCACGAACTGACCGAAGTACTTACTCAAGCCCTGGGCTTCGATCATCGGACGCCCGCCGTCGCGGGTCGCCGCACCATGTCCATTGCTCACAGGTGAAACCTGTTCATGCGGGCTAGCCGTATGTTTGAGGTTCAGCTCTCGTGCGGCTAGCCCGCACGAAGAGGGCTGGGCTCAAGCCGGATTGGTCCGACTCTTCCCGAAAGAACCCGTCCCTTACTTGTTTTACGTCATTCTTTACAATCCGTGCTGGGTGATGTCCAGTAATCGCCCGACATGGGGCAGGAATGTTCGGGCCGCTCCCTGCGGGGGCCCTGGCCTGGCCGAGTTTTTTCGTAAGGCAAGTTGGCGCCTTGGATAACGACATCGAGCTGATTGCGACGACGAGTTTCGGCTTGGAGGCGGTCGTCTCACGGGAACTCAAGGCTCTGGGATATGAGAACCAATCTGTCGCCGATGGTCGGGTGACCTTTCGAGGTGGTCCGGAGGCGATCTGCCGGGCCAACCTCTGGCTGCGCAGCGCGGATCGCGTCGTCATCAAAATGGGGGAATTCGAGGCGGCCGACTTCGGCACGCTGTTCGACCGCTGCGCCGACCTCGATTGGGCCCGCTGGATTCCCGAAGACGGCCAGTTCCCCGTTAGCGGAAAGTCCGTCCGATCGCAACTTCACAGCGTTCCCGATTGTCAGGCCCTGGTCAAGAAGGCGATTGTCGAAAAGCTGAAGCAGACGCACCGCGTGTCGTGGTTCGCCGAGAAAGGGCCGCTGTTTGCGGTCCAAGTGTCACTGCTCAAGGACGTTGCCACGCTGACGCTCGACACGACGGGCCCTGGCCTGCACAAACGGGGCTACCGCACACTCAGCGGACCCGCGCCGCTGAAGGAAACGCTGGCGGCCGCCTTGATCCAGCTCAGTTTCTGGACGGCGGGCCGGCCGCTGCTCGATCCGTTTTGCGGCACGGGTACGATTCCGATCGAGGCAGCTCTTTGGGCTCGCAATCTCGCGCCGGGGCTCGCGCGGCGGTTTGCCGCCGACGACTGGCCCGCGCTCGATCGGCGGCTGTGGCACGAGGCGCGCGAAGAAGCGAAGGATCGGGCGGATCGCGGCGGCAGTCTGGCAATCGTCGGCAGCGACATCGACGATACGAGCCTGGGCATGGCCCGCAAGCACGCGCGTCAGGCCGGGGTGGAAGCGGACATCCGCTTCGAGCGACGCGATTTTGTCGATGTTGTCCCCCAAGGCGATTTCGGCTGCCTCATCGGCAACCCACCGTACGGAGAACGCTCGGGTGACCTCGCGGCGGCTGAAGAACTGGCCCGAGCCACTAACACTGTCGCCGGGCGATTCGACACGTGGTCGTTTTATTTGCTCAGCGCGTTGGCGAATTACGAGCAGCTCTGCGGACGGCATGCGGATCGCCGTCGCAAGCTTTACAATGGGCGAATCGCGTGCACGTATTACCAGTTTCACGGTCCGCGTCCACCTCGGCCGGCGACGGTCTCGGAAGCGCAAACGACGCAACCCGTCCCTGCCCCGGAAGCCGAGCAGACCAATTAGTCGCGTAATCTCAATGGAAATCCAGCGGAGCCCCACGCAGTCCATGCCCGTTGCTCATGAAGAAGATTATCAACGCCGGGTCGACGACGTTGGCCCCACGCGATTTCTCCCCGGCACGTCAGTCGAAGTTGTTCGCGAGGTGAAGCTCGGCGCGGCGCCCCGCTTTGCGCTCTTCGACTTTGACGGCACGCTGAGCCTGATTCGCGAAGGCTGGCCCGACGTCATGATCCCGATGATGGTCGAAGAGCTGACCGCGACGGGGACCAAGGAATCGCCGGCCGACCTGGCCGCTCTCGCCCGCAATTTCGTGATGCAGCTCAACGGCAAGCAAACGATCTACCAGATGATTCGTCTCGCCGAGGAGATTTCGTCGCGCGGCGGAACTCCTCGAGATCCCTTGGACTACAAACAAAAGTATCACGACCTCTTGATGGAGCGGATCGCCAAGCGGCGGCAGGCCCTGGAGCAGGGAACCACCCCCGCAGAACGGTTTCTCGTTCCCGGCACTTACGCCGCCCTGCGGCTGCTGCAGGAGCGGGGCCTCGAACTGTATCTCGCCAGCGGCACCGACGAAAATTACGTTCGCGAGGAAGTCGAGCTGCTCGGCCTGACTCCGTTTTTCGGTCGCCACGTTTACGGGGCGGTCGCCGACCACCGACAATTCTCCAAACAGATGGTCATCGAGCGTCTGCTCCGCGAGAATCAGGTCGAAGGCTCACGGCTGATCGGACTGGGTGACGGCTATGTCGAGATCGACAACATCAAAGGCGCGGGCGGCACGGCCATCGCCGTCGCCAGCGATGAAGCGGGCCGCAGCGGCAAACCCGATCCTTGGAAGCGCGATCGCCTGATCGGCGTCGGTGCCGACCTCGTAGTTCCCGACTTCCGCGAGTTTGCGGCCGTGTGCGAGTACATTTGGCGTGATTTCCCCTGAAGAAAGTCGAAATGCCTTTTCCGCAATTTGATCGCAGCCGCTTGCAGATTCGACCGCTCGCCGAGCGGATTCACGATCTCGCGCTGGACAAAATCGTCAATTTGCCGAAGGGGCCGCGCGTGCCGTTCGCGCACAAGGCGATTCCCATTCTGGCGGAGCGAATCGTCGAGGCCGCGGCCGCCAAGCGGGCCGTCCTGTTTGCCTGCGGCGCGCACGTGCTGCGCCAGGGGAACGCGCCCCTGCTGATCGATTTGATGCAGCGCGGCCTCTTGTCGCATCTGGCTCTCAACGGTGCCGGTGCGATCCACGACTTTGAGCTGGCGATGATCGGCCACACCTGCGAGAGCGTGGCCCGGTATGTCCGCAACGGGCAATTCGGTTTGTGGAACGAATCGTCGCGAATCAACGACGCCGTCAACGCCGGGCACCGCCAGGGTCTGGGCTTCGGCGAAGCGGTCGGGAAATTTATCGAGGACGAAAAGTTCCCGCATCGGGCGACCAGTGTACTGGCAGCGGGATATCGCTTGAGAGTGCCGGTCACCGTGCACGTCTCGATCGGTCAAGACATCGTCCACGAACATCCAAACTTCGACGGAGCAGCCACCGGGGCGGCCTCGTTCACAGACTTTTTGATTTACACCGACACGGTTACGCGGCTGCAAGGCGGCGTATTTTTGAACCTCGGCAGCGCGGTAATGGGGCCCGAGGTCTATCTCAAGGCCCTGGCCATGGCCCGCAACGTGGCCCATCAGCGCGACGAACGGATCGCCCAATTCGTGACGGGGGTTTTCGACCTGCCCGAGCTGGGCGACGACCTGACCCACGAAGCCCCGAAGAACGATCCCCGGTATTACTTCCGGCCGTACAAGACGATCCTCGTACGCACAGTCGCCGACGGCGGACAGAGCTACTACGTGCAAGGGGACCACAAGGCCACCGTCCCCGCCCTCTACGACGCAATTTTGGAGCGGGTTTCGAAGTGAAACGCGACCGCCTCGAAGAATTGCTCGCGCGATTCGCCTCGCGCCGCGTCGCGGTGATGGGCGATTTCTTTCTCGACAAGTATCTCGAGGTCGATCCGAAGCTTGCCGAGACCAGCGTCGAAACGGGCAAGACGGCTAACCAAGTCGTCGAGATCCGCACGAGCCCGGGGGCAGCCGGAACGGTCGTGAACAATCTGGCTGCTCTGGGGGCTGTAAACCT
>DASRXU010000269.1:0-3124 GCA_035687365.1 Planctomycetaceae bacterium | reverse complement strand
GCGTCGGTCGATGATCGCTGAGGAAATCAAGGACGCCCGTCGCACTGAGCACCGAAGGAATGCGAAACCGCAGCCGCACTCCCGAACCCAGCTCGAGGCGATAGTTGCTGTTCAAGTGGGTCCGTCCTTCGACCAGCCGATCGGCCACCTTGCATGCGGCATGGGCTTCCAACACATAGCCCTCTTCGGAGCGTAGGAAGGTTGCATGTCGCCGCGACAAGTTTGCGAGCAGAACGAGGTCTGCCGGGTCCTTGTCACGAGTCGGTCCCCCGAGGGTGACCTCCTCCGATGTGAAGAGTTGAAACGCACCCACTCCGTCGACCCAGAGGTAGTAGCAGTCTTTGGAGGCAGAACGTTCAACCGGCATCGGGCCGTTCAAAGCGGAGTCGCTCCTGGAGAAACCGGTCTTCATGGTCGTCTTCCGTCCCACTCAAGCCCACCCCGGAAAATCCAGCAATGGCTTGAGACCGCTTTCTCGCCGCTTCTCGCATTTTAACGCATCCGCAGACAAAACGGTTCACTGAGAAAACTATCAACCGATCTGTCGTGCGGGTCAGGACTTGGTCAGAGGGCCGTTCCGCCGATCAACCTCTGTCGTTCGGCTTGCCCGCCCTCACGCGTTCCGTCGGCGAGCGGCCAGCATAAGCTGACCGATGCTCTGATCCCGGCCGTTCCAGTTCGACTACAGCGGTCCGGTTGGGGTTCAAAGCCTCGGCCGGCTTACGCCGGCCGCTCGTCATTGTCGGTTCCCGCCCCGCCTGGGTCGTATGACTTTCGGCGGGGCGGTTCGCTCGAACCAGCGGCTCGAGCCCGATAGGGTTCGGAGTGTTACTTCGACCGCTCGGCCGTGGCGAGTTGAGGAGCCGGCTTGACCGCGTCAGCCGACTTCTTGTCCTGGGCCGGCTTGAAGTATTCATCGATCTCAGCCGTCACACTACCCAGTTCGACGGTCGGCTTGGTTTCGACGGGGATCAGTCCCGTGCCGAATTTGCCGGTCGAGTCGAGCAACTTCTCCTGCACGTCGAGCTGCTTGTTGACCTCGGCGATCAAACGCTTCACGTTCGACAAGGCCGATTCATCAATTTCCGGCGCGCTGACCGACTGCTCAGCGCGAATCGTCTGCAAACGGGCTTCGAGCTGTTCGACCTGAGCTTCAAGCTCCTTCTTTTGCGTCAGCATCTGATCCAGCTGCTTCTCATGGGCGAACAGGGCCTGCGAGCGCGATTTCTGAATTCTGCGATCGCGCTCGAGCATGGCTTCCGCGGCTTTGTACCGCTCGAACCGCGTGCGGACGTCGCGTTTCACGTCAGCAGCGGTGTACTCCATACTCGCGTACCGGAAGGTCGACTTACCCGACTCCAGATCGTGCTTCAGGGTCAGCATCTGATCCTTCGCGACCTGCAGATCATCCGTACGTTGAGCGATCTGCTTGTTCATGTGTTCGATGTCGACTTGTTGTTCAGCAATCACTTTCAGCGTGTGCTGAATTGCGGGCGCCAATTGGTCGACGGCCGTCCGCGCTCGTTCAATCTGAAATTCCGTCGGCACTTCGCTTTTGACCGCCTCCCGTGTCGCCGTCCAAGCCGTCCGCCCGTAGCTGACGACATCGCGACCGAAGACCAACGATCCCAACAATGCCGCTGCCCCCGTTCCAATCACAAGCTTCTTTAACATGACTGACTCCCCTCGAAGCGACCAGACTTTGGAAAACCGTGAAAGCTCATGTAAGCTGCCGCGGGAGGAGCTCACTGCTCCGTCCTCATGCCCTGTTGTTCGCCGGGGTTAGGGAGATCTTGAGGCAATTTCGACGGGCGTTGGCGGAAAATTTCAGACCGCCTGCGGACATCGACTGTACACACCGTCGAATGCACCCAAATGCAATCTGGAAAGCGACTTGTGAACGACGGCACCCGCGGATACATTAACCTTCGTTGATGGGTGAATCTCGAATTCGGCTCGGGGCGAACTGTGCTCACCCTACTTGGATCCCCCTCCCACGCCTGTGACGGAGTTACTCGCCGCACTTTGTTGCAAGCGGCGGGAGCCGGTCTCTTAGGCACGTCTCTCGCACGAATTACTGCCGCGGAAAACGCTGGCGCTGTTCGCCCCGCCAAAGCTCGCTCTGTCATCTTCTTGTTTCTGTTCGGCGGCCCGAGCCAGCTCGAGACCTTCGATCTGAAGCCCCAAGCCGCCGATGCGATCCGCGGACCTTTCCGCCCGATCGCCAGCCGCACGCCCGGGCTGAGGATCTGTGAGCACTTGCCGCGGACGGCCGCTGTCTCGGACAAGTTCTGCGTCATCCGCACGATGAGCCATCCGTACAACGACCACAGTTCGGCCGGTCACTATCTGCAAACCGGACATCCCTGGTCGATTCCCATTGGTAGTGGCTTCAATGCGACGCCCAACGATTGGCCTTCGATGGGCTCGGTCGTTTCCGCAAATCTCCGCAAGTCCGCCAAAGCGGACTCGAGTGACTTGCCCAGCTATGTCGTGTTGCCAAACTCGCTCGGACGAATTCAGGAAGGACTCGTCCTCCGTCGACCGGGCGAATACGCGGGCTGGCTCGGTTCGGCTTACGAGCCCGTGACCACCGCCATTGATAAGCGCAGCCCCACCGACAACCCCTACTGGCGCGACTGCAGTGATGCCGAGCTGCGATTTCAAATTCAAGGATTGGCCGACTCGAAAGACCTGGTTCTCGACCGCCTAAACCGCCGGCGTTCACTCGTCGAAAAATTCGATCATCTCTGTCGCCGCGTCGATCACAGCCGCGCACTCGATGGCTACGACGAATCGGAGAAACGGGCTCTCGCACTGGTGACATCGGATCGAGCGCGGCGTGCTCTGAACATCCGCGGTGAGTCCGCAGCCACGCGAGACCGTTATGGCCGCCATCTCTTCGGGCAGGCGACATTGATGGCGCGGCGGCTGGTGGAAGCGGGCGTGCGGTTTGTCACCGTGCACTACGACGCCGTCGACGGCTACAGCTGGGACTCGCACCTCAACAGCCGCGACGTGAAAGATCACCTCTTGCCTACGTTCGACCAGGCCTATTCGGCGTTGCTCGAGGATCTCCACGACCGTGGACTGCTCGGCGAAACCCTCGTGGTCGCGCTGGGGG
>DASRXU010000268.1:0-28670 GCA_035687365.1 Planctomycetaceae bacterium | reverse complement strand
CGATCCGGTGCCCGGCGGAGCGGAACGCTCGAAACGGTCCCAAATGAACAAGACACCGACGCAAACGATCGCCGCGATGACTCCGGCTGGACCGAGTAGACGAAAGGAGTTCTTGCGGGAACGCTTGGGCTTGATCGCGGTCAGCCCAGCGGGCAGGTCGTCGGGGATGGGCGTCTGAAATAGGGCCGCCGGAGACGGAGCTTTCTCCGGCTGAGTTTTTTCCGGAGCGGTACTCACTGGTTCGCCGGCCGGCTGCAAGCTGAATGGCTGGCGACAGTGCGGACAGAGGTACCGTTGGCCGGCCTGACGGTTGCGAATCGCAAACGCTTTGCCACACCGCGGACACGAGAGCGTGAAGTCGGCCATAGCGGACGAGATCAGAGGCGAGGAGGTCGAAACATCACTTTTCTGTCAGCCAGCGAACCATCGTTTTGGTGACGACGGGCGCCGCATCTTGCTGCACGAAGTGCCCGGCATTCGGAACCGTAACCAAGGTCAGTTGATTGTCGATCCAATCCCACGTGCCGTTCAGGGCGCCGGGCAACAGGGCCACGTCTTTCAGACCGTGGATCATGAGGACGGGACACTTCACCTTCGGCAGCTCGGTGATGGCCTTATAGGGCTCGCGGGGGTAATTCGCCTTGTAGTAGTTGAGCATGCCTTCCATCGACGAACGTTTGAATGCCTCAAGGTACTTAGCTCGGGCGTCCGCGTCGGTGACCCAGAAGGTCAGCATGCCGGGCATCACGTGCTTGGCCGCGTCGGGCTTCTGAAAGTTGCGGGCGTAGGCGCTGGCCTTCTGCTGGTCGGGGTTATTGGCTAGTTCACGCGACAAGCCACGAGGATGCGGCAAGTTGAGAATCACCAGCCGATCGACCTTGTCCGGAAATTGCATCGCATAAGTCCAAGCCACCATCCCGCCCCAGTCATGCCCGACGATGATGACCTTGGGCGCCTTGAAATGTTCGACCACCGCGTTCACGTCCCCCACAAGTTTTTCGAGTCGATAATTCTCGACCCCCTCGGGCTTGTCGCTGAGGTTGTAGCCGCGCTGATCGATGGCCACGACCTGGAAGTGCTTCGCCAGCTCGGGCATTTGCGCCCGCCATGTGTACCAGAAGTCAGGGAACCCATGAATCAGAATGCATGGTTCGCCGCTACCCATGGTCACGTAGTGAATTTTGACACCGTTCGAGTCGACGTAACCATCCTGTCCCAATTCGGCGGCGACCATGGGTTGAACTCCGACGAGCGTGAGGATCAGGACAACAGAAAGGCACGTTGTGAACGACAGAACGCGGCGCGGCACGTTGAGTCCTCTGAGAGGGTGAGTTCTGGGTGGATCGTGTGCCCTTGTCAGCATAACGCGGCGGCGTCAGCGAAGCATCTGTGATCCGGCGATTCGGACGCTGAATGCCTAACACGATTCCAAACTCGCTCGGACCGCGCTCAAGACGCCGGCGCTTGCCAGCCCCAGCGCTGAAATATGAAACGTCCGCGAAGTCTCCCCAGTCACGACGATTTCGATCTGCAGTCGATCGGCCGGCAGAACGGGCGTCACGCGATCGGCCCACTCGATCAGAAAGACTCCTCCGGATTGCAACATCTCATCGATGCCAAGATCCAAAAACTCATCGACGCTGCGCAGACGATACGTGTCGCAATGAAAGATCGGCAACGGTGCGTCGTACTCGTGGATCAGGACAAACGTAGGGCTGTTGACGGCGCGCCGATCGGCGCCGAGCTCGGCCGCAATCGATTGGACGAGTCGGGTTTTGCCCGCGCCCAGCGGCCCGATGAGAGCAACAACTCCACCAGGCGCAAGCGCTTTGCCCAGCGAGCTACCAAGCCTCTCGGTATCGTTCTCGTCGCGCGCCGAGAACGTCCACGGCTCGCCGTATTCCGCTGCCGGCCTTCCGAGGTCCGCCGTCATGCGTCGAGCATGCTAGACCGTTTTGGTCACTCCGGGGATCGCCACGGGATAGCTGCCATCCGGGAACGGCATCACGCGCGGCTCGGCATCGAAGGCGAATCGCTCGGGGGCGAGCACGATCTGCGAGTTGAGCGCGTCGTCCCAGTCCACCGGCTTGCCGCCATACGTCGCCATGCGACCCATAATGGCAGTGAGGGTGCTGTGAGCTCCGTACTCGACTTCGTTGTACGGATGGTCGTCACGGATCGCGGCCCCCATGTCGGCATGCTCGATGCGGTACGGGAACTCGTGTCGCCCGTGTCGATCGTAACGCCACTCGTGCGAGCCTGACTTGATCTTGCTGCCGCTCCCGTCGGTGATGTCGAAGGTCCCTTTGGTGCCGATGGCGTGTTCCGAGACCGAATTCCAGTTGCTCGGCATTTGCCGGCACTGGCTGAACATACGCGTGCCGTCGGCGTATTCGTATTCAACGGCGTGATGGTCGAAGATTTCGCCGTATTTCTTGTCGGTCCGTACCTGGCGACCGCCCATGCCCCAGCACTTCACGGGATGGCCCTTCTTGATCCAGTTGCCGACGTCGAGATTGTGGATGTGCTGCTCGACGATGTGATCCCCGCACAGCCAGACGTAGTAGTACCAGTTGCGAAGCTGGTACTCCATTTCCCCTTTGCACTGCTCACGCGTCTTGCGCGGATCCCACGGAGTGGTCCCGTTCCAGTAGACGCGCATTGCAACCACGTCGCCGATTTCGCCGTTATGAATCCGCTCGATCGACTCGAGATACATTGGCTGATGATGCCGCTGCAGGCCGACGCCGACCTTCAGATTTTTCGCTTTGGCGATTTCGTTGGCCGCCAGGACGCGGCGAACTCCCGGGCCGTCAACGGCCACGGGCTTCTCCATGAAGATATTCTTGCCGGCGTTGACGGCCGCCTCGAAATGGAACGGCCGAAAGCCGGGCGGAGTGGCCAGAATCACGAGGTCGACGTCGCTATTGATCACTTTTTGATAGGCGTCGAAGCCGCTGAAACGATGCGCTTCGTCGACGGCGATCCGCCCGGGATGCGAGCTAAAGGCCGAAGTCACACCGTCCAGTCCCGCGTGCAGCCGGTCCTCGAATACATCTCCGATTGCCACAAGTTTCGTGGCCGGGTTGGCAGTCAGGCAGTCGCCCACCGCTCCACAGCCGCGTCCACCTGCGCCGACGAGGCCGACGCGAATCGTGTCGTTCCCCTTCGCATAGGCCCGAGGTGAGAGCGCGACGCTACTCAACAGGCCTGCGCCGACCGCAACGGTGGTCGACGTCTTCATGAAGTCACGGCGCGACGTGCGTTCATTCTGTGGGAGCGACATGGAAAGACCTTCGGGTGAAATTGAAAAGGAACTTTTTCCTGGCGAGCGGCGGGTGTCACCCCGCCGGTTCTGCGACATCGAGTAGAAAACCGCTTACTTCGTGCGCGGCTCTGCTCGCGATCAATCACTCTTTTATCAAATCCTTCGGCGCCGGTTCCAGGTTCAGCCGTTCGCGCTCCGCCTGATCGGGAACGCGGAGTGGGCGAATCACGCGAAAACCGACAAACCGGGCGTCGGTGAGATACCAAATGCTTTGCGGAATTTGCGGGTCCTGAATTTTCCAATCGGGAATCGAGAATTCACGGGCCGCGCAGCGAGCCTTGGCCGCGTCTTCATCCCAAGAGCCACCCCGCACAATTCGACCGTAGACCTTGGTCGGAAGGTCCAACGGCTCGAACACCGGCTGGGGTTTCTTGGCCAACTCTGCGTAGAAATCAGGCCGATACTGGTCGAGCACCCACTCTGAGACGTTGCCGTGGATGTCGTAAAGGCCCCAGCGATTTGGCTTCTTCTTGCCGACCTTGTGGTAATGCTCGCTCGAGTTCTTGTCGTACCACGCGTATTCGCCCAGTTTGGACGGATCATCGCCGAAGAAATACGGGGTCTCACTTCCCGCGCGGCACGCGTATTCCCACTCGGCTTCGGTTGGCAAGCGGTAATAACGGCCCGTCTTTTCACTCAGCCACTTGCAGTACATTTTCGCCGCCAACTGGGTCATGCAGATGGCCGGAAAGCCGTCGTGCCCCATGTCGAACGTCATGTCGGTATAGGGCTTGGTCGGACGAGTGACGGCGTCGGCCACCGCGTCGCGCGGGCTGGCCTTTTGGCGCGTGACTTTGCGACGTTGAACATCGAGCCCGTAGGTCCAGAGGTCGTATTCGTCCCAGGTCACTTCGCACTTGCCCATCCAGAAGGGCTCGATCTTCACCTTATGTTGGGGACCCTCGTCGGGTTTGCGACCCTTCTCCGAGGGTGGGCTACCCATCACGAACTGACCACCGGGGATCGGGACCATGTCAAACGCGACGTCGGTTCCCGCGATTTGCTGCTTGTAGCCCTGCATCTGCTTCTCAGACAGCGCGGTCCCTTTATCCTGGGCCTCAGCAGCTGATAACACAGAAGTGCAGATTGAAAGGCCAATCACCCAGGCCGCGACGACGCTCACTTGCCCCGGACGACGGCCGGGCACTAACTTCGACATAGACAAACGACTTTCCGTGAGACGGTTTTCGGGGCCCCGCTGTTACGGGAGCAACTAAGACGCACGCCCTTCAGTCAAACTGGCACGCCGCGGCCACTCTGCTTGTGGTGGGAAGCATCCTCTCGGCAGGGTCGACGGCAGGCGGGATGGAGCGTTTGGAGTACCGGCAAGTCCTGATGGGAGTGCCGGTTCGCATCTTAGTATATGCCCACGATAGAGAGGCCGCAAACGCCGCGATGCACACGGCCTTCGATCGAATTCGCCAGCTCAACCTGATCTTCAGCGACTACGACGAAGACAGCGAAATCTCCCGCCTCACTCGCAACTATACGCCCGGACAAGCCGTTCCCGTGAGCGTCGAGTTGGCGACCGTGTTGGCCGCGTCGCTCGAAGTGTCGCGGCAATCGGAGGGGGCCTTCGACGTGACGGTCGGGCCGCTCGTCCGTCTGTGGCGCGCGTCGCGGCGGACGAAACGTTTGCCCAGTGCGAACGACTTGGCCGCAGCCAAGCAGCGCGTCGGATACAAAGCTGTGCATCTTGATCTGAAACGTCGCGTGGTGACGTTCGATAAACCGGGGATGCAGCTCGACTTTGGTGGCATCGTCAAGGGTTATGCGGCCGACGAAGCTCGAGCCGTGCTGAAGTCGCACGGTCTCAAACAAACGTTGGTTGGCCTCTCGGGCGACATCTCCGTCGGCGATCCGCCTCCCGGCGAACCGGGCTGGAAAATCGGCGTGGCCGGAACGGAGCTACCCGAAGAGGAACCGAAGGATTTCGTCTGGCTGACGAATAGGGCCGTTTCGACTGCAGGAGACGCGTTTCAGTTTGTCGAAATCGACGGCAAGCGCTATTCGCACCTGGTCGATCCGAAGACGGGCTTGGGCATCACGCGACGGGTGAGCGTGACGGTGATCGCGCCGACCGGCCTGCTGTCGGATGGACTGGACTCGGCGGCCGCGATCCTCGGGCCGGAAAAGGGAATCAAACTGCTGCAATCCGCGCCCGGGGTGAGCGCGCGGTATATCGAGATCACGAAAGAGGGTCCACGGACTTTCGAGACCGGCGACTTTGCGCGCTATCGCGTTGCACGGCCGCCATCGCAAACTCCGTGAAAAAGAGTACGCACTTGCCGACTGAGTACGATGCCATCCTGATTGTCGGTTTCGGCGGGCCCCAGCGGCGCGAAGACGTCCTTCCGTTTCTGGAAAACGTCACCCGCGGCCGCAACATTCCCCGCGAGCGATTGTTAGGCGTCGCCGAGCATTACTACCACTTCGGGGGCAAGAGCCCGATCAACGACCAGGTTCGCGAACTGATCGGCGCGCTGCGACCGGTGCTGCAGGCGCGCGGCATTATCCTGCCGATAAGTTGGGGCAACCGCAATTGGCATCCTTTCCTGGCCGACACCATGCGGGAGTTGACGTCTGCCGGGGCCAAACGCGTGCTGGCGCTGGTGCTGGCCGCGTACAGTTCGTACTCGAGTTGTCGCCAGTATCGCGAAGATATCGAACGCGCGCGAGCCGTAGTGGGCGATAAGGCTCCGGCCGTCGACAAAATCCGCGTTTTCTTCAATCATCCGGGTTTCATCGCGGCGAATGCAGACCACTTGCGCGAGGCCTTGGACAAGATCCCCAGCGAGCGCCGCTCGAGCGCACACGTTGCGTTCACGGCTCACAGCATTCCAATATCGATGGCGCAAACGTCGCGCTACGCCGAGCAACTGAAGGAAGCCTGCCGTCTCGTTTGCGAGCGCTTGGAAATCCCCGAGTCGCGTTGGGCCCTCGCCTATCAGAGCCGTAGCGGACGTCCGGGTGATCCCTGGCTCGAGCCCGACATTTGTGACCATTTGGCGGCGCTTCATGCGAACGGCGTGAGCGACGTGGCACTGCTGCCGATCGGCTTTCTCTCCGATCATCTGGAGGTGCTGTACGACCTCGACATCGAAGCTCGCGAAAAAAGCGAAAAGCTGGGACTGAACCTCGTCCGCGCGGCAACGGTCGGCACGCATCCCCAGTTTGTGGCCGGATTGGCGGATCTGATCGAAGAGCGACTCAATCCGTCGTCCTCCCGGCCCGCGCTTGGTGCGTTGGGGGCCTGGCCCGACGTTTGTCCGGCCGACTGTTGCCCGGCTCCGCGGCGCGGTTGACTTCGTTGGCCGAGCGTCGGTGTATCTACCCGGTCACTCGGATCCGATAGGAATCGCTAAAAAACCAGCGGGCCGCGGTCTGATTCCCTGCGGCGAAACCACGCGGTATTCTACTTTGAGTGGGATCGGGCTCGCCGACCCCTGTTGGTGTTCGCGCCATACCAGTGTTCGGGCGGAGAAGTCGACGATGAGCAGTTTTCGAGGCGATCGGAGCTTGATGTTGTCCCTCTTGTTGGCTGGCGGAGCGGGCGTGCTCTGTATCGGAGAGACGGCCGCAGCGCCTCCGCCGCCTTCCGCTCCGGAGGCGGGGCAAGCACCTGCGGGCCTGCACCGATTGCCGGCAAGGCTGGTTGAGTCGACGGCCCAATCCCCCAGCTACAAACAGCAACAGGACGTGGTGTTCGGGGAAGCCGACGGTGTCGGATTGCCGATGGACATTTTCACGCCCGTCGGCAAACGAAACGGCCTCGCTGTGATCGACGTCGTCTCGGGTGCTTGGTACACGGATCGCGGCAAGATCCGCGACCATGAGCGCGGGCAATTCTTCCAGATCTTTTGCCAACACGGTTACACGGTCTTTGCGATTCGACCAGGCTCGCGTTCCCGGTTTAGCGCGCCCGAGATGGTGCAGAATCTGCGCAAGGGTATTCACTGGGTGCGCGACCATTCGGCCGAATTCGGTATCGATCCCGACCACATGGCGATCTGCGGGGCGTCGGCCGGCGGTCACCTCGCTTGCCTCACGTTGGTCACCCCCGACGTCGGAAAGGACAAAAAGGTCATTCAGCCGTTCGCCGCCGCGATTATCTTTTTCCCACCGACCGACTTTGTCGAATGGGGCGGCTATCCGATCGATTACTCGAAAGACAACGAATGGGGCAAGCTCGTTCGCAGCCTGGCGGTCTCTCGGTCGGAGCGGCTCAAACAGCCTTTGACCAAGCAGGAGTTGGCCGAGCGCGTCCGCAAAATCTCGCCCGCGCGGCTCGTTGAGTCGAAGTTGCCCCCGATGCTGATCATCCACGGCGACACCGATCCGCTCGTGCCGCTGCAACAGTCACAGGTCTTCATCGAGAAGGTTAAAGCCGCGGGGGGCGACGCGCAGTTGATCGTCAAGCAAGGCGGAGGCCACCCGTGGCCGACGATTCACGAAGAAGTGGGTGTCATGGCCGACTGGCTCGACAAACACCTGTCTTCGACGACTGTGCCCGAGCTGAAATCGCCGCCTGCGCCCCGCAAAAGCAAAAGTACGTATGAGCAGCATCAAGACGTGGTCTTCGCCGAAGACGACGGGTCGGTGATGGTGATGGACGTCTTCACGCCGACGGGCCCCAAGAATGGGCTCGGCATGATCGACATCGCGTCCGGCTCTTGGCACTCCGACCGAGGCAAGATTCGCGATCATGCGCGAGCCCGAGTGTATGACATCTTTTGCGGCCACGGTTACACGGTCTTTGCGATGCGGCCCGGCTCGATCACGAAGTACTCGATCCCCGAAATGGTCCGGCATCTGCGCGCAGGAACCCGCTGGGTCCGCGCCCATGCTGCCGACTATGGAATCGATCCGAACAATCTAGGGATCACTGGCGGTTCGGCGGGTGGGCATCTCGCCGCGCTCACCGTTATTTCGACGCCGCCCGATGCCGCGGGCAAGGTCGATCAACCGTTCAAAGCGGTTGGCATTTTCTTCCCGCCGACCGACTTCCTGCACTATCGCGGCACCACGGCCGACTTCGGAAAGGACGACCGAGCAGCTCGGATGGTGCGAGAGCTTGTCGGTGACAATCGCGAGAACACGGCTCAGAAAGTCGATCCGGCCAAATTGACCGAGATGGCGCGCAAAATCTCTCCCGCGCTGCTGGTCGACCGGAAACAGCCGCCGTTCCTCGTCATTCACGGCGACGCTGATCCGCTGGTCCCGCTGCATCAATCCGAAATCCTGATCGAGGCTCTGAAGAAGGCGGGCGGGCAGGCCGAACTCATCGTCAAACCCGGCGGCGGTCACCCATGGCTGACGATCAACGAAGAGGTCAAAGTCATGGCTGACTGGTTCGACAAGGAACTGAAGGCTCCGCACGCTCACTAGGACGGATCGCTGGTAACCTGGTCAGTCGACGACAGGAAGGAGTCGCAAGACATTCATGGACAGCTCGCTTACAGAGCACGGCTTTCTGCCGCCGACCGACCCGCTCCGGACGTTCCCGAGCGATAGCCCGCTCGCCGCGCTCGACGAGATCGGCCACGACTTGCCCAGCCTGGTTCTAGATTCCGGCTTTCGCGAGCGGGCTCGTCGGTTCGAGATCCCCGCCTGGAACGAACCAGACGATCCGGCCGTCGCTCTGCCGCAATTGCGATTGTGCTACGTCCGGCTGGGCTTTTTGGCGTCGGCGTACATCAATCAGGTCGGCGAGCCGCCGGTGACTGTGCTGCCGCGAAATCTCGCCGTGCCTCTGTGTGACGTCTGCCGCCGGCTGTCACGCCCACAGATTCTGAGCTACGACGGATACGCGCTCTACAACTGGAAACGGTTCGATCCGTCTGGCCCGATCGCGCTGGGCAACATCGATACGATACAGAACTTTGTCCACCTTTATGACGAACATTGGTTCATCCTGGTGCACGTCGAGATCGAACAGATCGCAGCCCAGCTTTTGGCTGGCGTCGCGCTCGCGGCCCAAGGCATTGCCCGACGCGACTCGGGCACAGTCAACCAGGCACTGCAGAAAGTCGGCCAGAGCGTGCGGCAACAAATCGCCGTCCTGCGTCGTATCCCCGAGAAGATGGATCCCGCTCTCTACTACAAGACCTTCCGCCCGTACATCCGCTTCTTCGAGCATGTGGTCTTCGAGGGCGTCGACACGAGGCCAATGGACTTTCGAGGAGAAACCGGAGCACAAAGCAGCATCATGCCCACGCTGGTGGCGCTGATGAAGATTCCGCATCGGCCGTCGCTCTTAACCAATCATTTGGCCGATATGCAGAATTTCATGCCGCACGAACATCGTCAGTTAATTGCCGAGGTGCAAAACTTAGGCGACTTGCGACCGCTCGCCGACAAAGAACTCTACAACGAAGTGCTCGAAGCGATGGCCGTCTTTCGCGAGGTGCATTACGGCTGGGCCGAAGAGTACATCAACCGACGGGTGGCTGATCCCCGAGGAACGGGCGGCACGCCGTATATGCAGTGGCTTGGCCAACTGATCGCCGAAACGCGGGCCCATAAAATCGCCTAGTGACGATCGCCGGCCGCATGCTGCTGTTTCACATCCGCGCAAGTCTTTGCACATCGCCTTGTTTCGGTCGAAAATCGCACTTAGAATGAGCGATGTTGACGCAAAAGTGTCAGGCGAGCGCTCCAGCCTGACCGTCGGCCGACCCGCTGTCTGCCATCGAAGCCCTTCAGATCCCCGAAACGCGGAGAAAGTGTTGATGGTCGCCCGGCGTGAGTTTTTCCCCCACGTCATCGAAATGAACCACCAAGCGCGGCGCAGGCTCGGCTGCTGCGTCTACCTCGTACACGACCAATCGCAGTGGATGTTGATTGACATCGGCTATCAAGACACGGTCGCCGAAATCGTCGACATGATCCGCCGGATGGATTTCTCGCTGGCCAATTGCCGCTATCTCGTCGCCACGCACGCCGATGTTGACCATATTCAGGGCTTGAAGAAGGCCAAAGACCTCCTCCCCTCGGCCGAAACCGTCGGGCACCCCGAGACGCGCCGACTGCTGCTCGAGGGGGACCGCGTCATGACTTATGCCGAGATCTCGGCCCAGCAAATCTCGATCGACCTGCCGATTATCAAACTAGATCGCACGATCGACGAAGGCGACGTCCTCAAGGTGGGCGACAAGTCGATCGAAGTCTGGCACACGCCGGGACACACCCACGGCCAACTCTCATTTCGCATGGACGACTTACTGTTTTGCGGCGACAATATCTATCGCGACGGCTGTGTGGGGAACATCGACGCCCATCATGGTTCCGACATTCCCGCATTCATCCGTTCGCTCGAACGAATCCGCGACAGCGACGTCGAGTGGCTTTTGCCCAGTCATGGACCGATCTTCCGCAAGGACAACGCTCTGCTGGAGTCGACGATCGAGCGGCTGAGCGGTTATCAGCACCTGGCCGACTTCGGAACGTGCGCCGTGGATTGGCCATTGCTAGACGAGTGGGACAAAGAACTCGCGCGCGGCGATGTTCCTTCCAAAGTGTGACGTCTGACCGCGGCCGATGTCGGACCGTATGATGAACTTCGGAGCTGCGGCAAGGATCGCCGGCAGCTCGAAAATGATCTACGTGGCGAAGTGCGCCGAAAGCTTCGTGAGAGCACTCGGTGGACGACGCGCATGGGTCGAATTGATTCGTTGTCAGGAGATACTTGTATGTCGGGCCGCTCGTTTTCGGGTCTGTTTTTGGTGTTTGCCGGTATCACGGCACTGTTGGCCGCAAACCCCAGCTCAGCCGCGGAAGCCAAATTCAATCGGAAGGTTGTCGTCGGCGACCCCGCTCCGAAGTTTTCGCGCCTGGTGGGGACGGACGAAAAGCTACACAGCCTCTTCGAATACCGGTCGGCCAAAGTCGTCGTGATCGCGTTCACCTGCAACCATTGCCCAGTCGCCCAAATGTATGAGGACCGCTTTATTCGTTTTGCCAACGCGCAGAAGCGACACGACGTTGTCTTTATCGCAATCAATTGCAGCCTGCTGCCGCCCGACAGCCTCGCCAAAATGCGGGAGCGGGCGACCCAGAAGGGATTCGACTTTCCGTATCTGTTTGATTCAACTCAGGAAGTCGGTAAGGCTTTCGGCGCAACGGTCACGCCTCAGCTTTTCGTGCTCGACCGGGACCGCAAGATCGCCTACATGGGCAAGTTTGACGACGACATTGAGCCTGAGAAGGTTCAAAAGACGTATGTCCGAGATGCCGTCCACGCGCTGTTAGATGGCAAGCGTCCGGAACCGGGCGAGACCCGCGCGACGGGCTGCGGGATCGAATATGGCAAGCCGCAGTAACCTCGGCTGCCGCTTGCCCCCGCCGTTTCAAGGCGAACTCAGAACCGAAGGGAGTCGAAACATGTCGAAGAAGGATCGGCCGTCGCCCGCGCCACGATCGTCGCTGTTGTTGATGTGTGTTGTCGCGGTGGCGGCGTGGGCCATCGCCGGGTGCACTGGCCAGGAATCATCGGCGACCTCGTCCACGGCTTCCGTGTCAGCGGCGAAGAATCCGCCTCAGGCATCCGTCGGTGAGGCGACCGCAGCGACGCCGTCACGCCCGACTGCCGCGTCAGAGACAACTTCGACTGCGGTCACAGTCGAACCGGCTTCTCCCGAGGAGCTGAAAAAGTTCATCGCCAGTCAGCGGGGCAAGGTGGTGCTGGTCGACTTCTGGGCGACCTACTGCCTGCCCTGTCGCGAGAAATTCCCGCGCACGCTGGCGCTCGCGAAAAAGTACGGCGATCAGGGTCTAACCGCGATTTCGATGAGCATGGATAGCCCCGAGCCCTCTTATCAGAAGCAGATTCGGGAATTCTTGCAGAAACAAAATTCCGAGATAAAAAACTTCGCCAACCGACTCGAAGATACAGATGCCGCGTTTGCTGCGCTCGATATCGTAGGCGGAGCCCTTCCTCATTACAAAATCTACAGCCGCGATGGGAAAGTGCGGAAACAATTCGGCGGCGACCCAGATCATCCTTTTGCCGAGGCCGACATCGAACAGGCGGTTGTGGCCGCCCTCAAAGACCGTTGATCAGTAAAAACACCCATAGCGTGAACCTTAACATCGAGTTAAATCCGGAATACTTGTTGGGTTTCGTTGGATTCGTCGGGTATTCTGTTGAAACTTGGTGAAATCGCGCAAAGTACTTCTTCCGCGGCACATAAACACCGCTGGTATTAAAAGTCGCAGCCGATTTTGAGCCGATTCGCGAGTTATCGCGTTAGGCTGCGACGGGCAGAGATGTGGTGATTTTCCCAGGTCGCGGTGGTTGCGAACCCCGTGGGACGATGGGGCTGCCTTCGCGGAACCCGAAGCAGCCGGGGGCTAAGACGTCTACTCAATCGTGTTCCGCGCGTTGACTCGGCAAGAGGGCCCGTCCCGCATGACACAGTCACATTCGGTCGCCTGCCCGGCGTGCGGCGCCTCGCTCAAGATTAAGAAGGCTTCGCTGATCGGGAAGCGGGTTCCCTGCCCCTCCTGCAAAGCACCTTTTCTAATCGAGGGGCCCAAAGAGGAATACATTCCGCTCGCAGATGACCCACCCTTGGTCAGATCGTCCGTAGCCGCCCCGGCCAGCGTTCCCGCGAAATCGGCGGGCGCAAAGTCTGGTAGCACGAAATCGAGCGGCACGAAGGCGGCTCGCCCCGATTCCGCCGACATCCCCTTGCTCGCCGACGAACCGATTAGAAATCGGCGGGGCGAGCCAAGCAACGTGGGGCAATCGTCTGCGTCAAATAAGAAACGGACCGACTCGAAATCTGACACCTCGATCCGCGAGTCCGGCAAAGATTCCAAGAGCGGCGGCAGCCGGAGCGACTCGAAAACTTTCGTCTCCAAGGCTGAGTCGAACGAATTCGACGCCATGCTCGCTGACTCGTCCGGAACGGACCTGTTCGACGAGGAAGCGCCCAAACCGCGACCCGCGCGACGGCAGTCGAAGAAAACGGAAGCTGATGTCGAAACGTCCGAGTTTGATTCGATGCTGACCGACACTGAGGTCGAGGATACAGAGGTCGGCGACAATGTTTCGCTGGCCCGGGGCAACAAATCCCGTACGAAGATTCGCACCAATGCCGGCGCCGACGAGCGCGAGGCATTACCGGCTGTCCCTGCCGACATTGATGACGAGGAGGAAGATCCGAACCTCGGGTTGCCACCCCTTCCGCCTCGCGTGCGAGCTCGGGGGGGCTGGGCGGCTGCGGAGCGCGGGCCGATCGTCGTTTGGACGTGCGTCGGAGCCGGCGTACTCGTTCTGCTCCTGGTCTACGTGCTCTTTAGTTCCCGCCCCACGAGCGTGCCCACAGAAACGCCGACTCAGGCAGTCGCGCCCGATACAGAAGAAAAATCGTCTGAAGTCGCCGAAACCGACAAGACTGCTGCCGACAAGTCGGCTACAGACAAGTCCGACGTCCCGGAAGGAGCCGCTGAAGCGCGATCCTTGCTGGGCCGCAAAGGCAAGGAGATCGCGAAGAAACCTCTCAAAGGACTTGGGAAGAATCCCGTGACGGGGCTCTCTTCGTCTGGCGCGAGCTCAGAAGACGCAGATGCGTCTGAGCAGAAATCGTCGGATCAAACCGCGACCAAACCGGCCCAAGCGAAGCCTGACGAAGAGGCCAACAGCTCGTCCGGCACCAGCGGCGACAAAAAAGCGAATACTGCGGCGAAGGAACCGATCGACCCGAAGACCGCTGTCGCGGCTGCGGGCGCCGGCCACGCGACGAAGCCCCCCGGCGGCGGGATTGGACGCACGATTCCTCCCTTCTCGGCGGCCGCCGTCGACAACACCACGTTTCACTTCGCTGATCGCAAAGAGCAAGTGCTCATCGTCGCTTTCCTCGGAGTCGAGTGTCCGCTGGCCAATCTCTACGCTCCCAGTCTCGCGGGTCTGGCCAAACATTATCGCGGCAAGTCGGTCGGAATCATTGCCGTCAATTCCAATGCCCAGGACACCCTCGAGCAAACACGCGCTCAAGCGAGGGTCAACGGGCTCACGTTCCCTGTGTTAAAAGACGCGGGAAATGCGGTGGCCGACCTGTTCGGAGCCGAGCGGACGCCAGAAGTCTTTGTGCTCGATGCTCAGCGGACGGTTTGCTATCACGGTATGCTCGACGACCAATACGGCTACCGCGAACGGCGGTCGACTCCGAGCAAGACCTATGTGATCGATGCGGTCGACGTTCTCCTGAAGTCCGGCAGCGTCGCCGTTGCGGAAACTCCCGTGCAAGGCTGCCACATCGGCCGCGTGACTAAGCCGTCGGAAACGGCGAAGAGCAGCTATTACCACGATGTCTTGCCGATTTTGCAAAACCGCTGCCAGCAGTGTCATCGCAAGGGCGAAATCGGTCCATTCGCACTGTCTGACTACGAAGTCGTCCGTGATTGGGGTCCGACCATTCGCGATGCCGTCGTTGAGCGGCGGATGCCTCCCTGGCCGGCCGACCAAAAGATCGGCAAGTTCACCAACGACTGCAGCCTCCCCGAACAGGAAATCAACGCCATCACCCAATGGGTCGACGAGGGCTGTCCTCAAGGTGATCCGGCGGAAAAACCTCCCGCCAAAGAGTTCGTGAGCGGCTGGAACATTGGCAAGCCGGACAATATCTACACCATGCACGAGACGTTTCACGTCCCGGCGACCGGCGTGATTGGCTACAAGACCTTTGCCGTTTCACCCGTGTTCACCAAAGATACATGGGTGAGAGCGGTCGAATGCCGGTTCGGCAACCGCGGTGTCGTGCATCACATGCTGGTGCTGCTCGACTTCCCGAAAGACAAATCACGATCGCAGGATGGTCTCGTCAAGGGCTTCTTTGCGGCCGGTGTCCCCGGCGCCACCCACTGTGTATTTCCCGACGGCTACGCCAAAAAGATTCCGAAGGGTGCCCGGTTGCGGGTTCAGATGCACTACACCCCCAATGGCACGCCCGGGGACGACCAGTCGAAGGTCGGCGTCGTGCTGGCCAAAGGGAATTCCTTCCGCGAGATCCAAACGTTCGCGCTGGGCCGGCCCGATATTCTGATTCCCGCCGGCGAGGCTGATCACGTGGAATCGTCCGAGCAGGCATTCCCGATGGACGTCACATTGACGACGCTCATGCCCCATCTCCACGTGCGCGGCAAGTCCTTTGAATTCTTCCTGCAAGGAGCTGACGGAAAGCGAGAGCCGCTGTTGTCAGTTCCGAAGTGGGATTTCAACTGGCAATACCAGTACGAACTGGCGACGCCGCTCACCGTCCCCAAGGGCTCAAAGTTGGTGGTCGAAGCCCACTGGGACAATTCGCTCAACAATCCGAATAACATTCTGCCGCTGGCCGACGCGCGATTCGGGGAACAGACCTTTGATGAAATGTTCATCGGCTACATCAATGTGATCCCCGCGAAAACCACCGCGGACGCAGGCCCGGCCCCCCGTCCACGCAAGGGTGGAAGACGCGGTTAGGTTGGTCATCGCCGGCGCGGCACGCTTCAAATCGAGACACGCTCCATGCCGCGCGATTCCCACTCGGCTGACGCGGCCGACCCCTCGGACGAACTGTTTGACGTGGTCGACGCCGATGATCGCGTGATCCGCCAGGAAAAGCGGAGCGTCGTCCACGCCCAGGGATTGGCCCATCGGGCGGTCCATATTTTCGTGTTCAATTCGCGCGGTCAGCTCCTGGTCCAGCGTCGCTCGGCCTCCAAAGATGAATATCCGCTGACCTATACCTCGTCGGCTTCGGGCCACGTCGGGGCTGGCGAGACGTACGAGGAGTGCGCACCGCGGGAAATGCTCGAGGAAATTGGGATTCGTGCGCCGTTGGAGTGGCTCGTCAAACTTCCCGCCGGCCCCAACACGGCTAACGAACAGACGGTCCTGTTTCGGGCCACCAGCGATGCCGTCCCTACGCCCGACGAGACGGAAGTCGCCAGCCTGACCTACTTCACTCTGGATGAGCTGCGCGCGCTCCAGGCGGCCGATCCGAGCGCCTTTAGCCCCCCGTTCGCGACACTCCTCGAGTGGTACAGCGCGCACTTCAGCGGTGGGGAACGCTCGAGCTAGCCCGATCGACTTTTTCAGCCGGGGCCGAAGCCAGCCCCCAACGGAAGAAAGCTCGAATTCTGCCCTTAGTGCGGCGAGAGCCGCGTAACGGCGTGAGGGCCAGGGGTGAGGATGGGATCCTTGCCTGCCACTTCCAGGTTGAAATCCCAGTCGGTCTTTCCAGGCGCCGTGATCTCGACGTGAAAGGGCGACGTGTCGGGATCATTGTAAAGGTTTTTGAGCTGATCCGAGCCAGTAAACTGTGAACCGCGACGGTGCATGAGTTCTGCGAACAGCACCGTGTAGGAGCCGGGAGGCACTCCATCTCCCTTGGAATAGCGGGTGAACTCGAAATGCCCCTCCTTGTCACAAACGGCGTCATTGATCGTTTCGTGTCCCGGCTCCATGTCCTTCGCGCTATACAGGATCACAACCAAGACATGTCTGGCCGGAACGGAAGGCGCCTGGCCGTCGATCGTGACTTTCCCGGAAAATTTTACGACAGGAGCATCGCTCGCCTTCATCTCCGCGAGCTGCTCCTTAACGCGTTGATCGGAGCGTGGACTGCCTCCGCAGCCCAAGATTCCGAAGACTGGAATCGCCAGCAGCAGGATCGTGTTGGCGGCTCGCCGAGAACCACAGGGCATCTTCTTCAGAGCGTCGCGACACGTCACGGATCAGCTCCTGCATCACGCCGCACGAGCGTCGTTGCGCGTAGCAACGTTCGATGGGTTTGAAAGAGGACAGAGCGGGAAACGCCGCCTCCCGCTCTGCCGCATCGGAAACCGAGTACCGCACCCTGAGGGTGCGCCAAGGCTTGCTCGCCGTTTAGAAGGAGTCGGTAACGGCAGATCGTCCCCGGAACGTGATCAGCCGGCAGAATGTGACGACGCTGATGTTTTCGCTCACGATGCGGGCGGAGCCGTCGCACATGGCCAAGCCACACGCGCCCGGATGAAAACTGTAAAGGTTCAAATTGACCGCATTGGTGCAGTTGATGAAACAGGCGGGCGAAGGGCCGAGGTGAAAATGCCCCGGCGTGGTGGGAGCCTGCGCGGTACCGTCGAAGGTCGAGCCGACGAACGACGTCCACGCGTTATCGATACAGCTCCAACATCCGCCCGCGTTCGGAAAGGGCCCCGAGCCGCCGTTGGCGACCTTGACGCCTCGCTGCCAGAGATCCGGCCGGCCGGCCAACTCGCCGCAGAAGATAGTCGTCGATGTCCCGTCGGTGATCTGATCGATCGACACGGGGTGCCCGCCGTTGCGAATCATCTCGAAGTTCAAGACTCCCTGTCGCGACAGCTGGATGCCGGACGGTCCCGGGCACTTAAAGAAAGTGTTTCGTTGCGGGTCGTTGGGGGCCACCGCGGCGTCGTAGGCGCAAGCCAGTCCACAACAGTAGCTGCCGATTGCCGTGTAGTCGCTCCCGCCTGCCCAGTAAGTCGGGTACTGGCAGAACGCGGCAAAGCGCAGACTCTTTTCCAAAAACGGATTCGTGCTCCGCGGCGCGGAGGGGCACACGTACGCGGGGACTTGGCCGGCGGCGGCTCGTTGTTGACCCGTCGGGGTCCCGCTGCAGCATCCCCCCGAGTTTAGCGCGGTGTAGGTCTGCCCTCCCATCGTGCAACACGAGAGGTTTGCGGGAGAGAAGACGGGCGCAGTCATACAGATCTTGTTGTAAAGCGTGGTCGCCTCCATGAATTGCAGCAGTCTTTCACCCCAGACGTGGATGTTCCAATCGGTATGGTCCTGTCGACATTGATTGGGGGGTATGGAGCAACAGCAGCAGCCACAGAAGAAGACATGGGAACCCATTTGCGCGGGGCCCAAGAGCAACGTGAACGCAGGCGGAAACATGCTATTCACGTCATGGTAATTGTGGGCCGCCAGTGCAATTTGTTTTAGGTTGTTGCGGCACTGCGAGCGGCGGGCCGCTTCGCGAGCAGCTTGCACGGCAGGTAGCAAGAGCGCGATCAGCGTGGCGATGATCGCTATGACCACCAACAATTCGATCAGCGTAAATGCCCTTCTTCGGTGATGCATTGGCAACGTCCTTTCGTAACCTTCGAACACCCTTCACCAACAGCGATATAAGTCCCACCGTGTTCCGGCCGGGACGAGATACTCTGCGAAGTGACAGAAGAGACCTGGTAAGTTTCTTGCAGATAGGAATCGCTTTCAAATCTGAAATGCCGATTTCTTGGTCATAACATTGCCGCAGTCGAAAATTTGGCACGGTTCCGTGAGAAATCACACCAACCACGGCCCCCGGATGCCGACCCTAAGGACCCGATCGTGCGACCCGGCGACTGAAAGTTTTGAGCCGCTGAAGCCTGTGCAGGCCTGAACTTAAGTGCCGATCAGCGATCGTTGACAGGGTTTGCGCGCTGGTCTAGTCTGGCCGTTCGCGCTGCTGCGGCGGGTAGGTCCATGCAAAACGCCGCGCTCAAGTTTCCGGAATCGACAGCAGAAGGATCCGCAATGGCTCGACCCGTCACCCTCTTCACCGGTCAATGGGCCGATCTCCCGCTGGAGACGTTGTGCAAGAAGGCTCGCGACTTCGGTTACGATGGCCTCGAGTTGGCCTGTTGGGGCGACCACTTCGAGGTCGAGCGGGCGATTTCCGATGACACGTACTGTGGTCGCAAACGCGATCTGCTGGAGAAGCACGACTTACAGCTGTTCGCGATCTCCAACCATCTCGTCGGCCAGTGCGTCCTCGACAATATCGACTCCCGGCATAAGAGCATCCTTCCGGAATCAGTCTGGGGAGACGGCAAACCGGACGGCGTCCGCCGCCGCGCCATCGAGGAAATGAAGAACACGGCCCGCGCGGCGCAAAAGCTCGGCGTGGGCGTCGTCAACGGATTCACCGGGTCGAGCATCTGGCACCTGGTTTACGATTTCCCGCCGACGCCCCGAGAAATGATCGACGCCGGCTATCGCCTGCTGGCCGAGCTGTGGAACCCGATTCTGGACGTCTTCCAAGAGTGCGGGGTCAAGTTTGCCCTGGAAGTGCACCCGACGGAAATCGCGTTCGACGTCTATTCGGCCGAGCGAGCTCTCGAGGCTCTCGATCGCCGCGAGGAATTCGGATTCAATTTCGATCCCAGCCATCTGATTTGGCAAGGTGTTGACCCGGTCGAATTCTTGCGATCGTTTCCTGACCGCATTTACCACGTGCACATGAAAGATGCGGCGGTCACCCTCAGCGGCCGGACGGGCATTCTGACGAGCCATCTGCCGTTCGGTGATCCGCGGCGAGGTTGGGATTTCCGCAGCGTCGGACGCGGCGGCGTCCGGTTCGAGGAAGTGATTCGAGCGCTCAACGCGATCAAGTACACGGGCCCCCTGTCGGTCGAGTGGGAAGACTCGGGGATGGATCGCGAAGCCGGCGCTCGCGAAGCGGCCCAATTTTGTAAAAACGTCGACTTTGAGCCTTCGAAACGGGCCTTCGATTCGGCTTTCGCAGAATAGCTTTCGGCTCCGCTCCACGCGCATTTGGGCAGAATTCAGCCTTGGCAGGGGCTGACGTTGGGAGGTCGGCGATCTGTGTTTGCCACGGACTGCCATCTTTCGGGACGTTGACAGTTGGCGTACAATCAGTGCATTCGAACCGCAGGGCAGAAGATCCCTTCGGTTGTCATCGCCGGGCCGATACTTTTTCATTCACGCTTACTTCTGAGCCGCAGCGCTGCCTTGCCGACATTTGGCTTGCCGAGATCTGGATCAATCTCTGACCTTGCTGCAACGACAGGTTTGCCGACTTGACCTGAATTTGGCTCGCAGCCCCTCAAGGACGAATCCTTGGTCTTATCGCTTTTCGGCCAGCGGCTGATGATGTGCGCTTCTTCAAGCTCGCTCCGACGACACTCGAGGGCGTCGTGCCGGCTTATCACCGGATGCGTGCTTCTCGTAGCCGCCGGTGCGATGCTCGAAGCAGGCGCCGATTCGACGGTCGTCGGGCCGGCGACGCGCAATGCCTCGCCCAAGCATCTTGAGACCGTCCAGCAAGAGCGGCGAGCGCTGGAGAAGAAGCACGCCGCCCGTCTCGACGCTTTCGCACAAGAGTTCACCGACTTGGGGCTGAAGCATGAGGCCGACACCTGCCACGAATTGGCGGCTCCCCTCTCGACGGCCCTGTTCCGCATCCAAAAACCGCCCAAAGAGAAGCAGCGCGAACTTCCGAAATCGCTTCCAGAAAAAGAACACGACCTGCGCGTCGACTTCCGCGACGCACAGGTGAAATACGCAGCCGAGTTGTATCGGCTGTCGCGCAAGGCGCTGAGTGCGGGCTATCCGAGTTATGCCTACGCACTCGTGCAGGAAGTCGTTCGACAGGATTCCGATCATGCTTCGGCGCGGCGGATCCTGGGCTACAAACTGCGCAACAAAGAGTGGCTGACGCCGTACGCGGCCGAACGGCTCGAGAAGGGCTACGTCTGGGACGAGCGTTTTGGCTGGCTGAGAAAGCAGGACGTCGAGCGATACAAAGCCGGCCAGCGGCTGTACCTAGGCCGCTGGATGAGTGCCGACAAAGAGTCGGAAATCCGGCGCGATTTTCGTCACGCCTGGGAGGCGCGGACCGATCATTACCGGGTGCACACGAATCTCAGCCTCGAGCGAGGCGTCGAAATTGCCAAGTCGCTCGAACAGTTTCACGACTTTTTCATGCAGACGTTTGCCGCCTTCTTCAGCACGCCCGACCAGATGGCGAAGCTGTTTCAAACGTCGGGGCCGAACTCCAACTTGATGATCCGCCGGGATCCTTACGACGTCGATTACTTCCGCACCCGACAAGAGTACGTCGATCGGCTGAAAAACCAGTTTCCACAGATCGATATGACCAACGGCCTGTACTATACCCGCGATCGAGTGGCCTATTTCTTCTTCAATCCCGATCAGAAGGAACAGGACACCCTCTTCCACGAGGCAACGCATCAACTGTTTTACGAAAACTTGCGCGCGAGCCGAATGGTCGCGTTGGAGGCGAACTTTTGGATTGTGGAGGGGATCGCCTGCTACATGGAGTCGTACCATGCAGAGAACGGCCAATGCTCGGTCGGCGACCCGCATCACATTCGCATTCAAAACGCGCGCGAGCGGGTCGTGCTTGATAACTACTACGTGCCGCTGGAACGATTCGTCGCGATGGGGATGAACGCGTTCCAAAAGAGCCCGGACATCCGCAAAAACTACAGCCAGGCGGCCGGACTCGCGCACTTCTTCATGCACTACGAAGGGGGCCGCTATCGCGACGCGTTGATCGAGCATCTCGCTGAGATTTACCACACGACGGGTCGGCAACGCGCGATCGTGAAGTCGCTCGACGAGCTAACGGGTGTCTCTTTTGCCGATCTCGACCGACAATATGTCGAGTACATGCACTCTCTGCCCACGGGACTGGGGCCGCTGCGTGCGGCAGCAGTCGCCCCGCCGCGTGCGATTGAGATTCCCAAAGGGAAGGGGCTTAGTCAGGCGGCCGCCGGGCATTGATGTAGACGTCGCCGTCCAGGCACTCGACGGCGACGGTCTGCAGAGCGGCGGCCAGCCCGACCCGTTCGAGTCCAACTCCTCCGATGGCCCCCGGCGCGCGCTCACCGCCCAAGATTTTGGGCGCGACGAAGACGTGATATTCGTCAATTTGCCGCCCGTCGAAGAACGATCCCAACACCTTCATCCCGCCTTCTACCAGCACGTTCGTAAAATCGCGGCGGCCTAGCTCAGTCAACAAAGCTCCCACGTCGATTCCGATTTCCGGCGGGCTCACGC
Organism: Planctomycetaceae bacterium; assembly: GCA_035687365.1. GTDB lineage: Bacteria > Planctomycetota > Planctomycetia > Planctomycetales > Planctomycetaceae > DASPSM01. Next base: position 6,522 of record DASRXU010000268.1, on the reverse strand, counting down.
TCCGATCGGCCGCGGGGCGGGGAAGCAGGAGCACTTCGACCCCGTGCTCCTGCAGTCGTCGGACGTTCGCGGACGAAGCTTCCTCCGATGCGGCGACGAGGAGCGGTGCATCGCACACTGTGCGGACCAATTGGGAATTGACGTCGAGGTTCGCTTGAGAATCCAGAACAACCCGTGTGGCGATTCGCGGCCCGGGCGGCCGTGCGGTGAGTAAAGGATCGTCGAGGAGGGCGGTTCTCGAACCGACGATGATGACATCCATTCGCCCGCGCAGACGATGGACCAGCGCGCGGCTGGTTTCATTCGAGATCCAGCGGGAATCTCCGGTGGGCGTGGCCGTTTTCCCGTCCAGGCTCATGGCCCATTTGGCGTGAACCCACGGTTCGCGCCTCAGCATGAGCTTGCGAAACGGCGCCGTCAGCTCGCGCGTTTCTTCAGCCAACAGGCCTTCCTCGACTTCGACACCCGCCGCGCGGAGAGCGGCAATCCCTTTGCCGTCGACCTTGGGATTCGGGTCGCGAGCGGCCACCACGACACGGCGGATTCCGGCGCGCACAATCACCTCAGTGCAAGGCCCGGTTTTCCCTTGATGGCAGCAAGGTTCCAACGTCAGATATAATGTTGCGCCGGCTGCTTGAGGACCGGCGTTGGCAATCGCCTCAACCTCGGCATGAGGGCCGCCAAATCTCTGATGCCAACCCTCGGCGAGCAGTTTCAACGAGTCGTCGACCAGCACGGCCCCGACTGCGGGATTCGGCTCGACTCGACCAACGCCCCGTGCACCCACTTCGAGCGCCCGGCGCATCACCCCAGCCGCGTCGGCAAACCGCCCCGACATGGCGGTTACTCCTGCCCGGGCAGCCAGATTTTTTTGGAGCTGGATGCCGGTCCCGGCGCTCCCGAGGGCGTCCACAAGCCGCCGGCTCCGGCCGTCGGCGCCGCGCCACTGCCCACCAGCAACTCGGCCGATCGCAGCCAGGGCAATTTCTCGCTGTTCTCTGCGACGAATTGCTCCAGCATGCGGGCGACTTCCGGCACCTTGGGAGCGTAATACTCGCTGAGCGTGCGATACAAATTCGCCAGCTCCGGGTCGTCGGGCTGTTCCGCTCGAAGCACAAACTCGGTCATCGTCCACTTGCAGACCCGCTCAAAGTTCTGCGGTGAATGAGCCGCGTACTCGCGTCCCTTTTGCGCCCAGGCAATTGCGTCGGCGTCACGGTCTTCCTGGTGGGCGATTTCCAGCAACCCCTCGAAGACGCGATCGGCCCCCACTTGCTCGAGACATTGCGGACGGGCAACGAGCGCTTCCATCACACGCGTCGCAAACCGCCGTTGACCTATGACGGCAGCCCGGCGATACACGTTGACGAGCTGCGCATCGGAAAGCTCGGCGATCGGCAGCCGCTGCAACTGCATGGGCGAAAGCGAACTCAGCGGCTCCGAAGCGGAGAGAGGCTGAAGAGGTTGCAGTCCCAAACGCGAGAAAATGGCGTCGAGATCGACGATGCCGTTCAAGCGCTCGGAGAGAGCATCCAGGACGTAGACCGCGGCGGTCAGCTTGATTCGGTATTGCGGGTCGGCTGCCACCGCGGATGGACTCTTGCCATCGAGGCCAGCTTGCGGAGCGTTCCACCAAATCTCGTCGATGAGATGCCGCCACCATTCTTCTTGAATGGCCCGTTGCTTGGATCCCGGTGCGGCGCTGAACAGTTTCCGACGAAAATACGGGACAAGTTCGCGGGCCAGCGGCTCGACGTCGCTGCCGGCAAGCTCCTCGCGGGCTGGCGGCTTGGTGATTTCGTCGGCCGCAAGTTTTTGGAACTCCTCGACGCAGCGGTCGAACTCCGCCGTCGCCAGTCCCGTCAGTACGGCGATCGCCTCGGTGTCCTGGGCGGGAACAGCATCGAACACAGTCAGCGTGGCCACGATCGACGGAACCTCGTCAAACGCCGTCGGTCCCAGGGCCGACTCCTTGGGAACAACTCGATCCAGCACAATTCGTCGGGCCGCGATCGGCGGCGCATCCGGATCGCTCTGCGGTTCGACGGGGAGCGGGAAGAAGAGTTCATTCCCTTCCAAAAGTCCCAACAGCCGCGACGCCGAGCGGATCGGAATATCGATTTCGGTTGGCGCGATGCGGTCGGACGCATGTTTCAAATCGAGCAACTGGGCGAGCGTTTCGCTTTCGACGGCGAACTCGAAATTCTGCGAAACGGACGCTGCCTTGTGGAAGGCCTGCGCGGCCGACGGTTCGTCGGCATCCCAAGCGCGGCACAATGCCACGTTGCGCCAAAGCTCAGCGTTGTGCGGCTCTTGGTCAGCCACCTTCGCAAACGTGCGGCCGGCGGGACCGTAACAAGCAATCTTGGCGATCGAGGCGGCCTTGTTGGCCTCGGCGGCGTTCGGTCCGTTCGCAGGATAGGAGCTGAGATTCTGGACGCTGCGCAGCGGATAGGGGGTCCGAGCATCGCCGTCGAGTTTCAGCAGTGCGAGAAACGTGTTCTCACGCGACTTCTCGCCCAACAGCCGCATCGCCACCGTCAAATACTGACGGGCGGCCATCGCAAAGCGGGAAGCATTCATCACGTCGTAAATGGTAAGCGCGAGCAGGCCGACTTGCTCGGGCGCGCGCGAAAAACACTTCTGAAAAGCTCGCAAGATCGTCGGCTGGGCAGCACGATATCCCTGGTTAATCAGCAACACGAGGGCGGCCCGCGCGACAACGTAAGGATGATCTGGGTGCCCCTTGAGCAGGTGCTCCAGGCGGGACTGAGCTTCGTCAACCTGCCCCAACGAAAGCAGAATCTCCGCGTGCACCGTGCCGACCCACGGGTTGTCGGGATTGGTTTTCTCGATTTTTTCGATGGCAGCGAGCGCTTGCCGAGGCTGATCGTTGGCCTGCAAGCGGTTGATTTTCGTCATTTCGTCGATGATCGGAGCGCAGCAAAACTTGAGCTTTTTGCCGCTGCCACACGGACATAGATCATAGACGTCGATCGCCATTTCCAATGGTCCCTCAGCTCGCCGGTGCCGGCGACAGGCAAACGCACGCTTGCAAGATTGGGACTCGCCACACGGAGCCCAGCGCGTTCCGCGCTCTCTTAGGGATGGTAGCGGATCAGCAACCGCGAATCGACGCAGCGCCGCCCGTTTTCAGCAAGGCCGACGATGCTAGGTAAAATGGGAGAGGGCCGGCTTCGGCGTGCCGTCAGGCCGCATCAGCCCGGTGTGCGGAAATTCGTGCCGCACTCCGTCAGAGAGCTGCATCCAGAAGATTCCAACCACGGCCTGTTTTGCCATCAACAGGGGAAGCAGTCCGTCGATCCAGTCGGCCTGGGCTGACTCGCTCCACTCCTGTTTCCAGTGGCCCCGTTCGATCTCGATCGCCGCGGAAGCCTGCGGATCGGCGGCCACGGGCTCCGAGGGGCACGCCAACGTGACATAGAGTGGAATGCCCAGCACCGACCAGAGGTCGAGCAATCGCGAGAGCTCGAGCAGGTCGCGTGGGGCCGACGCCCCCGAACGAAATCCGACGGCGATTTCCAGATTAACCGCAGACAGGCCAATCCCCGCCCGCAGTAGCGCATCGACAAATTGGAGCGGGGCCAGGCGGTGCGCACCGCGAGCCTGGTACTCGCCCCAAGGTTGATCGACGCCGATCATCACCTGAACTTCGTCGTCGACCTGCCGCACAACTTCCAGCGCCCGCGCGACCAGCCAGAGCCGACTTTCCTCGGACAGATTGAAGGCGCCCCCGGTGTTCGCCCGAGTGCACACGTTCCAATGGCGGATACGTCCGGTGTAGCGGCCCACGGCCGTCTCGACATAATCGCAGACCAGGCTTTGCAGGTTGGGCAGGTCGCCCCCCCACTTTCCGAGCGAAGCGGGCATTCCTTCGCTGGAAAGATCGACTAAGGGACCGCCGAATACCAGCAGTCGATTGGCCACGGCCCAGTCGAGCTGTGCGTCCGACAGATCCCAATTGGGTTCGCCCTCTGCGGTCGCCACGTACTTCCACTCAACCGGAATCACGGCGGCAGCGAACGACTCGCGAAAAGAGGAATCCAATTCCTCCGACGGCCGATACTGACCGAGTACACACCCCAACGCCGCTGGTGGCTGGGGCGATCGCTTGCGGCGAGCAGCCAGCCTTTGCGAGGCGTAGGCGGTGACGGCAATCTCGGCCGCCTCGAAAGCCTTCGCGAGACATTGCATCGCTGGATCGACGGTCCGCGCCGGCTCATCCTGAAGGGCTGCCGCTTCGCGGAACAGGCGGTTCGCTTCCTGGTAGGGGGATCGAAAGTCGTCTGGCACGACCATTCCACCCACTTCCCAAGCGGAAATCTGATCGCGGAGCTGCGCAATCTTGCCGCGCGCCAGTTCGAGCGGCAGCAGATAGGGCCCTTCTCGTTCGGGGAGGGAAGCGGTGGAAACGACTGGGCGCCCGAAGCCCTTCACCGGCCAGGCAACATGCAGCCGTCCGCTGTCGCTCAACGAGCGACGGCAAGTGATCACGTTGCCTGCCACCTCAATCTGAGTCGCGAAAACACGGCCATCCGCACCGCTAAGATAGGCGTCATAGACCTCCGGCCAACCGTCGAGCATCTCCGGCGGATAGACGACGAACCGCATCACCCCCATTCTGGATCCTTGCTCAAGACGGCGATCCCACAGTCTAAAGCACAAGTGGCCAAGTTTCGACCTGATTTTCGACCGCGCGGCAAGAGAATCTGGGCTTGGATTAGCGGGGCGGCCGGGCCAGCTTCCGAGAACCTGCCGCATTGTGCGGGCGATCGTTGTCAGCGTTTTCGGGCGGCGATACAGTGAGTCGGGTCTAAGGTGCTGCGGCCAATCCTCCCTCTCGCAATCGATGGAAAAGGTGCAATGTCTCGTTCGGCGTTACTGGAAAGCTCAATTCCCGGATGGCCCGTGCGGCGCGGCAAAGTCCGCGACATTTATGACTTGGGCGACCGCTTGCTGTTTGTGGCAACCGATCGCATCAGCGCGTTCGACTGGGTGCTGCCGAACGGAATCCCGGACAAGGGCCGCGTGTTGACGCAGCTCAGCGAAATGTGGTTTGGCCGCCTCGACGTGCCCCATCATTTGCTGACCATGGATCTCAGTGCGGTTTCGTTGCCACCCGGCGTCGATCGCGAGAGTCTGACCGGTCGCACCATGGTGGTGAAAAAGACGGAAGTCGTGCCGATCGAGTGTGTGGTCCGCGGTTATCTGTCGGGGTCGGGCTGGAAGGAGTATCAAAAAACTCAGTCGGTCTGTGGCGTTTCGCTGCCAGCGGGCCTGCGCGAAAGCGAACGGCTGGCGGAACCCATTTTCACGCCCGCCACCAAGGAAGACTCGGGCCACGACATCAACATTTCGTTCGAGCGCATGTGTGAGATCATTGGGCCGGAAAAGGCCAATCGCCTGAAGACCTTGAGTCTGGAGATTTATCGGCGCGGTGCCGAGCATGCCCTGCAGAAGGGGATCATCATTGCCGACACGAAGTTTGAGTTCGGCTCGATTGGCGGTCAGCTCATTCTGATCGACGAGGTGCTTACACCCGACAGTTCGCGATTCTGGCCCGTCGACTCCTATGAACCCGGCCGGTCTCCCCCGTCTTTCGACAAGCAGTTCGTCCGCGATTGGCTGGAAACGACCGGCTGGGACAAAAACAGCACTCCTCCCCCCCTCCCCCAAGACGTGGCGGAACGCACCCGCGCCAAATATGTCGACGCCTACACTCGGTTGAGCGGCCGAGAGTTCGCCTATCGCTGATCGCGGCCTCAATTTACGAAGTTTGAGCGAGCCGTCCCCGAATTTATTTGCGATACGCTCACGAAATCCCCATAATAATTGTAAATTTGTCCGATTTTTGGTCCGCTCCCAAAGACCCGGAGAGCGAGGGCCGCTCATGGCATCCCCTGATCCCCGCCGCATGAAGGATGTCGATAAGACAGCCAACCAAGCGCTTGCGGAGACGAAGGTTCCCGGGTCCGGGCCAGCCGTGGGAGACACCTTCGTGCCGGGCAATGATCAACCTGCTGCGGGTAGCTCCAAGGATGGCAAGCCGGCTGCAGCCGCTTCGCCGCCCCCGAAGGCCGCTGCCTCGCCTCCCAAGTCCTCAGGTGAAGGCGACGCAAAGAAGCCTAAAAAGATCACCGAGTTGGGCGACTTTAAGCTCGAGAAGAAGCTCGGCCAGGGTGGGATGGGGACTGTCTTCCTCGCCACCCAAAAGAGCCTCGATCGCAAGGTCGCGCTGAAGACCCTCTCGCCCGAGTTCGCCAAGAAACCCGATTTCGTCCAGAGGTTTCTACGCGAAGCCCGCTCGATGGCCCGCCTGCAGCATCCGAACGTGGTGCAGGTTTATGCGGCCGACAGCGTCAGCGGAGTCAATTTTGCCGCCATCGAGTTTATCGATGGGCGAAGCATGCAGAACTGGATGAACGATCTCAAGCAGTTGAGCATCGGGGACGCCATCCATGTGACCTTGGTTTGTGCCGACGCGCTCAAGCACGCGCACGA
>DASRXU010000267.1:0-6028 GCA_035687365.1 Planctomycetaceae bacterium | reverse complement strand
TCGACCGCCGGCCGACAACTTGCACCTCTTCTTCAACCTCCTCTTGCCGGAATGTGTAGGCGGGAATGTGGTGCAAACGCAATTCGTAGACCAGCTCTTGGGCCGCTTCTTCGGGCGACATTCCCTCGCCGCGACGGTCGGCCGGTGGCTTGGTGAAGCTGGCCACCATGATCATCCAGGGGCCATGCCGTTTCGTGAGCTTGTAACGCTTGCCCTTCACGGCCTCGATGTTGGACGCGGCCCGCGAAGCGGAACACGCCAGAGCAAGACCGGCGAAAATGGCCAGGACGACCGCGAGGCGACTTTTGCTTCGCACGACAGACTCCATTCTGGAATGCGCGGGGGCCCGGAAAGGGGACGCGACAGGCTATTTGGACGGGATTTTTTCGAGTGAGAGCCGGACAGGGCCGCGGATGCTAACAATTCGTCCGAATCTCGTCCAGAGGCCATTTTTCGCTCAAGATTGAGCGTTGCTGGGCCGTGAGCTGGGCAATGGCCGTGCGGGCCGCCTGCACTTGTCGGTCGAGCAACTCGGGGGAAAAAGGCTTCCCTTCGGCGGTCCCCTGGACCTCGATGAATTCCCCGGTACCCGTCATCACCACGTTGAAATCGACCTCGGCCCGGACGTCTTCTGAGTAGTCCAGGTCGACCAGGACCGACCCTTCGATGATGCCGACGCTGATCGCCGCCACGCTGTTGACCAGCGGCAGACGGCCGCCGGCAAACTTGTCGCGAATCGAGTCGAGTGCGTCGACCAAAGCCAGAAATCCGCCGGTGATGCTCGCCGTGCGCGTGCCACCATCCGCCTCGAGCACGTCGCAATCGACGGTCACCGTCCGCGCTCCGAGAGCGACCACGTCCACTACCGCTCTCAAGCTGCGGCCGATGAGGCGTTGGATTTCCTGACTGCGGCCGTCGATCTGTCCCCGCTCGCGTTTCTTGCGCGGGGCCGTGCTGCCGGGCAGCATACTGTACTCGGCGGTGACCCAGCCGCTGGGCGATTCCTGTTTGGCTTTCCAGGGAGGGACCGATTCGTCGATGCTGGCGGTGCACAAGACAGTCGTGCGACCGGCTTGAATCAGCACGCTGCCAGGCGATCCGGCCGTGAAGTGCCGGCGAACCGTCAGCGGGCGCAAGGCGTCGGGCGCACGGCCGTCACGTCGCATGGGGGACGCCTTCGTCCAGCAGCCACACCAACAGACCCTTGGCCAGGTGCATGCGATTTTCCGCCTGCCGAAACACGATGCTCTGGGGGCCGTCCATCACTTCGTCGGTGACTTCCAGCCCGCGCTTGGCCGGCAGGTCGTGCATGAATCGCGCGGATTTCGGAGCGGCGGCCATCAGCGTTTTGTTCACCTGATAGGAGGCAAAGACTTTCTCGCGGGCCTCGGCTTGTGACTCCTGCCCCATGCTGGCCCAGACGTCGGTGTAGACGATGTCGGCATTCTTGACGGCGCGGAACGGGTCGTCCGTCAATTCCAGGTCGACCTCCGGAAAACGCCGGCGCACGTCCCGCAGGAAACTCGCCGAGAGTTCGTAGCCGCGAGGCGAGCACAACGTAATCGGCATCTTGGCGTAAGCTGCCACCATCGCCAGAGACGCGGCGACGTTGTTCCCGTCTCCGACGTAGACGATCCGTAGCCCGGCCAGTCGCCCGAAGGCCTCCTGAATCGTGAACAAGTCGGTGAGGGCCTGGCAGGGATGCAGTTCGTCCGAGAGCCCGTTGACGACCGGACAGCTCGCGAGCCGAGCGAACTCTTCGATCAGCGATTGCCGAAACGTCCGCATGACGATGGCATCGGAGTAAGCACTCAACACGCGGGCGATGTCGGCGAGCGATTCGCGCCCGTTAAGTCCGGCGTCCTGCGTGCTCAAAAAGACGCTGCCGCCGCCGAGTTGAATGGCGGCTGCCTCGAAACTATTTCGCGTTCGTAACGAGGGCTTCTCGAAGACCAGCGTCAACACGTGGCCTTGCAACAGGGGAGGCCGATCGCCCCGCGCGAGCCGCGCCTTGAGGTCGGCCGAGATCGCCAACACGTCCTGAACGTCCTCGGGCGTGAGATCGAAAACCGAGGTCAGGTGCTTGACCCGTCCCGGCTTGGGCGACGGCCGAGTCGAACTCTTGGCTTTCGCCTTGCGCCCCGCTGCGCTGGTCACCTTCGGACCGCTCGTCTTCTTGTGGCCACTCTGACCATTGAGTCCCGCCGTATGGCCGCTGGCCGGCTTCACATTGTTGAGGCGATTCACCGAGTTGTGTTTGGCAGTGCGAGACTTTGCGGGGCGAGAGTGCGAAGGGCCAGAGTTCGACTGGTCAGTTTTCGGCAGCCCCGATTTGAGCGGCCCCGCTTTAATTGGGCGCGGCGAGCGATCAGCTTTCATCAGCGATCTCCCGCAGAACGTCGGCCACCACTTCGCAACCTTGGTCGACCTGTTCTTCGGTGATATTCAGCGGCGGCAACAGCCGTACCACCGTTTCGTGAGTGACGTTGAGCAGCACGCCGCGCTGCATGGCCTTCTGGACCGCGGCGGCGGCGGGAACGTTCAGATCGAGGCCGATCATCATCCCGCGAATTCGCAGCTCGCGAATCAGAGGCAACTCGCTTTGCAGGGCTTCGAAACGTGTGCGGAAGCGGTCCGACATGCGGCGGCAATTCTCGAGCAGACCTTCCTCTTCGATCATGCGCACGGCCGCAATGCCCGCCGCCATTGCGAGCGGATTGCCGCCAAAAGTACTGGCGTGCGTTCCGGGACGCAGGCTCTTGGCGATTTCCGCTTTGGCAATCATCGCGCCACACGCGACGCCGCCGGCGAGCCCTTTGGCGAGCGTCATAATGTCCGGCTGAACGGGGGTCTGTTGATAGCCGAACCAGGTCCCCGTCCGTCCGAGTCCGGTCTGCACTTCGTCGAATATCAACGAACAGTGGTGCTGATCCGCGAGTTGTCGCAGGCCGACGAGGAAATCGTCCTCGGCAATATGAATGCCTCCCTCGCCTTGCACCGGCTCGAGGAGGATGCCGCACGTCTCGTCGTCGATCAGGTCTTTGACCGCCTCCAGATCGTTGAACGGAGCGTAACGGAAGCCGGCCACGAGCGGCCCCAGTCCTTCGTGATACTTGGGCTGAGCCGTGGCCGTCAGCGCGCCGAGTGTGCGGCCGTGAAAGCTGTTTTCGAACGTGATGATCTTGTAGCGACCTTCGCCGTGCAGTCGTGCCAGCTTGATCGCCGCCTCAACCGCTTCGGCACCGCTGTTACAGAAGAACGCCTGACCGAAGCCGCGCGTGCACAACAGTTCGGCGAATTCCCCCTGAGCTTCGGTGTACCAGGTGTTCGGGACATGGATCAGATCGGCTACCTGGGTCTGGATGGCCCGCACGATGGCCGGCGGCGAGTATCCCAGAATGTTGCAGCCCCAGCCGGGGAACAGGTCGAGATAGCGATTCCCCTCGGCGTCCCACACATAGGAGCCTTCGCCGCGCACGAGGCAGATCGGAATTCGTTTGTAGTTCGGAATCACATAACGGTCGAACTGCTCGATCGTTTGCGCGCTCGTGGCTGTTGTGGCTCGGTTCATGTTTGTTCCACCCTTACCGTTGGCCTTCGAATCATTGCGGTCACGTGCGTGGTGGCAGTGGCCGCGAAGATTCTAGGGCACGATTTCCGTCCCCACGCCCGAATCGGAATAAAACTCCAACAGCACGGCGTGGGGCATGGCCGCATCTACAATGTGGACTTTTCGCACGCCGCTCTGCAAGGCCTCGAGCGCCGCCTCGACTTTCGGCACCATGCCGGCGTCGATCACCCCTTCGACAATCAAACCGCGGCAAAGGCTCGCGGACAGATGCGAAATCAAGGTCGACGGATCACGGCGATCGCGGAAAATCCCCGGCACATCGCTCAAAAATACCAGCTTTTCCGCCCCCAAAATGCGGGCGACGGCGGCGGCCGCCGTGTCGGCATTGACGTTTAGCTTCTCTCCGGCCCCGTCGAGGGCGATCGAAGGAATGACGGGAATGGCCCCGGCGGCGATCGCGTCTTCGATCGGCCCGCGATCGATGTCGACGACCTCGCCGACCCGGCCCAGATCGACCGCCTCGCCCGCAGACCCGTTCAGCGAGAGCTTTTTGCCGATGAGACAGTTTCGCCCCAAATAACTGAGACCAACAGCTTCGCCGTTCTGCTGCTTAATCTCGTCGACGAGCGAACCGCAAATCTCGCCGGCCAGCGTTTTAGCCACGATTTCGAGCGTGCGCTCGTCGGTGTAACGTCGCCCGCTGACGAACTTTGGTTCAATACCGGCCGCGTTCATCGCCTGCGTGATCGACTTCCCGCCGCCATGTACCAGGATCGGCTTCATTCCAACCGCTGAGAGAAAGATCACGTCGGTCAGCACGCTACGCACGGCTGCCGTTTCCTCGAGGGCACTGCCCCCCAGCTTGATGACGACATATCGGCCCCGAAACTGGCGAATCCAGCTCAGCGCCTCGACCAAAATGTCGGCTTTGCGAATCGCGTCCAACCGACTCTCCGCGACGGGCAGACGTTGAGCCTTTAGTCCACCTGCCAAAAGAGGGAAACTCGTGATTCTAAAAGGACTTGCGGGCAAGTCAATGACTCTAGCGAGCGACACCACTGCCTGGGGTGAGGGTTAAATCCGTAGAGGACCTCAGCGCACGGAGGCGCCCCTGGCATCGTCGCCCGCGGGGCTCTCGCTACTATGGGCTTCGCCGCCTTCCGCCCGTCGCTATGGAGAGCCCGAAGTTATGGAGAGATCGCCGTGATGATCGCCCGCATTGCTGTGCTGTGTGTCTTTGCTGTCTCGCTCGCCAATCTCTCACGCGGTCAGGACGCGCCCAAAGCAACTTCGCGTCCCAATATTCTATTGATCGTGGCCGACGATCTCGGTTATGGCGAACTTGGCTGCCAGGGACACAAGGACATTCCGACGCCGCACATCGATTCGATCGCGAAAAATGGTGTGCGGTTCACATCGGGCTACGTTTCCTGCCCGGTGTGCAGCCCGACGAGGGCCGGGTTAATGACGGGCCGCTATCAGCAGCGGTTTGGCCACGAGTTCAATCCCGGTCCGATCGACGATGCGTCCGACTTGTTCGGGCTTGTGCGCGACGAAAAGACGATTGCCGAACGGCTCAAAACAGCTGGCTACGCGACGGGTATGGTCGGCAAGTGGCACCTGGGAACCAAGGAGGGATTGCGGCCAACAGAGCGGGGCTTCGACGAATACTTCGGCTTCCTGGGTGGAGCGCATCCTTACCTCGGGGAACGACGACGTCGCAATAACAACATGGTGATGCGAGGCACCAAGGAAGTCTCAGAGCCGGCCTACCTCACCGACGCGTTTGGCCGCGAGGCAGTCGCGTTTGTCGACCGACACAAATCGCAGCCCTTCTTCTTGTACCTGGCGTTCAACGCGGTTCACGCCCCGCTGCAGGCGACTGCCGACTATCGCAAGCGGTTTCCCAATGTGAAAGACGAGAAGCGACAGACATTCTCCGCAATGCTCTCGGCGATGGATGACGCGGTTGGCAACGTCTTGGCGAAACTTCACGATTCCCGACTGGATGAAAAAACGCTGATCTTCTTTATCAGCGACAACGGCGGCCCAACTCCCCAGACGAGTTCACGCAACGATCCGCTCCGGGGCACGAAGACGACGACCTGGGAGGGCGGCATCCGCATTCCGTTCATCATCCAATGGAAAGGCCATGTTCCCGCGGGCAAAGTCGACGAGCGGCCGGTGATCGCTCTGGACATCCACCCAACGGCGCTCGCGGCGGCCAGCGTGACCGCAGCGCCGGAGAAGAAGCTCGACGGCGTCAACCTCTTGCCATTTCTCCAGGGCACGGCGAACGGTGTTCCGCACGAGGTCCTGTTTTGGCGATTTGGACCGCAGATGGCCGTTCGCATGGGCGATTGGAAACTGACGAAAGCCGCGCCCCGAGCTCCTGCGGGTTGGGCCGGCCAGGGTGATGAAGAGTCGAGACCCCGGATGCGACGACGGCCGGCTCGC
>DASRXU010000266.1:0-2668 GCA_035687365.1 Planctomycetaceae bacterium | reverse complement strand
GCTCTCGGCGAAGCGGGCCAGGTCGAGCCAGTGCCGGGCCCAACGATTGCCGTAGTGGGGACTCGCGAGCAACCGATCGACGAGGGCAGCATACGCGGCTGGTGACGGATCGGCCTCGAACGCGTCGAGTTCCGCGGCCGTCGGCGGCAATCCGATCAAATCAAACGTGACCCGACGCACGAGGGCCCGCGGACTAGCTTCCGCGTTGGGAGTCAGCTTTTGGCGATCGAGTGACCGCTTGATGAAAGCGTCGATCGGATTTCGCGGCCATGCGGTGCGAGTGGCTTCGGCGGGCGGCCGGGTGACCGCGAGCGGCTGGAACGACCAAAACTTGCGAACCTTGGAGTCGACCGTCCGCTCGGTCCAGGAGGAAGCCGGCTTTGCCGCGGGGATCAGCCCGTCGTCGTACGGGGCTCCGTGGTCGATCCACGACGCAATCTGTCCGATTTCCGCCTCGGAGAGCTTGGGCGCGTCCTGCGGCATGTAGGGCTCTTCCGCATGGGTGACGAGCCGGTACAGGCGGCTGCCCCGCGAGTTGCCCGGGATCACGGCCTTGCCGTTCATCCCACCCTTCAGCAGCCCTTCGCGCGTCGCTAAGTTGAAACCCGATTGGATTTCCACCTCGCCGCCGTGACATTTGAGACATTTACGGACGAAAACGGGCCGAACGTGGCGCGTGAAAATCGCCAATCCGTCCGCCATTTGCTTTGGATGATCGGCCGAAACTGCGGCGAGCGCCGTGGCCGGCGGCTCGGCGGCTCGCGCGGGAGTCCAGACGACGCAAGCCATTCCCGCAAGCGGCAGGACGACGCACCCGAGGACTGATCGCCGAATTAGGCTATGTTGCGCCATTTCTCCTCGCTCGACGGATAAGCCAACTTTTATTCTACTGGAGCCAATCGAGGTCTGACAACGACGGTGGCGAAGGACCGCAGTAAACGGCATCGCGGTTCGGGGCTTAGGAGAATTTACACCATGTCGCAACGAGCGCGCTCTAATCTCTTCCTCGCGGTTTTGTTGCTTGCCGTAGCGGTCGATCGGCGCGGTGATGGCGTTTGTCGGGGCGCGGAGACGGCGACCGGGCCCTCGGCGAAACCGCTATCGCTTCACGCGCGAACGCGCGTCGAGACGAAGCCCGGCAGTGGCCACTTCAATGCGGTGACCAAAGCCTTGGCTTGGGACCCGGCTCGCACCGCGATCATCGTCTGCGACATGTGGAATCAACACTGGTGCAACGACGCGACGAAGCGAGTCGCCGAGATGGCGCCGCGGATGAACGAGGTGTTGATCGCCGCGCGCAATCGGGGCGTGCTGATCATTCATTGCCCCAGCAACACGATGAAGTTCTACGAGGGGACCGAGCAGCGCGAACGCGCGCGGCGAGCGGTTCCGATCGCGACGAAAGTTGCTCTTCGCAAGAATTGCAATCTCGATGTCAAACGCGAAGGGCCTCTGCCGATCGACGATTCCGACGGCGGCTGCGAGTGTGATCCGCCCTGCAAGCAGGGGAGTCCTTGGACCCGCCAAATCGAGACACTCAAAATAGAAGCCCCCGACGCGATCACCGACAGTGCCGAAGCCGTGTACCTCATGAAACAACGCGGCATCGAGAATGTGATCGTGATGGGCGTGCACACGAACATGTGCGTCCTCGGGCGGCCGTTCGCCATTCGCCAGCTCGTCGACCAGGGATTTCACGTCGTGCTGATGCGCGACATGACCGACTCGATGTACAGCTCGCGGCGGCCTCCCTACGCGAGTCATTTCACGGGGACCGACCTGGTCGTCGAGCACATCGAGCGGCACTGGTGCCCGACCGTCACCAGCGCCGATCTGCTCGGCGGTCACGAGTTCCGTTTTGCCGAGGATCGTCGGCCGCGCGCGGTGATCGCGATCGCCGAGCCGGAATACCACACCGACCGCACACTGCCCAAGTTCGCGCTCGGAGAGTTGGGGAAGGATTTTCGCGTGAGTCTGGTCTTCGGCAGCCAGACCGATCCGGCCGATCTGCCCGGGCTCGAGGTGCTCGCGGATGCCGACGTGCTTGTGGTCAGCGTGCGGCGACGTCCGCTCAAAAGCGATCAGATGAAGCTGCTGCGTGACTTCGTGGCGCGGGGCAAACCGGTGCTAGGCATTCGCACGGCCTGCCATGCGTTTTCGCTGCGCGGCAAGAAGCCGGCCCCCGCCTTAGAAACCTGGGAGTCGTGGGATGCCGACGTCTTCGGCGGAAATTATGTCGGACATCACGGGAAAGGCGATCGGGTGAAAATCGCCGTGCTCCTAGGATCGAGGCCCGACAATCCGATCACCAAAGCAATCGTTCCGATGCTCAATGACCGCGAACCTCTCGTCGGCAACGGCTCTCTCTACCGTGTGCGGCCTCTGGCATCCTCTGCGACGCCCCTCTTGATCGGATCTATCCCCGGAAAGGACGACGAGCCAGTTGCGTGGATCAACCAACGAGCCGACGGGGGAAAATCGTTCTACACATCACTGGGGCACGCCGACGATTTTTCGGAGCCGGCTTTCCGAACGATGCTCGTCGCCGCGATGCACTGGCTGACGGGAACGTAGATTTCTCGTTCCGCGAATCGGGTGGCACTGGCGGCTTGTCCGCCAGTGTGCCTTTTTTGAGCGCGCGAAAGACCACTGGCGGACAAGCCGCCAG
>DASRXU010000265.1:0-13009 GCA_035687365.1 Planctomycetaceae bacterium | reverse complement strand
GGTCAGGGGCTAAAGAAACCGAACCTATTCGCCCTGTCGACGAGGGAACCGTCTCGGCAACCATTCCCCACCTATCGCCGGTTCTCGCGGCAATGGTGCGGTTGCAGTTGCTGACCGGGATGCGTCCGGGGGAAGTCTGTCGCCTGCGACCCGCCGACGTCACGATCGGCAAGAGCGGGACTTGGACCTATCGGCCATCGGTTCACAAGACCGAGCACCACGAGGGACGCGAGCGGCGAATCTTCATCGGTCCCGACGGGCAGGGCGTTCTGCGTCGGTACCTCGATCGCGATCCCGACGCGTACTGCTTCAGTCCGCGGGAATCGGTCGGCCGACCGGGAAGTGCCGCCGCGAGGCGGGGACCTGGGAGCCGATACACCTCCGCCAGCTATCGCAGGGCTATCGCCCGGGCCTGCGAACGGGCTGGGTTCGAGGAGTGGAAGCCCAACCAATTGCGGCATACGGCGGCTACGCTGATTCGAGAACGCTACGGGGTGGAAGCTGCGGCAACTGTGTTGGGACACAGCGATCCCCGCGTCACGGCGATCTACGCCGAGCGGGATTTCAAGCTGGCGTCCGACGTGATTCAGAAGATCGGCTGATCGGAATACAATTGTTCTCTGTCGGCGCTGGCGCTTCGGCTGACGCGCTCCGCTCCGGCGGCACTGGCCGGGCGCGTCAGCCGACTATGAGTGGTGCTGGACTTCCGCCGCCACAGGAACAGGGTCTAGTCAAATCGGTCCAATTCTTAAGTCAGCGGCGCGTCCTACAATTTCGTTTTAAGGTCACGGTGACACAGAGAAAGAAAAATCACGAACGAGTGTCTGCGCCTCGTTCCGAGATTCGTATCGACCGGCCCGCCGCAGAGTCCTGGGGCCGAATAGATACGTCGAATAAGCTCGTCGCCGCTTACCAACTAGGGCGCCTACTGAATTGCCGAGATTGGCTCCACGTGCGCCGCACACTTCCACGACGTACGGCGGATGCGCGTCGCCAACTGGCGAAGGTCGACGCGAGGCTGATCACCCTAGCCGCAGCCATCAAAGGCGTCAGGCAAAGCAGCCGGGTCGCACGAGCCATAAGAGAATCCAACGCACGCTTCGACGATTGGTGGGGTTCCGAGCAATACGTCGATTGGTCGGAGTACACGTCCGACCTGAACAAATCTTGGGACGAAGGCACCGCGACGTTTAAGGCGAGCTGGGTGTATGAGCCCGACAAGCCAGTCGAACGCGCGTTGAAAAACAATCTTTCTCGCCGTCTGCTCGCCCTCATTGCACTGGGGAGGCTCCTGGACGAAGGCGTCCGTCCCGTGCGGGATATGAAACTTAGCGATTTCGACTTAATAAAGGCGGAGAACCCGGTCGTTGAAGCTACCGAAATGGACTTGATTTGGCTTGCTGCTGTAAGGGCCCGTTGCGATGGCTTGCAGCGTGCGAACGATCAGCTGCGCCAAATGTTCGAAACACTGGAAAATGGCCCAGAACGAACGCGTCACCCAGTCCAAAGCTTGGATGAGCGGATCGACGCGGCTTTGCGGCTGTTCGGAGCGGATGATGGCGGAGGAAACGCTTCGCCAGTGCCCGGGTATCTCGAATTGTTCGTCGATGTAACAGAGCGGACGATTCGCCGTAAGGGATTTGATCGGGAAATAAACCTCGCACGAAGCGACCTTCGTTGGCACTTATTCAATAATGCCTATCAGGCGCGTGGGGAACACGCCCGTGAACGCTGCCTGGCAGGTTATCCGGGCGACAAGGGAGCAGTTCGAACGACTATCTGTGCCCTTAACGAGAATCTCAAAGGGTTGAACGTGCGCCTTTATAGGTTTCGCCTGATCTCGTGCGATCGCGCAGGCGATCGTTAATTGTCAGTCGTTTCGAACGCCAATGTTAGGTGACGGCCTAACATCCGCTGGGTAATTGGATCCTTTGGTGTTTCATATTGCTCACCAAGGGAGCCAGAAAAAATGGCGATCGATCCAAGTGTGGATCCACTGATCCCGCTCTCGAAGGCGGCGAAATCGCTGCCGAAACCGCCGTCACTCGCTTGTCTGTGGCGGTGGCATGCTAAAGGCGTCCGCGGTGTACACCTCGAGACTGTCGTTGTCGGGGGTCGCCGATACACGACAGCCGCGGCGTGGCGCGAGTTCGTTGCAAAGCTCACTGAAAATGCCGCCGCGGATAGCAGGCCAGCGGTGGTGCCCCCGCGATCCGAAGAACTGACGAAGAGGCTGCGCGCCGAACGCCTTGTCTAGCGGTGCCACCAAAGTCCAACTGAACTGGCAATGGGTCGCGTTTGCATCCCACTGCGGCATCGGAACTCAAAAGGCATTCGGTGCAGTTGCAACTTCGTGGGGGATTTCGCCGATGGGAACCGGAAAGAAATCCAAGCAAGCGATATGTGTTCGAAGTTCTCGGCCGCGAGGTACTGCCGCGGGACGAGTAGGTCGTCAACTGGAGTGACCATCCCGGCGACGGTTAACGTTTCGGAACCGTCGCCATGACGAATGAATAACACGAAAGGAAGCTCGTTTTGACAGCAGAGCCGACACTGGAAGTGCTTGCTCGAGATGGCATCGCGGTGGCAATCGACACGGAATCCCATGGCGCTTCGACACTTTCCGTGCAGGTCGCCGCTCGCGATCAAAAAGGTCGGCTGCGAGCACAGGTTTACTACGCGCCGGAGATCCCGGTTCCACCTGGCTTCCGAGCCGAGAACCATCTGCAGGGCCTTGGTCGATTCGATAAGAGGCCCAAGTTCCGCCCGCCCAAAGTTCTTTCCGCCCGTCTCTCGCCGGCGAGGATGCTCGCGGATGTATTCGGTTTCCGTGATGTGACACCGGTGACGCGGGCAGCGGGCCTCGAGCGACTCAGGGATCGGAATTCGCAACCGGCAAACGGGGTCTGGGACGAAGAAAAACAGCAATGGCGTGTGCCGGTGATTCGCATTTGCCTAGTGGGCCACTTCTTGCAGGCCGACCTTCCACGCTGCTTTGGACGTCGGCATCACGAAGCCGTGTTTCGGCCACTGCCCGGCATTCCGAATATCGAGTTGTCTGGCCGGAAGCGGTTGACGCTCGTGGCACAAGGGCGGAACTTCGCTGATTACGCTCCCATCGTCGAGTTTCTCGAGACCTCAGGCGGAGACCTCTTCGCGATCCGGCTCACAACATTCGACACCATGTTGCCCTTCGGGCCAGGCAGCCTTGACCGCCTCAGCCGGACGTTTTTGGGAGTCGGCAAAGCCGACACTCTGAGCACAGGCGAAAAGGAGCAGATGCGGGACACGTTCCTGCGGCGGCCCGACCAAGCGTTCGGTTACGCGCTCCGAGACGCAGTTCTAACGCTTTTGCTTTACGAGGAGATGCTCAATCGCGATCGAGCGATGTACGAGGCGTTTGCGATTGCGCCGGATTTGGTCGCGCCGATGAAACCGACGCTGGGCAGTCGGGTCGCTGACTTTGTTTTTGCTGCCACGCTGCAATTCGTGTCAGACTCGAAGGTGCTGAAGAATCCCCGCAATCTCAAGAGGCTGATGCGGGGCGGGGCCATCCAACGTTTCGGCGGGGGCGCAGAGGGGAGTCGCTTCGGCGCGCAGACGGGTGCGATCCACGGCGGTCTGCGATTCAGCCGCACGCCGACCGTCTTCTGGCATGAAGCCAAAGGCATGCTGCGGGACATCGATCTTCGGTCCTGCTATCCGACGATCGCAGGGGGAATCAACGTCTACTGGGGCCGCCCGGTCCTCTTGGAACCTGGAGACCGGAGGATGTCGCTGCGTGAGGGAGTACACTTTGCGCGACAGCATGCCTCCGAAGATGCTTGGTTCATTCGGGCCTCGGGCAACCTCTCGGCCGTCGATAATGCTCTCGTGCCCTCGACCGTCAATGCTTTGACTTCCGACAACTTTCGCAGACGGTCCCGATCAGGAAGCAAGTCGGCCGCTAACATGGCCGAAACCGCGCTCGGCGAAGCGCCGCGGTTTCGGGGCAAACTTTTCTCACGGCGGATCGAGTCTGGGGTCATCACGTCAACCACATGGGCCATGATTGAGGCTCTGCCCGAGACAGCCCGACGAGAATACGGCGATCTGGTAGTTGACGCGATCGTGCTCTACCCCCGGAAACTCGTTGCTGATTCCGGCGAAGACTACGACCGGCTCTGCGACGAACTGCAACGCGCAGGGCTCCGTTGGGAGCAGACAATCGACCTCGAGCTGCTGCAGCGGTCGGAAGTCGTTCAGTTAGATCACGAGGATGTCGCGCTAAGGTTCCCACTCGGCGCTCTTGTTGAAAAGTTCGCCCGATTCCGCCGAGAAGCGAGGGACAAACACGGCCAGGGCAGCGGAGCCGAAAACGCCTGGAAGCTCACGTGCAACAACTTGTACGGCATCCTGGGGAGCGGCTATCTAGATACTGGCAATTCCGTCGCAGCAAACGTGATCACGGCTCACGGACGGGCCGTCGCATTCGCGATGTTTCAATCGCTCAACGGCCTGCAGCTCGCAACCGACGGCTGCACATATCGTCTGGATCGGATCCCGCGTTGCACATTGGCCGAGTGTTTAGCGGCAATGCCCGATTATCTGCTTCGGCATGCCGACAACTCCGCGGGGATCCCGTTTTACGACCCAACCGAAGTCCCCCAAAACGACGCCGACTTCAATCTCTGGTTTGCCGGTCATGTAGCCCAGTTTTTCGGCTTGGAAGCAACGTGTGTTCGCCGCCTACTGGTCCATCAGCTGGAGCATAAGCACACGCCCGGAGGCAACGGGCCTTCATTCGACGGGCTTCTTTGCGATGGGGGGGCCAACTACGTGAAGCTAATAGTCGCCGACGACGAATGGGAGACGTGCGACATAAAAATGCAGGGCTATGGCGCTGCAAGCAAGGAGGCCCTAGAGCCGTTGCTGTTTCAAATCTATGCCCAGGACCGGATGGAGAAGCTTACGCCAATCACAGTCGACCGACATTTAATGAAGCTCGAGCCAGCAAAGAGCGCGGCCAAGCGGGTTCTCACGGAGTCCGAGACCGACGAGGTTCTCTTACCGCTGGGCATCGAGTACGAGTCGATCAAGGCCTACAAGGTTTTGAAGCCGTCGGCCTTCGTATTCCAGACTCCCGAGCAGGAAGAAGCAATCGGGCGCCAGCTCGAGCGCCTGCACCGACAGACAGGGTGTGGCCTCGACCTTCTCGCGCTCAGGCGGAGCCACAAAGAGCGGTCTGGAGGGTCATTAACGGCGGCCGCCCAGCGCATCTACGACTACATCAGAGCCAGCGGCAAGGATCTCGTGAAGACGTTCAACCTTCGCAAAGACCGGCTGTCTCCGAGACTGGTGGAGCAAGTCGAGAACAGGCGTGAAGAACGCCGACAATGCCGAGATAGGGCCGAACAGCGGCTCGTTGCGCAAATCTCCGTCTCGGGACGCACAAAGTCAAAGATCCTGACTGGAATTCTTGTCCGTCGTCGGGATGTTGCGAAGCGCCGCTCTCTCGTGCGCATCGATTGACCCGTGATAGACCTCAGCCCCGGTGGTGCTCTACCACCCTCGCCACTGGATTCTCGAGCACGCGGTGTCGACCAGCGACCGGTGGCGAAAGTCAGACGGTTTGAAAATCAATTAAGGAAGGAATTTGTGACGAATGAATCAGAAACTGAAGCCTGCGACCACTACAAACAAGACCGGCTCGACCAGCTTGGCCCATAGACCGACCGCGAAGCCCACGCGGTTCCCGGCGTTGACTTCGGCAGCATTCGACAAAAAGAACTATAGGCGGCAATTCCTGATCGAGGGACTGCTCGTCAATCGTCAGGTCTGCGTACTGGGCGGACCGAAAAAGTGCCTGAAAACGTCAATCATCTGTGACATGGCAATCAGCCTAGCCAGCGGGAAGCGGTGCCTTGGGCATTTCGCCGTTCCCACGGCGAAGCGTGTGGCCGTGTTTTCTGGAGAAACGTCTCCCGGCGACCTGCAGGACCTGGCCCGACGTGTTTCTACAGAGCGTCGTCTCCGGCTTGACCAAGTCGATCAGGTCCTTTGGGTTCATGATCTGCCGAAGCTCTCCCAGCAGCATGATCTCTCGTCGCTGACGGAGTTCCTGCGCAGCAACAAAATCGACGTCGTGTTCGTCGACCCGCTGTTCCTCTGCTTACTCGACCTCGCCTCGAGCAGTTCGGCTACGAACCTATATGCCATCGGTCCGTTGCTGCGAGCCGCGGCCCGCGCCTGCCTTAGAGCGGGTACCACACCCGTCTTTGCTCACCACAGCACAAAAGGGGCAAATAAGAGCAACCGGTCACTGCAGCAATCAGGCGCTAGAGGTTCACGATCTGCGGTATCGCTCGACCTCGACGACCTAGCGTTTGCCGGCGTGGCCGAATTCGCGAGGCAATGGATCCTTTTCGGTCGCAATGAGCCGTATGTTCCGGGAACAGGACTACATGACCTCACGATGACAGCAGGCGGAAGCGCGGGTCATTCGGGCAGCTGGCGAGTCGTCGTGGACGAAGGCACCGCGGGTTCGGATTTGGA
Source organism: Planctomycetaceae bacterium (assembly GCA_035687365.1). GTDB lineage: Bacteria > Planctomycetota > Planctomycetia > Planctomycetales > Planctomycetaceae > DASPSM01. The sequence continues at coordinate 6,475 of DASRXU010000265.1, read as the reverse complement.
CGGTCGCCGTTGGAAACCGAGCGTCCGCGAGATCGCCAACGGCTCCCAGGGGTAGAACGGTTCTCTGAAGGTGACCGAGTTTTGCAGCCTGTCATTGGGCGCGCGAGAACGGTCACCGATGGGCACGTTAAAACCAGCCAGTCCGTAGATGGGATTGGTCCCTTTCATTGTTCGTTCGGTGCTTTGCAAGATCACGACCGAGGATTTTTGGAGAAGCGGGCCGGTGGGCGCGTTTGGCCGGTTTTGGTCTCACGCTTCCACGGGTTCTTTAGCGGGCTTCTCCTCACCGGCGTGGCGCCGCAGGCGGTAGGTCCGACTCATCCGGATCATTTCCCCCGTAGGGCTGCATTCAGCCCGAAACTTCGGCGGAGTTTGTCGGCCTCTTTCTGGTGATCGGCGATCGTGTCTGACGCATAATGTGGATCGGACATGATGGGCAATACCCATTGGTCTGGCTGCCGAATGGCCGGGCCAACAACCCGATGCAGGGCCTCGCCGCCCGATTTCAGTGTGGCGGTGCAGCACCAGGGCAGTCCGGCGACCTCGGCCAACTCTAGTTGCTTGCCAAGCGGCACTGTTTTTCGCCCTCGGCGAACGGCAGCAAAAACCTCTGGCGTCACACCGAGTTCAATATGTTTCGGCACTCCACCCGGCCATTCCACGATCTCGATTGCCGCACTACGCTTTCTTGCGGCCTTCAAGACCAACTCGGCCACCGTGGGCAGTGCGTTCACGTCGAGCATACTGATGTGGTCGGCCGGCAGCATGATTGCGCGCACGAGTCGACTCGCGAGATTGGTGGCCCCGAGAATGATGCCCTCCTCCCGATGGCCGATTAAGCGGGAGGTCCTAGCCAGCATCGCCGTAGCACGAAGCTCCTGCAACTCCGCAAGGCCCAACGCCGCTCAAAGATCTTTTCCGGCGTCAGGTCGTGGCGCGGCTCCGCGCGATACCGCTCCTCAGCGGTCCCAAAGTCGATCGACAGCACAGAACGGCCGCCGCCCCGTTTCTGCGCCCGGTTGCGATCCCACTCGTTGGCCAGGAAGTGCTTCAGCGACGTCAGCAGAAACGAGCGAAACCGTCCGCGCCCGGGATCGGCTGCGGCGAGATCGTTCTTCTCCAAAAGCCGCGCAATGAAGGCCTGCGTGAAGTCCTGAGCCTCGTCCGCTTGATGCCCCCGTCGGCGAACATATGCATAAAGCGGGTACCAATAGTTCTCGCAAAGAGTCGCTAACGCGGCGGACGATTGCGGCGAGCCGCGTTGACCGGCCGCCAACACCAGGCTCCAGCGAGTCGTCGCAAATTGTCGTGAACCAGAGTGAGCCGGCTCCTGCTTCTCGTCGGCGCGTGCCATCCCGGCATTCTAAGACGACGCGTCGATTCGCCACCACAAAAAAGCGGGCTCTGCTCTGCGGAAAGATCGGTTCAACAAACGTTGGGTTGATGCGCTGCCGTTCAGGCCACTTGGGCGGTCATCGTTCAGGCGAGAGCGATTCCTACAAAACGTCTGCGTTCTCGGCAAAACGTGACGAGAATCCGCGACGAGCCAAGCCGGGGCGCTCATCTAACGGTGGTTAAATGAAGCATTCGCAAAACGCTTGAGTTCTCGGGACAGTCAGCCGTAACGAGCGGTTGCGGCGGAACGAGAGCGGCGAGGTGAAGTCCGGCCTTCCGGTAGACGCAGCCCCGCTACATTGTTCATGCTCGCGACTGCGTGGGGTGACGGTGGTGGGCACGTTCCAGCAACCGGGCCGCGTCGTCCACCGTACCCAACTCGGCTTCGGTCGGGATGCGGTCATCCGGGTCGCCGGCCAGCGGGCGCAGGTTGAACTCGGTCGTCAGAGCGATGTGGTTGATGGTCGAGCGCACCGACGACCAGCCAAGAACAGGCTCCGCGACATACTGTTCGGCGGTCAGCTTGCGGCTGGCGTCGAGGACCTTGGTATTGGCCCAGCGATCGTACGCGAACAACGCTGGTACAATGCTTAGTTCTTTGGAAATAAAAGCCTTGAACGCAGCTTCGTGACCCGCCCATTTCCCACCATTCTTTGCAGGAGTCGCACGACATGAAACTCGTCGTCATCGCAGTCGGAGGTCTATTCCTATGCTCGTTGGCCCACGCCCAGAAACCGGAACCGAAGCCTGACCTGGGTAAGCTGCTCGACAAGCTCACCTTCACCAAGGACAAGGCGAGTCTGCCCTACCGCCTGCTCAAGCCGGATGGCTACGACAAGGACGGCAAGGACCGTTTCCCGCTCGTGGTCTTCCTGCACGGCGCCTTCGGACGGGGCACGGACAACAAGAAGCAACTCAGGAGCGGCGTCGAGGAGTTCGCGACGGACCAGGCCCGCAAGAAGCACCCCTGCTTCCTGGCGATCCCGCAGTGCCCGCCCGACAAGCAGTGGACCAACGTCGGTTGGTTCGACGGCAAGCGCAACGTGCCGCTCGCCAAAAGCCCCACCGAGCCATCAGCGCTGGTCCTCGACTTGATTGACACCGTTGCTAGCGAGTACCGCATCGACAAGGATCGCATCTACCTGACGGGCGTGTCGATGGGCGGCTACGGCACTTGGGACCTGGTCGCGCGCAGGCCGGAACTGTTCGCGGCGGCGATTCCCGTGAGCGGCGGTGGCGACCCGGCACAGGCGGAAAAGCTCGCCAAACTGCCGATCTGGGCCTTCCACGGCGGCGCGGACCCGCTGGTGCCGGTCGAGCGACCCCGCGACATGATCGTCGCTATCAAGAAAGCCGGCGGTGAGCCGAAATATACCGAGTACAAGGGGATCGGCCACGACGCGTGGACCCCGACGTACAGGAACACCGAAGTGCTGGACTGGCTCTTCGAGCAAAAGAAGGGGAAGTGAGTCGGTCGGGGTGGGGGCCGGGCCGAACCATCCGCTGCAGCAGACGGCTGAGTATGATTCGTTTCTGGGACTTCAAGCTCTCCGGTGCCCCGCCGCTGCTGAGCGACTCGTTCACTGCGTAAGGTGGGCGTGTCCTGACCGCGCTTTCAATGGGCGCCAAGCTGCTCGAAGGACGTTTTTGCCCTCCGTCATTGGACCAAGCGAGAGTCCGCGATAACGGATGAGTTTCCGGTACGCCGAGCCAGTGCCGAAAAACGGATGAGTTTCCGATGCCTGTGACGCCGGCAGTTATCGGTCTTTTTTCGACGTTCCCTAAAAAGGCATCAGCTTATGCGATACCGGCCAGAAGGGATCGGCCAATGAGCGCAACCACACTTCGGAGAGATCGCTTAAACTCAAATCGCATCGTTCTCGTAAGACGCTGACTTCGCCAGTCGGGCGGCCTGCATGAGAAGGTAGTTGCGCTCCGGGAGGCTGCCTGTCCTGCCTGCCGCAGACCGGTAGTGTTCTATGGCGGCCTTGAAGTCTCCAGCGAGTTCCAGCAGATGGCCTCGAGCAGCGTCCAGGCGGTGATGCTCCGCGAGGCGCGCATCGGCTTCGAGGGCCTCCAACAATTCCAAGCCCTTCGTCGTGCCATGCACCATCGCAGTCGCGATCGCGTGATTTAACCTGACCATCGGGTTTTCGGACATGTGCTTGAGCAAGTCGTAGAGCGCGAGGATCTGCGGCCAATCCGTGTCTTGGGCTCGGCCAGCTTCGTCATGAACAGCGGCGATTGCGGCTTGCAACTGGTATGGGCCGACCGAGCCCTTCGGTAACGTCGCCGAGAGCAGTGCGACACCCTCCGCGATCTGTTGCCTGTCCCAAAGGGCCCGGTCCTGCTGCGTGAGCGGGATCAACTCGCCTTCTAAGCTCGTTCGGGCAAGACGGCGGGCATCAGTCAACAACATTAACGCAAGCAAGCCGGCAGCCTCGGGGTGGCCCGGCTGCAGATTGTGGACGATCCGTGTCAGGCGCAGCGCTTCGTGCGCCAGATCGCCTCGGCGCAGATCGGGTCCGATGCTGCTCGTATAGCCCTCATTGAAGATGAGGTACAGGACGTGTAGGACCGCGCGGAACCGCTGTGATTGCTCCTCGGGCGTCAGAGGTTGGAACGGAATGCCGGAGTTCTTGACATTCTGCTTGGCCCGGCTGATGCGCTGGGCCATTATCGGTTCGGGGACAAGAAATGCGTGGGCGATCTCAGCGGTCGTCAGGCCACCCACCGCCCGCAACGTCAGGGCAATCGCAGAAGCCGCAGTCAGCGCGGGATGGCAGCACATGAAGAGGAGGACCAGCGTGTCATCTTCGTTCGGAGCACTGTCTATATCCGTCGGTTCTGGTCTCTGGGCCTCCTCCAGGGCGAAATCACTTTCACGACGTCGGCGAGCGGTCTCGCTACGAATGTGGTCGGTCATCCTCCGGAACGCGGCCCGTGTCAGCCAGGCACGAGGATTGTCGGGGAGACCCTCGCGCGGCCATTGCAGCACTGCGGCGAGCAACGCCTCCTGAACGGAGTCTTCCGATGCCGCGAAGTCATGAAATCTTCGGATCACGGTCCCTAGCACCTGTGGCGCCAATTCCCGTAATACATGCTCGATCGGAACGTCGAGGGGTTGTCCGATCACTGCAATTCTGGCCGCGGGCCACGCATCGCTTGGGGCACTTGGGTAGCTGGGTGTCGCAGCTTGATCGCTTGCCATGCGACAGTCATCGTCCACACGCAATCGAGCACGACTAACAGCCTGTTGGGATATCCGACGAGCGCGATTGTTCCGGCGCGAGTGCGCCCGGCAATCATGACCATCAAAGCCGCGATCATTACAATGAGGATCACCCAGGTCGAGTTGCCTGTCCAGAGCAGCAGTGTCTTCGCGCTTGACCACGCTTGAATACGGCCAAGCACCACGCTGATCAACATCGCGGCAATCGGCAGTCCGAGAACGCCAAGCATTCCCGCCACGCCATGAAGAGGATGATTGATATCACAGGCAGACGCCATGGCCTGACCCAGGCCCGCGGCGACAAGAAAACCCAAGCCAAGCTTGCCGGCGGTCGTTTTCAGCTGCGCCCGAATCGCGAACGCCAAAGCCCAGGAGCTGATCCCCCAGGCAACAAACATCAGCGAGAGCACCCAACCATACTGGCCGTTGGCATATTCACTCACGACCCGCCAAGTAGGATCGAATTCCGGGCTTAGCATGTGCAAGCTGGCGAGCGACAGGAGAGCCACCGCGGCTGCGGCGATTGATAAACGTGCAGCCGGCACTGAGATCGCGTGATCTTCGGGCGCTGTTGCCCGGCGAGTTTCGCGGTTTGCGGACATTTTTCTCTTTCTAACCTCGCGGTTCGGGTTGGGATGCATCCAGCCAAATCGGCGAGTCCATCGGCCGTTATCCGATGACGCTCTGGACCGGGGAGCCGGGATATCAAAGCCCCAAGTCGGAAAAGCCGCTCAGCACTTGCCGCACCTCGATCGGCATGGTGCCCGGCCGGCCCCCGGGTGCCGAGGAAGCCCGCGCGGCGATCTCATAGGCTTGCTGTGGGTTCTCGACATCGACGATCCAGTAACCGGCGAGAAACTCCTTGGATTCCGGAAAGACTCCGTCCGTAATGGGGATGCCGTCGTCACCCGCATGAACCGTCTTAGCCTGGTCGGGGAACGCCAGGCCTTCGGTCGAAACGAAGACCCCCGAATCCTTAAGTTCCTTGTTGAAAGCCTGCATGAAAGCGACATTCGCCTGAAGGTCCTTTTTTGACCATTTGACGTAAAAGTCAAAATCCGCCTTGGTGGCATGCATCATCAGAATGAACTTCATCTCTTTTGCTCCCTGTCGAATCGCGGGGTACGGTGCATCTGCCAAGTAGTCGGAGCAAATCCAGCGCTCTCGACATGGCCGGGCTCTTTTTTTCGCCAACGCGACAACGTTCATGCCCAGGTAACGGGAAACAAGCCCCGGCTGGGGAGCACTCCACATTCGATCCCAAGCATGGGATTCCGATCAACGCCTGACAATCCGGGGCCTTGAGCAGTATGCGAAAACGTTCGAATTCCGCCACCGATTTCAGGGCGTTGGATCTCCACTCGCAGCCTGAGGCCGCATTCCGCCAAAACGTAGGAGAATCCGGCACGCGGGACAGCTGTCGAAAAACGGATGGCTTTCCGAGACTACTGCGGCGCTTATCGGTCGTTTGATGGTCGAGAGTGACGGACTGGGGTCCGCAACCGGCCGAGCAGCGAATTGCAAGTCAGCAGAGGCCTGACGAAAAACAGCGTTGAGTGTGTCGACGACGATGAACCAGGAATCGGGACCGGGCACCTTCGAAAGAAGAATGGGAGGGCGAGTTTCCCCGCCCTCCCTGGGTCTTGGTCAAAGTCGGCTGATTCGTCAGACTCGAGTCTCAGTTATTGTCGTAGTCAGCCACTTCATTGCCTGGTGCAGGGGGTACAACCGGACCAGCCGGGGCGGCCACGGCTGGCTCGCAATCCGTGCAGGCCGGTGTGGGAGCGGCAACGACCGGCTCGCAAGTCGGGCAGACCGGCGCCGATGTGGCAACGACCGGCTCGCAAG
>DASRXU010000264.1:0-16865 GCA_035687365.1 Planctomycetaceae bacterium | reverse complement strand
CTCGGGGATCGGACAGGTCGCTGGCAATCACCTCGCAACGAGCCCGATGCCGGGTGTGCAGCTCGGCGGCTAACTCGTTGAGCCGGTCGGTGCGGCGGGCGACCAGCACCAGGTGCATGCCACGGGCGGCGAGCAGGCGGGCGAATTCGGCACCAATCCCTGATGACGCGCCGGTCACGAGTGCCCAGCGTTCCGCGTATTGGTCCAGCAACGGATTCCCCCCGCGACCGAATCCCGTTCGTCGCAGGGAAATCCTAACACATCCCGCATCAAACCAAAATGTGCCGACGTCACGCTGCGGGGCCGGCGAGCGAGCCGATCCGCCTCAAAAAACGCTCCCTGGGCCAGGCGCGACTTAGGCCGAGGCAAGCCGGCGCGGGCGCTTGATTCCCCTCCAGGTCACTGTCAAAATCACCATATTCCCGTCATTTCACTCTGGAAAGCACAAACCCATGGCGTTTCTTGAAGGCAACACGATCGGCATCGACCTGGGAACCACCTATTCGGCGCTGGCCCAGGTGAATGCGGAAGGTCAGCCGGTCACGATCCACAACTCCGACGACAAGCCGATTACGCCCTCGGTGGTGCTGTTGGGAGAAGACGGGCACGTCCTGGTTGGCCCGTCGTTCGAGCGGATTTCGATCGAAGATCCGTCCCACATCGTCGAAGCGATCAAGCGGCAGATGGGGAACAAGGATTTCTACATTGTCTATCAGAACAAGCGGTTGACGCCCGAATTCATTTCCGCCCTGGTGATGAAGAAGCTCAAGCAGGATAGCGAAAAGCGGATCGGGCCCATCGCGAACGCCGTGATCACAGTCCCGTATTATTTCAACGACATCCGCCGCAAGGCGACGCAGGATGCCGGCCAGATCGCGGGACTCAATGTCGTCGACATTTTGAACGAGCCGACGGCCGCCACGCTGGCCTATGCCTGGACCAAGGGAGAGCTGGGCCGCGGCGATTTGAAGACCAAGGAAAAAACGATCCTGGTGTACGACCTCGGCGGCGGCACGTTCGACGTCACGGTCGTCCGTTACACCCCCACGAACTTCCGCGTGCTTGCCACCGACGGCGACGTCATGCTCGGCGGCCTCGACTGGACGCAGCGAATCGTCGACCATGTTTGCGAACAATTCAAACGCAAATTCGCCGAAGATCCCCGCGAGAACCCCGAAACGCTGCGGTCCTTCATTCAGGAGTGCGAAGACGCCAAGCGGCAATTGAGCAACCGCTCCCAAGTGCCCATCAGCCTCTACTACAAGGGGAAGACGCTTACGGTTTCGATGACCCGTAGCGACTTCGAACGCATGACCGCCGACTTGTTGCAGCGCACCAAGGACACGAGCGAGCTGGTGCTGCAGCAGGCGAAAGTTGACCCCCGCGAACTCGACGACGTGATCATGGCCGGCGGCTCGACCTATATGCCGGTCGTCGAGCAAATGCTCAAAGAAGTCTGTCTGCGTTCGCCCTCTCGCGATCTGATTCCCGAAGAGGCCGTCGCGCAAGGGGCCGCCATTCACGCGGCAATTCTCGAGGCCAAGGAAACGGGAGGCAGTGGGCGACTGGGCAAAGCCGTTTTGGACCGTCTCCGCTCGGTCAACACGACCGACGTCAACTCACATTCACTCGGAGTGAAGATCACCGACCCGATGAATCCGAGCCGTAAGAGCAATCACATCATGATTCCTCGCAACACGGCCATTCCCTACGAGGCCACGCAGCGATTCGTCACCACGTCGCCCAATCAGCAACGGGTGCATGTCTACGTGCTCGAGGGAGAGGTCGCCGATCCCGAGGCTTGCACGAAGATTGCCGAATTCCAGATCGTCGGTCTGCCTCCCGGGTTGCCCGCCGGCTCGCCCGTCGATGTGACCTATAGCTACGACAACAACGGCCGCATTCAGTGTCGCGCCGTCGATCTAACCGGGAACAAGGCGGCCAACATCGAGATCATCCGCAACCAGGGACTGGATGCAAAAGGTGTCGACTCGTTCGAACAGATTGCCCGCGATTACCACGTCGAATAAACGCCGGACGGATCGGTCGATCGGATCTCTTCTGTCCGTCGCCAGCGCCTCCGCCTGGGTCCGCTTATGACGACGACACTCGATGTCTACAAGGAATGGTTGGGCATCCCCGAGGGGGTCCGGCCTCCGAACCACTACGAGTTGTTGCGCCTCGTCAAGTTCCAAGACGAAGCCGACAAGATCCGCGCGAACTACAAGAAGCTCAACGCTCACGTGCGCAAGTATGCGTCGGGGCAATTCTCGGTTCGCTCGCAGGAGCTGCTGAACGAGCTGGCCAAGGCCATGCTCTGCCTGACCGATCCGCAGGCCAAGCGCGAGTATGACGAAAGCCTCGGACGGGTCTTCCGCGACGAAGGCGGCTCCGGCGGTCCGCGCTCGCTCGGCCGAATTCTGGAAGAGCGCTGCGTCGCGACGCAGCCACAGATCAAAGAGGCCGAAAAGTTCGCCGAGGCCCGCGGGCTCACGCTCCGCGACGCTGTCGTCCAAATGAAGCTCACCGACGCCGCCACTGCCGCTCAGGCTCTGGCGGAAGAACTCGGACGATCGTATATCGATCTGGCTGATGTCATTCCCGATGACGCGGTGCTCGACAAGGTGCCGCGGAGCACGGTCAAGCGGCATTCGATACTTCCGCTGTTCATCGACGACGACACCCTGCTGATCGCCTGCGTCGACGAGCCAGACCAGGAGTTGATCGACGAACTGCGACTGCGTTTCGAGATGGCGATTCGGCCCGTGATTGCGACGCCCTTGTCGATCAACCAAGGCATCGCCAAATACTACGCGGCCGGGTTGCGCGACGAGGCGGCGGCGGAAGAGGCGATCAAAGGCAAGTCACGCAAAACGACCACGAAAAAGAGCCGCGGGACCAAAGGTCCCCGCAAGCGCTACAAGGATCTCTCGCCCGAGGAACAATACGAACGCAAACAGCTCGGCTACATCATCATGTGCTGGGGAATCGTCGGGTCGGTGCTCATCGATCAGTTTATCCTCAAGGGGCGGCTGATCCCTTGGAGAGCCACCGGCGTGTTCAGCTTCTTCCCCTTCGACCAGTTTCTCTTGAGCCTTTTTGTGCCTGCGCTCGTCATTGCGTGGGTGTACAAAGTCTACTGGAAGTAAAAGTCGGCCCACCTTCGCCGGTCGCTTCGCCGCCTCTTCTGGCCGTTGCCTGGCCGCACTTCCCGCCGAATTTGCCCAAACGGAACGGCAATCCGTCCTGGCTCGGCGGCTTCCGATCACGCCGCAACAACTCGCATCCTGCACAAACCTTACAACCGATACCGATAGAGCCAGTCGGTGCGCTTGCCGAGGCGGTGTGCGTGATATCGGCTAAGCGTCCAAGCGAAAGGAATCGCGCGGATGAAACGGGGATCGTTGCTCGTCGCACTCTGCGAGTCGCTGTACGCGCCGCTGATCCCTGCGATCCTGCTCTCAGCGACAACGTTGTTCTCGGGCACGCTGTTGCTGGCCGATGACGAGCCGTTGATCCTCGGTCCGCCACCGGCACCCGCGCAGCCTGCGACACCAGCGCCGGCGCAGCCCGTTCCCATTCAAATCGCGCCACCGCCAACGGTCGCTCCGCAGCCTGTTGGCCCACAACTGGGAGGACCAGCGCCGGCCCCGACGCCCGCCGGTCCAATTCCATTCGTGCCCGTGCCGCAAGCCTCAGGCAAACCGACCCCGCCGTCGGTTCCAATGGGTGTGACGAGCGATGGCAAGCCGATCTTCTCGGATTCGCCGCCCGATTCTCCCTTGCTCAACCCAGACGGCTCGCCGGTGCCCGGCGGGCTGACCCCAGTGCCAGAGGGGGCGGCACTCGATGCGAATCCGGGGCCGCCCCGTTTGCGGATGTCGGAAGAAAAAGACCCGAAGAACCCCAAAGATCCCAAAGACCACGGGCCGGTGGAGGGGGGACCTGCGGTGATCCCCGCCTCGCTCGTCTTCCGCACGCGCGAGATCATTCGTCCCGATTTGCTCCGCGGCAGAAACTATCGCCTCGCCGAGTACGCGCCGCTGGTCGACTTCAACTTCCGCTTCGAGATTGAAACGCCCTGGGGCACAATTCCCGCGCAAGGTCTGGCCATGCTCGAGTTGCGGCTGCGCGAACTCTGCGCTCTGGAGTACGGCTCGCGGATCGCCGAGAAGAATCCCCAATATACGGCCGGTTTCGCGCAAGGCGTCTGCAACACCGCACAGGGGGCGTATATTTTCGTCACGGACCCGGTGGGCTCTGTCCGCCGTACGGGCGAAGTGCTCCAGCGCTGGGCTCTCACCAAGAAAAGTCCCGGCGGTTGCAAAGCCAACTGTGAAGCCCGCCGCCGCATCGCCTGCCTGATTGGCTGCGATCCCGAGACTCGCAATGAGCCGCTCGCATGTCTGCTCGACGACATGACGATCAATGCAACCGGTGGCTGGCTAACGGTCTCGGTCGGCCTCAACTTTGGACTGCCCGGCTTGGGGTTTGTCCCCTTTAACACCGAGTTCAAGAAGATCATGGAGCACCGCTCCACGCTCGAGATCCAGGCGGACCTCGATGCGGCCCTGATCGAGCTGGGCATCCCGGAAGCCAGCCGCACGCGGTTCTTCGCATGCCTCAACTACACGACGACCGAGCGGATGGCGTTCGTCTTTTACCTCCGCAAGCTGATCGGCATCGAAAACATTGCCAGCCTGGTTGACGGAGCGGCCGACACGCACAACGAGTCGGAAGCCATGGCGGCGATCCGCGAACTACAACTGATTGCCGACCTCCGCCACACGCGAGACCTGGCGCGAGTGACCTTTATCGGCGTGCCCGTGCTCACGCTCGACGATGGGACGCAAATCATCGTGACCGTGGCCGACTACCTCGTCGAGACGCCCCGCACGGCCCAGATGATCGCCGTTTATCGCAAGACGTTTGCCGAAGTGCCGACGAAGCTGGCAACGTTCGGACGCGTTTCTATCGGCGCCCAAAAGCAGTTCAAGGATGCCGACATCGAGGTGATCCGGCACAAGCTGGGCCCCGATTCGCCTCTGGCGGGCAAGAAGCCCCCGCGAACGGCATCAGCGACGCCCGCTGCGCCCGCGACTCGGGCCGACGTCCTGGCGGCTCCCTCGACCGCTGCTTCTACCGCCGCACCCAGTCGCTCTTAGCCGGCGGATCGCTCCGAGTGAAGTCCCGACCGAGCTGAGGCGGCGCGGCCGGATCCTGCCGGCGCTCGATGGGCGGCTTTCGCGGCCTGGCGCGCTCGGCTTGCGCCCGGGCCCGCAGCGTCCAGAATTCCAGCACGATCAGCGCCAAGAAAACGGCAGCGAGCGGCATCGCCACTCGAGTCAGAAACCGTTTCCCCACCCGTCGCCACACGTCGCGTTTCATGCTGTCACTTTACCGACAGGCGAGGGTTGGGAGGAAGACGATTTCCAAAATGTCGGTCACTTGCCTGCCCGCTGCAGCATTCTAGGTGTGACCAGTTGGCCGAAGCCCGCCACCCCTCCGACGGAAAAGAGCGTGCTCTGCGACCCGCCGCTCGCGGGTACAATTGCGGCGTGAGCGACGAACCGCAGAAATCGCGCATGAAGTGGCAAAGCCGGCTGGCAGTCTACGCACTGAGCGCGCTGGTCTCGTACTTCGCGTTCCACCGTGCTACCGGCCACTACAACTGGGGCGTGGAGAGGGATGATTTAGGGCATATGCGCCGAAAGATTTATAGGCAACACTGGTACCATAATAAGCCGGTTCCGCCCTGGGTAGAGTCGGTTTTCAAACCGGCCTCTCGGTTCGACGACTTGATCGGCTATTCACCGAACGAGCCGAGCTGCATCTTGATGCCCCCAGAGCGGTTCTAAACTGCCGGGCTAGTCTAGTGTTGGCCGTTCTGTCGAAAGCGAGCGAAGGTGCGTGAGCAATGCGACGCGACCTAACCCGCCAGTACTCCGTCGAGCACCTTGTAGTTCATTTCCATGCCGTCGGTCATGCCTGTTGAGAGCGCGGCGTCTCGGTCGGCTTGCGAGGCGAACTTGATTGAGGTCACCACGTTTGTCATTCCGTTGGCCTCATTGAATGTGACGGTGACGATATAGGGTTCACCTCCCATCGATCCACCCAAGTCGCCTGGGTCGAAGATTTGCGTATGAGAGATCTTCGAATGCAACGCGACCTCAAGCATCTCTCCGGTGAACCCGAACTCCGTGCCATTCTCGTTGTCTCGCCAGCGCCAGCGATACTTCCCACCCACATGAGTCGCCATCTCGCAAACCGGCATCGACCACCCCGGCATCCCCGACAGCCAACGACGCATCAACGCCGGTTCTGTATACGCCTGCCACACCAGGTTCACCGGCGCATCAAAGCTCCGCTTCACCAGTACTTCTCGATCTGACGGAGTGGTCACTTCAGCAGGTTTCATTTGTTTCGCTCCCCTTTCTGTGCTTGCTTCAACTCGGCGAGTAACGCCTCGAGTCGCTTGTAGTTGCCTTCCCAAATCTCTTGCACTTTCTCCAGCCAATCCGTGACCACTTTCAATTGCTCCGTCTCCAGCTTGCAGGGCCGCAACTGGGCCACTCGACTACGCGAAATCAGCCCCGCCGATTCCAACACCTTCAGGTGCGACGAAATCGTCGGTTGCGTCAACGAGAAAAGGCCGACCAAGTCGGATACGGATGCCTGGCCGCGAGCCAGATGCACCACGATTCCACGTCGAGTGGGGTCGGCAAGAGCGGCAAATGCTTGGTCCAGTCGGCTCATCTACATAGAATATCGTCTATATAGATAGTCGTCAATATACGAATGTCGAATTTGCTGGAAATTAGAGCGCATTAACCCAAGGTGTGCGGGGCAAAGGAGCGCAGCGACGTGAGCTCCCCCCTTACGAAGGGAGGGTAAGGGGGGTTTTTAGGTCGGGCAGAGAGGTGATCGAACGCGACAATTCGTGAAATCGACGAAGCGCGTGCGTTTTGTGAGGAACGCCGTCCGTAGGGCTTAACCCCCCCTGCACCCCCTTCGTAAGGGAATATGTGCAAACCTCAAGTTAATGCGCTCTAATCGACTTTCTAGGCAAAGCCAACCGGCGGTTCCGGCGCGCTTGATGGGTTCGCTCCTGTTGAGGAGGGTGTCCGGACTCGGGAAACTCGCGTCGGGCTAAGCGCGAGGCGCTTGACATATGTGCTAAAAATTTGGCACATTAACACGGGTCACCAGTCTTTATCGTCGATCCGATCCGAGTTTGAGCGGACGACGGGGTTTCTTGTGGTTTCTATGACGGGTTGGGGTTCTACTGACGGGCTGGAAAATCGTCTTAACAAGGGGAGTTTTGTCATGAGTCGCATCGCGAGCCTGCGGAAGTTAATGGTCGTTGCGTCCTCCGCTGTTGTTTTCGCGGCCACGGCGGCGCCGCTACGGGCTGAGGACAAGCTCGACAAGAAGGTTGTCGAGATCTGCAAGAAGGTGGGCGATCTTTACAAGAACGCCAAGACCATGCACACCGAAGGGACGCTTGCCACCAAGGTCGATAACAACGGCGAAAAACAAGAGATCAACGTCACCGCCGTTTTTGACGTCGAGCGGCCGAATCATTTCTCGCTCAAGACGCAACTTGCCGGCGATCCCAAGAAAGGGCCCGACGTTTTCTCCGACGGCAAGAAGCTGACAATCTATCGCAAGATGCTCCAACAGTACGTGCAGGAGGACGCACCGAAAGACGTAAACGAACTCGGGACCCGATTGGCTCAACTCGGCCCTCTCATGACGGGAATCTTGTTCGCCAATGTTCTCAACGACGATCCTGCCGACACGCTGATGCAAGGAGTCAACTCCTGCTCGTATGTCGGACTGGACAAAGTCGACGGGACATCCGCCCATCACATGAAGTTCAGCCAGGATCAGTTCAATTGGGAAATGTGGGTCGCGGCCGAAGGAAAGCCATTCGTGCTGCGAATGAGCCGTAGCGTGGACGCCGATGGCGTCAAAATGACGGCCAGCGAGACTTATAAGAATTCGACGGTCGACGCACCGGCCGGCAAAGACTCGTTTACGTTTTCTGCTCCGAAGGGTGCCGCCAAGGTCGATGAATTCAAGGAGTCGAACTGACGGACCGTGTCGGAGCGTGGACTAACCGAAACCTCCCACGTAGATTCGCGTCTCGCAGACCGTCGCCAACTCGATCTTGTTAAGACACAGCGCAAGCTCGAAAGGTGTGCGGGAATTCGCGTCAGAAAATTCTCCGTGCTTCAGGCATCTTAGCCCCCTCAAGGGGGCGACAGAAAATAGCCCAGGGCGCAAGCCCTGGGTTAGCAGGTTCGACAAACAGGAATTTGAGCCCCGCAAGGGGCGACAGAAATTCGACGAGCCACCGGATGTGTCTGTCGCCCCCTTACGGGGGCTTTGCAGCGCTCTTTCGGCATCTTTACCCAGGGCTCGCGCCCTGGGCTATGCGCCGTGGCCCCTCCGGGGCCAAGAGTAGGTGTCCATCGAATTTCCCAGACATCCTCGAGCAAGTTCAGGCATGGCACCCAATTACCGCCGGACAGCAATAGACGAACCACTCGGTTGGAATCGCTCTCGTCGCCTGAGAGAATCGCGGGATCGTGCGCAAAATCGCCTTGGAATGGCACAGTTTGAGTTTTGCGCCCCGCGTTCCTACCAAGTGAGCTTCGATGTCGCTTCGAGCCGGGTTGCCTGCTGATGATTCCGAAATGTCGCGCCGACGCTGGATGGCTGCGACTGTTGGCTTGAGCGTTGCGGCCGCTACCAGCGGCGGCGTGGTTGGCCCAGTCGAAGGGGAGCAAGCTGCCACTCGCGCAAGTCCTGCTGAGCGCGGATTTCGCTATTGCCTCAATACGGCCACCATTCGCGGCCAAAAGCTGTCATTGCCAGATCAGATCGCCGTCGCGGCTGACGCCGGTTACTCGGGCATCGAGCCGTGGGTCGGCGACCTGCAAGAGCACGTGAAAAGCGGCCGATCGCTCGACGACGTAGCCAAACAGCTTCGCGACCGCGGACTGGCTGTCCCCAGCTCGATCGCCTTCTTTCCCTGGATCGTGGAGGACGCGACCCAGCGCGCACGGGGGCTCGAGCAAGCCAAACGCGAAATGGATTTGGCACGGCGAATCGGCGCTGCGCGGATTGCCGCACCCCCAGCCGGCGCGCGAGACGGCGATCGCATCAGCTTGTCGGCGGCTGCCGAGCGGTATCGCGCATTGCTCGAGCTGGGGGTCTCGATGGGCATCGTTTCCCAGCTGGAGCTGTGGGGATTCTCCAAAGTCTTCTCGCGCCTGGGCGAAGCGGTGTGCATCGCGATGGAAAGTGGCCATCCGCAGGCCTGCCTGTTGCTGGACGTCTTCCACATCTACAAAGGCGGCTCTGACTTTCACGAGCTGCGTTTCGTGAACGGACGCGCCCTCCACGTCCTGCACATGAACGACTATCCGGCCCGGCCGCCGCGAGCAGAAATCAACGATGGGGCGCGAGTCTTCCCCGGCGACGGAGTGGCCCCACTCTCGCTCGTGCTCCGCACGTTGCACGAAGGCGGATTCGACGGCTTCCTGTCGCTGGAAGTCTTTAACCGCGACTATTGGAGACAGGACGCCCATCTGGTCGCGCGCACGGGCCTCCAAAAGATGCGCCGCACCGTCGAGTTGGCGCTCGCCGGGAACGCTCCGAATTCTTGACGACCTTTGGCGGCGTCATTAGCCTAATGTTGCGAGCAGCCTGGAATTAGGATGATGGAGGAATGGGATTTGCGTCTTTTTGGGCCAAATCTCACGCTCGAAGAATCCAGGTTGGACGTTCCACGAGAACCGGTTTAAGAGCCGACAGGATGTTTTCGACACCGGGAGCTTCCCTGCCACTCGGCGACCGTCTGCGGGTCTCCAACCTACTTTCGAATTAAAGACTCCTGTATCGGGTGCCTGCCTTTAGCTAGGCACCAGGGGGAATCGTTGTGCCGTCGCGGCGCGCGCGGCGAGTTCGCAGCCAGTTTGGCCGCGCTGAATGTCAGCGACTCCGCGCTTTCGTGAATTTTGACTGGTGATCATGTTCGAACGTCTGGGCCATTTCGTTTCGCGACACTGGCGACCTTTGCTCGTCGGCTGGATTTTGGCGCTGGTTGTCCTGTACGTCGTCGCGCCCCCCTTGAAAACGGTCATTCGCGACGGCGACTTCAGCTTTCTGCCGAAAGATCTCCCGAGCGTCCAGGCCGAGCAACTGTTCAAGAAGGCGTTCGCGAACGACCTGCTCAAAAGCAGCATTGTGATCGTCGCGCATCGGGAGACTGGCGACGGACTGACCGACGATGACAAAACGTACATCGACGAGAAGCTGGTTCCGCGGCTCTCCCAACTTGCCGGCCTGTCCGAGTCAGGTAAGACCCCCGGGAAGAGTTTGTCGGACGACGCCGGCCACGCCGATTCCGCCAAAGCCAAAACCGACGCGAAGTCGGCCGATACCAAGCCCAGTGACGCGAAATCAGGCGACGCGAAAACAGCCAGCTCGAAGACCGCTGACTCGAGTTCCCCTCAGCCCAAGAATGGCGCGGAAGGCGCGGTTCCCAATGTGCCGATCGTCGCCGACATCCGCACATTTTCCGATCGGGACATGGGTCCGCTGCTGATCAGTGACGATCAAAAAGCGACCCTCGTGATCATGGAGTTGACGACCGAGTTCACCGAGCGCAAGAACGACCCGCTGGTCAACAAGATCGAGGCGTTGTTCGGCCGCCCCGGACATCCTGGTCCGTTGTTCCTCGAAAAAGACTTTCCCCGCGGGCTTGAGCTTTCGCTGAGCGGACTAGCGACCGTGGGGCGCGACATGCGAGCCGCCGCCCAGCACAGCGCTGATGCGACGCTATTGGCGACGACCGTGCTGGTGATCGTGTTGCTCTTCGCCATTTATCGGGCACCGATCCTAGCGGTGATTCCGCTGTTGACCGTCTTCGTCTCAGTCGAAATCGCCTTGCATTTGCTTTGCATCCTGGCCAAGGCGGGCTATGTCACGCTGTTTGGCGGGATTGAAGTCTATGTGACGGTGGTGCTGTACGGAGCGGGCATCGACTACTGCATGTTTTTGATGGCCCGCTACAAGGAAGAACTCGACCACGGGGCCACCTTCGAAGAGGCCATCGCCACCTCGGTGAACAAGGTGGGGCACGCACTCGCCGCAAGCGCCGGCACCGTGATGTTGGGCATCGGCATGATGGTCTTCTGCCGGTTCGGCAAATTTCAGGATGCCGGCATCGCGATGTCGTCCAGCCTGATTTTCGTGCTGGCCGCTTCGCTGACGATGACCCCCGCGCTATTGATGCTCGCGGGCCGCTGGGCATTTTGGCCCCACATGCAGACCGGATCGCTCTCGGCCGCCCAGGGTTGGGTTTCTCCCACGAGCCTGGTGTCGCGGCTAATCGAGCGGGAGTGGTTCACCGGCATTTGGGGCAAGATTGGCGATGCGCTCGTCGCTCGTCCCGGGACGATTTTTCTGCTTGCCGTTTCGTTGATGACGCCGTTTGCAGTCATCGCCGTCCTGTTTCAAGACAAGCTGAGCTACGGCCTGCTCTCCGAACTACCCGCGAACGATCCGTGCGTCGTCGGCTCGGCCGCCGTGCAGGCTCACTTTCCGCCCGGTATTACGGGTCCCGTTACGATCCTCGTGCAGAATCGCAGTGCCGATTTTCGCACGGATGCCGAACTGAAAGACAACCAGCCCGGCTGGCAGGCGATCGAGACATTCTCCGAGACGCTCAAAGAAAAGAAGAACGATCTGGGCATCGAAGACGTGCGTTCGGTCGCCTTTCCCCTCGGAATGGCGGAGCGAGTCCAAACCAACCGCCTGCAGATGCGCGCCTTGCGGAAGCGGGCCCAGTCGCACTATGTGAGCGATAAGCCGGGCTACGAGGGCCAGGTCACGCGGGTCGATGTGGTGCTGGCCTACGACCCCTTTTCGCCGCAGAGCATGGTCGGCTACGACCAACTGAGAAAGACGCTCGCCGATCACGAAAAGACTCTGCTGCCGCCCGAGCTGAACACCGCGAACACGCAGCTCGACTACCTCGGCGGCACGCCCAGTATCCGCGACCTGAAAACGGTCACCAACGGAGACCAATGGCGGATGGACATTCTGGTCCCCGCCGTGGTGTTCCTGGTTTTGGTAGTTTTGCTGCGAAAGATCGCCACCTCGGCCTACCTGATTGTGACGGTCTTTTTCAGCTACCTGGTGACGCTCGGCGTCACTTTCACGGTCTTCTATCTGATCGACCGGCACGGATTCACGGGCCTCGATTGGAAGGTCCCCATGTTCCTGTTCACGATCCTGGTTGCCGTGGGCGAGGACTACAACATCCTGCTCATGGCGCGGATCGAAGAGGAGCAGCGGCTGCACGGGCCCGTCGATGGCATCCTCGTCGGCTTGCGAAAAACGGGCGGCATCATTTCCAGTTGCGGCATCATCATGGCAGGCACATTCAGCTCGCTGATGTTTGGCTCGCTCTGGGGCCTCGCCCAACTCGGCTTTGCCCTGGCCTTCGGCGTGCTCTTGGATACGTTCGTCGTGCGACCGATCCTGGTGCCCGCCTATTTGATCCTGCTCAACCAGGGATTCTTCGGTCCCTTCGGCCGCCTGCTCGGAGCGCACACGATCGGCTCCAATGAGCCACAAGCCGCGGTCGTTAAGCGAGTCGAGCGGGAGACTACTGGGCCAGCGGCAAGACCAGCTCCGGCAGGGACGAAGACCGGGAGCCCGGCTTCGGATGATTTTCGGCCCCGCGAAACGTAAACACGACCGAGAACTTCGCGCGGTCGGTATGGTTTCGGCTTGCGGCATGAAACGTCCGCGCGTGGAAAAATAGCACGTCGCCCGGCTCCAGTTCGGCCCAAACGGCCTGCGCGATCAGTGCCTGATTTTCCGGCAGCTCGGGTCGCAGAAAGAGATCCTGGTCGAATCGTCCGCGATCCAAACTCAAGCGGTTCGATCCGGGAATCAGTCGCAGGCAGCCGTTGCGGGTTGTTTCGGGCGTCAGCGCCAGCCACACGCTGACCAGCTCCGGCCGCTCGAACGACCAGTAGCGGATATCCTGGTGCCAGCCCGTGTCGCTGCTGTGTCGCGGCTCCTTGGTCATGATGCAGTTGTGATGGGCCAACGGCATCACCACAGCCGGACCTAGCAGTTGCCGCAAGCGGTTGACTAAGGCCGGCGACGACGCCCATTCGACGAAACAAAAATCACGGGACAGCGCCTGCTTGAGCCGACGGACCGTGTGACCGCCGGCCGCCTCCAGCGAAGGGGGCGCGCCGGGATAATTGAGGTCGGCCTCATATTCGACCGGCGGAACCTCGCGCTGCAGTCCGTCGCGGGTCACTTCCAGCATCCGCGCGCACAAAGCTTCGCTCGCCAGCCGTCGCGCGATGAAGTATCCGTCACGCTCGAACTGGGTGACTTCTGCGGCCGAAAACGCCTCGCTCGGCGAGTCGGTCGATCCGGTCGAAGGTTGGCGATTGAGATCTGTGGCTGCCATCGATGGTTATCGTCGTTGACCAAATGCCGATGTGCAAGCTCGAAAGAATTGTCTCCACTCGAGGCGGTGGCGGGCGATTCGGGCTGACTTTTCGGCTTGCGTAGGCGCTCCGGCCATCGGGAACACTCGACTCTGCCGACGAAAGCGGGCGAAGGGCACTCAACGCTTTGACCTGTCACGGTGAGCCTGCACAGCGAGCCGACCGCGCCGTCTTCCGAACGACTTTTCCCCGCCTTACCGCGGAATGACTCAAAACACTTCAAGCAAGTTCGCACAAATCGCGCAGGATTGCGTGTTCGAAGTCGGGACGATCTCGAGTCTCGCGAAGCCTCTCTCACGACGAAGGGGACCTGCCGTGCCGAACTATCCGTTGATTCGCTCCTTCCGCGCTGAAGACCTCGCCGGAAACTACGAGCCGATGCACTGCGACTACCCGGTCGCGCTCATGACTCGTCGGACCTTCGCCCTCTCCGCCGATCGCATCCTGCAGTCGCGGGCGATTGCCCCTTCGTCGCTCGACGGAGGCCAATCGTTCCGTTGGTCGAGTCGTCCGCCTTGCTGACTCGACTTCAGACCAGGGTTCGATCAGCAGACTACGGTTCCATCAGCCCGGGCCGCGTGCCGATATCCAACGGCTGCGGCGCGGGCGGAACCGTGGCCTGCACCGTTTGCAGGTAGGCGATCAGGTCGGCCATTTCTCGCTTCGAGACTTTCTTCTCGAGGCCCTCGGGCATCAGCGATTTGCCCGTGCTCGAAAGCTCCTCGAGGTTCGCGCGCAACAGCGTATCGAAGGCATCTTTCTCGCGCTTGAGCGTGATGCTGGTCGAAGTCTGGTCCGTGAGAATGCCGGTGTACGTACGGCCGTTGCGATCGACGGCCACGTACTGCACGAACTGTGGCGGAATGTACTGATTCGGATCGAGGATGTGCATCAGCAACGCGTCGGGCTCGCGGGCATTCGACGAAGCGAGACTGGGACCGATCGCATGACCGGTCTTCCCGACCTGGTGACAGATCGAGCATTCGCGCTCGAACACTTTTTGCCCCGCGGGCACGTCGCCCCGCAGGCGTAGACACGATTTATAGTCGGCGATGACGGCGGAGCGCGGGCTTGCCGACTGCGAGCCGAGAACGGCTGTCGCCAACTCGCGAATGGCTACGCTCTTGTGTCTAAGCAGCCGGGTACGCTGCAGCGGTTGCAGCAGAGCTGCGCCCGAGGGTTCCGCTTGCATCCGGTGCAGATAGGCCAAAGTCCAGGTCTCGCGCGACAAGAGGGCCCGCACCACCTCCGTGCGGACGTTCGGCGCGTATTCTTTCCAATGCTCCAGCAATATCGGCGCGATCTCGGCGTCACTGTACTGCGCCAAGACGTCGACGGCCGTCGATTGAATCGCCTCAGAATTCGCAGGAGTGAGCAAGCGGCTCAACGCTCCGCCGTTCTTGCTCACACACCCGAACATGCGAATTCTTTCAACGCGCTGGACGTCCGGAAGGCTCGAATCGCGTACGCCCGCCATCGCGTCAATGAAAAATCGCTCGAGCAGCCAGGCTCCAGGCCGGCTGTGGGTCGCTGACGTAAAAGACCACTTGAGCCGCGCGTTAACTTGTCTCATTCCCGCGGCGAGTCCGAACACCATGTCCTTTTCCAATACGGGCTCCCGCCCCGCAACCGCGTCCAGCAAGTCTGCGATTTCCTCCGGATGATTCCGCACGCCGCAAGCCGAGGCCAACTGTGTGGCGAGTTCTTGTCCGTCGCTTGATTTGACGAACTTGGAATCGTCGAGCAACCGGATCAAAAGTTTGTGCGGAGTCTGGCCAACAGAACTCAGGACTGCGATTCGAATCCAATGGTCGCCCGAATCGTGCCGCGCGATACGGACCAGCGCGTCGACGGCCTCTGCTGCACCGTTGCCACGAACTTCGCCCAGAGAGTAGGCCACCTGGTAGCGGACGTGAGCATTCTCGTCCCCCGCGAGGGATAGCACCCGCTTGAGCAGGCCGGGCTCGCGATCCAGATGCGTCTCGGCCAGTCGTACAGCGTGCTCGCGCAGTGCGAAGTGCTGATTGCTGAGCGCAGTTTCCAGGTCGGCGGACTCGAGCGCATCGAGTCCCTCGAGGGCCCAGAGCGCGTTTAATCTCGCTTGGGGAGTCGGTCCTGAGCGCAGCAACTTCTTGAGAGGCGCGGCGGCCGATTTGTCCTGTCGCTCGAAGAGCAATCGCAGGGCCGTATCGCGGTGCCACCCGTTGGGATCGCCGAGCAGGCTGACCAACTCAAGCGTCGATTTGGAGCCGAGCTGAGGCGGACCCGGATAACGAAAGCCGTCGGGAGCGATGCGATACACGCGACCGGAATCGCGCCCCGCCTTGAGGTCGATGAATTTCAGCACGTCGAACGGAATGTGAATCGATTCCAAAATCTCGCGGCTCATGTCGAGGCAGTAGAGTGTGCCGTCCGGCGCGTTGATGAAGTTGACCGGCCGAAACCAGTTGTCGGACGAGCGGACGAACTCGGTGCCCGGGTCGGCCCGTCGCTCGTTGAACGTCACGCCGTCGGGCGTCAGCAGCATGCGGTGCACGAGATTGTTCTGGGCGTCACCGACGATGGCGTTGCCGTAGAAGCCTGGCGGATAGGCGTTGCCGCGATAGATCGTGATTCCCGCCCCCGCGTCGATGACATGATGGCTGACGCCCGCGCCCAACGGGTTCCGCGTACTGAGCGCGATCCGTCGGCTGGAGCGAATGTGCCGCCAGCGCTCGACGGGGCTGATACGGAAGATGGGGACGCTGCCGCCGCCGATGTTGTAAACGCCAGACGACGCGGGCAAATACGGATTGCGTTCGAGATACCGCGTCTCGAGGATCGCCTGGTAGATGGGCCCCGATTCGGAGCACAAGAAGCGGTCGCCCCAGTCGTCGAACGAGTTGCCGAACTGCACGGTGCCGACGATCGGCTCGAACTTTTCGGTGACCGGATCGAAACGAAAATCATGCCGCTCGACCGAGATCGGTTTTTCGTCGGGACGATCGCCATGGCGGATCTGCCCGCCGTTGCCGGCCGTCGAGCCGTAGATCTTGTGATCAAGGCCCCACTTGAGATTGTTCAGCATGTACTGCTGACTCTGCGTGCCGAAGCCGGTGAAGACCTTGCGCTTGATGTCGGCCTTGCCGTCGCCGTCGGTGTCCTTGAAGTACCAGATGTCGGGCGGAGCGGCGACGAACACGCCCCCCTTCCAGCAGGCGACGCCTCCCGCCCAGAGCAAGTGGTCGGCGAACACCGTGGCCGTGTCGTAGACGCCGTCGCCGTTGGTGTCACGCAGCAGCCGCACGCAGCCCAGCGGCTTTTCGCCCGGCTTCG
>DASRXU010000263.1:0-14502 GCA_035687365.1 Planctomycetaceae bacterium | reverse complement strand
GAAGGCCTGAAACGAGAGATCCGGCCGCTTGTCCAGAAGGAAACGCACGACGTCGGCCTGGCCGTTGCGGCAAGCCATGTAAAGGGCGTCAGACACTTGCTCCCGTGCTGATTGAGGCGGACAAGGCAGCCGCGTGCCGTCGGAAGCAAAACGACTGCTGCCAGTGCGCGATGCGCCGGGAACGAGCTGTCCCGCGTCGTCGAAGTGGGCTTGGACTTCTTCGAGCGCACCGATTCCCGCGGCGCAGAATAAGTCGGCCTCAGCCCCGAGCGCCACGAGAGTGCGGGCACATTCGGGGGCGTTGCAAGTCACCGCCCAAGAGACTGCCGTGTGACCTGACTGTCCGAACTTGGCATCGACGTCGGCCCCAAAAGCGACCAGCACCGCGGCCAAGCGGGGATCGTTGCATTGAGCAGCCACATGCAGCGGCGTCTGACCGCCGGAGCCATGCGCCGCGGCCAGAGCAGGGCGACGGTTGAGCAATTCGGTGACGGCCGGTTCCTCGCCCGCTTCGACGGCCGCCAGGAGCTTCACGAGATCGGGATCATCGGGTGCGACGCGATCAGATGCGGCGCGCTGGCGAACATCCGCGGGCACGACCGCATCGAGTTTCTCGCGGACCAACTCGACATGGGCCTTGAGCTTTCGCCAGCTGGCGAAGCCGAATTCACGGGCGACATCAAGCTGCGCGTCATTGAGCCGAGCGGACGGATCCGTCGCGCGGAGTGAGTCGAGGCGGTCTTTGCTGAGTTTCTTGAGCCACTCAAGACTGGCGCGAAGCGGGAGCGAGCGAGACATGGGAATACCTTCTTTCGCTGCGCCCGGCGTCCGCGATCACGGGCAGAAAGAAGGTCATCAGATTAGGCAAGCTGACGAGTGGGTTCCACCCTGCACGCGGACCGTCGGCCGCCCGTCACGGCCAAGACCCACTGTACGCAACGAATGAGGGTCGAGCAACCGATTTCCGGCGCTCCGCTCGATTGCCGTGTTCCGCTCGCCGACCGGCGAATCGGGATGACAGAGGTGCGGTGCGCTCAGGCAGCATCAAGTCCCTCCGACAACCAGCGCTTCGTCGGCCGCTTGCACCGCCTTTGCCAGTGCGACGCCGAAATAAGGTCGCCTCCACAGAATCGATCACGACCCACTGCGCACGATCATTCGGTCGCCTGGAAATTCGTCGAGTTTTCCGTTCGGTTTTCCCAATATTCGCGGTCCCCGAGCGAATGACGCGCAGGCGTTGACGCCGGTTTGTCGCGGTGCCCCGATCATTGCGAATGCCGTTGAGGAGCGAATTCGCGACCCCCAATGGAGATTTTCGGCGATGACCGACGTTGTGCTCCGGGCCGAATCTTTGAGCAAGTCCTACGTCGACGGCGGCGTACGCGCGGTTGATGGGATCGAATTGACGGTCCGGGCTGGCGAGTTCGTCAACATCATGGGGAGTTCGGGCTCCGGAAAGACGACGCTCCTGTATCTCCTCGCCGGGCTCGAACGTCCTTCGGACGGCTCCGTCTGGGTCGACCAGCATCGGATCGACCAACTCGGCACCAAAGAACTGGCGCGATTGCGACGGCACTCGATCGGCTTTGTGTTCCAATCGATGAACTTGCTGCCTCATCTCTCTCTGCGGGAGAACATCCTGGTGGCGGGTTATCTGACCGCGCGCCCCCGAAGTGAAGTCCAGCTTACGGCGGACCACTTGCTGCAAGAAATGGGGATTGCGGAGGCGGCTCATCGCTTGCCGGCGGAGGTGTCAATCGGGCAACAACAGCGCGCTGCGATCGGCCGCGCCTTGGTGAATTCGCCGCGGATGGTGTTCGCGGATGAGCCGACCGGCAGCCTCAACTCCTCGGCCTCTGCCGGCGTCCTCGACCTGCTGGAGGCCGTCAATCGTGCGGGGACGACCGTCGTGATGGTCACGCATGATTTGAAGGCGGCCTGCCGCGGGAAAAGGGTGCTTTTCATCCGCGACGGTCAGGTCGAAGGCCAATTCGATTTTGCAAGAGAGCAATGTGCCGCAGCGGATGATCGGGAGAAGCGTCTCTGCGACTGGCTCTTCCAGAAGGGCTGGTGACATGCAGAGCATTCGCCTCCTCGTCGGGGCAAATCTCCGCCGCCGCAGAGGCGAAATCCTGTTGGTCGCTCTCTCGATTGCGGCAGGCACGATGTCGCTGGCGACCGCGATTCCGATTCTGCTGGGGGTTTCCCGCTCGATCGACGTCACCTTCGACAAGCTGCATGCTTCGCAGCTCTTGATGGTCTTCGATACGCGGACCTGCAACGCGGCGGCCACAACTAAGTGGTGGAGAAATCGCCCCGGAACGATCGCCGTAACGGAGACGATGCCCACGAAACCGATTTGGGGCGGATTCTGGCACAACGATCGCCACATCGACCAGTCGCTCATCTTGTTCGAGCGGCCTCTCGACGAATCGGAGAACGATCGGCTGGTCTTCGTCGGGGGGAACGAGACCCACGTTCCGGAGCGCGGGACGGTGTGGCTGACAAACACCATGGCAGGCGGCAACCACATTTCGGTCGGGGATAGCATTCAGATCCCGGTCATGCAGGGAATTCATGAATTCAAGGTGGCCGCGATCGTCGTCGACGCGAATTACAGCTCGGGATTGATCTCGCCGACGCGCGCGTGGGTTGCCCCCGGCGAGCTGGCGATGCTCTTTCCAATGGAACAACTCAATCAGGCGGCGATCGGAATCCGCTTCAAGCACCCGGAGCAGATTCGATTCGACTGGAACGATTTCGTGATTTCGCGCGGCGGCACGTACGACGGCTATACGCTCGATTACGAGGTCTTTTCGACCTGCTATCTCGTCGTCTTTCGGCTGCTGGGCGTGATCTTGATGCTGGTGGCGGGAGTCGCGCTGGTCCTCGTCCTGGGCTTCATATTTGCAACGATCCAAAGTGCCGTGCTCTCGGATACTCGATCGATTGGCGTCTTGCAGTCCATCGGAATGACGATTGCCAGCATCGAGTTGATGTATGTCGTTCAGTTCGCGCTCGTGGCTTTGGTCGCGGTGCCTCTCGGGTTGTTGGGGAGCTACCTCGCACTCAAGCTCGTGTTGTCATTCATGCTGCAATCTCTCGGAACGGCGGGCGCCGAAGTCGAATTGTGGACGCCGCTGATTCTGACGGGAATTGGAGTCGAAATCATCATCGTGTCGACGGCTTACTTTGCCGCCCGGCGCTGTCGCCAGGCAACTCCGGCGGAGGCCATCCGCTATGGCGTGCGGGTGCGGGCGCAACGGAGTTGGCTGGCCGAGCGAATTTGGAATCTGCCGCGACTGCCGTTGGTTGCCGGACTGGCTTTGCGGAGCGTCCTGGCGCGCAAACGGAAAGCCGTCGTCCCCCTGCTGGCGATCGCCTTTGCGGTCACGATGGCAACCTTTTCCATCAATACGGTGCAGTCGATCAATCGGATCGGTGAAAACCTGGCTCTGTGGGGCTGGGATAACGCCGATGTGGACATCGTGCGCGGCGGCCGGCGACAGTCGGTCACGCACGAGGATTTCCTGGAATGGATGGGGCACGACCCGCGCATCGCGGGAATCGTTCCCCGGACACAACTCGAAGCGCAAATCCCGGCGCGCGACAACGTACCCTCCCGAATGATTCAGGGATCGGCCTATTCCGGCGACATGGAACTCCTGGGTGTGGTTAACGTCCAAGGACGCAATCCACGAACCGATTCCGAGATTGCGCTGGCCGTCGGCACGGCGCGCGAGACCGGGAAGTCCGTCGGCGACGAGTTTGAACTCAATGTCGAGGGACACACGTTGCGATTCACGGTGGTCGGCGTGTATCAGTCAATTCAGAACCTCGGTCAAGGATATCGCGTGCAGGCGTCTGCGGTCTGGCGCGCCGATCCGCTCTTCGAGTCGACGGTCTATGGAGTGCACTTGCAACATGCGTCCCAGGCTGACGAGTTCATTCGCGACGTGGAACGTCATTTCGGTGAGGCGGCACGCGCGAGACGCATCAAGATTTCGGAACTGTCATTGGTTACGGATAACATGTCGTTGGCGCTGTCGGTCGTCTCGGGCCTGTTCTTGCTGATGTCGCTCGTGTTCGTCGTCGAGTCGGCGTATATGAGCGTCCAAGAGGAACGATCCTCGTTCTCGATTCTCAAGACCCTGGGCATGACGCCGCTCCAAATGCGTTTAGTCAGCGTCTCGAAGTTGTCGTTGATCGCTTGCGCTGCGCTCGTCTTGGCGATTCCCTTGGGAACCTTTTTGACTCCCGTGGTCTTCAATCGTCTGCTCCCCTCGTTTGGCGTCACCGTCTTCCCGATGGAGGTCGCGATCGCTCCGATGCTCATGCTGGTCTGTGTCGTGATGGCATTGGTCGCAGCTGCAGCCTGGTTCCCCGCGGGCATGGCCACCCGCGTCAGTCCGCGGCAGTTCAATCTGGAATAGGTCAATCTGGAATAGATGCGTGATGCGGCTCTTGGCAATGTTTGCTTCGATGCGGTTCGTTTCGATGCGGTTCGTTTCGATGCTGGTCGTTTCGATGCTGGTCGTTTCGATGCTGGTCGCGATTCCCGCCACGGCGGGACAACAATCCGCGGCGCTCGAGAGTGTCGACAAATACCTGGCCGAATGTCACCAGCGGTTGCAGAACGCGACTCCGGGATTCGCGGTGGTCCTCGTCGAACACGATCGTGTCGTGTTTTTGAAGGCCTTCGGCATCGACTCGATCTTTGGTCGAATGCCCTTCACGGTTGATTCTGTCTGTCCCGTGGGGTCGCTGACGAAGTCGTTCACGGCGCTTGCCGTCGTGCAATTGGCGCAGCGCGGGACGCTCGATCTCGACGCTCCGGTCGTTAAATACCTCCCCTGGTTCCGGACCAGCGATCGCGAGCGCAGCGACCGGATCACGGTGCGAATGTTGCTGAATCACACGTCAGGCCTGCCGAGCGGGGACGGAGGGATATTCGATGAAGGCTCGGTCGAAGAGGTGCTGGAGCAGGCCATCCGGACCTTTCGCGCGCGAAAAACGGCCCGTGAGCCCGGCCAGGCATTCGAGTACTCGAACGAGGGCTACACCGTCGCCGGGTTGATCATTCACCGTGTCACGGGGAAGAGTTATTGCGAATACCTGCAATCCGCTGTGCTCGATCCGCTGAAAATGGCACGATCGGCCGCGGACCAAGAGGGGCTCGAACGTCTGGAGGTGCTGACGGGCCATTCGCCTGGGATCGACCGCGCGATACCGAGCC
Organism: Planctomycetaceae bacterium; assembly: GCA_035687365.1. Taxonomy (GTDB): domain Bacteria; phylum Planctomycetota; class Planctomycetia; order Planctomycetales; family Planctomycetaceae; genus DASPSM01. Next base: position 9,266 of record DASRXU010000263.1, on the reverse strand, counting down.
GATTCCACTACTCGGCTGCCGGCGTACCGTCCGGAGCGACACTGGCCTGCAGCGCACGAGACTTGGGCCAGTACTTGATCGCGATGGTCAATCACGGCCGGGTTGGCGACGTGGAAGTCATCGCACCGGATGCTTTGAACCAAATGATGACTCCGACAATCGACTTCCCGTGTCCGGTCAGCTTCGACAAAGGAGGGGATCGCAGCACCTGGCACTACGGCATCGGATGGATGATTGCCGAAATCGACGGACGTCGCCTGGTCCTTCACGAAGGAGACACCGGGCTTGCGGGATCGATCGCCATGATCGATCCCGCTCGATCCTTGGGCGTCTGCATCGTCCGCAATAGTTCGGACGTCGATCCCTACAATTTTCCGACGCTAGTCACGATGGCCAACAACGTTCTGCATTTGGCTGCAGGCGAGTCGCCTACGAACTTCGGCGTTCCACGGTCGCCCGATCCGACCCTCAATAAATTCCGTCCGTCACGGGATCTGCTGGAGAAGTGCGTCGGACGCTATGTCTCTCAGACCGGAAATTCGCGGCTCGATCTCGCTTTGCACCCGGCCGGGGATGGCTTGTTCGCCGAGACGGGGGGCGGGGCTCTTCGGACCGAGGGGCTGGTCGATTTCCGTGACGAGTCCTTGTTCGATTTGCGGAACGTTCAAGGCGCACGCCGCGGAGTGCTGCGCAAATTGCCGGATGGGACCGTGGCCGGGTTTCAGTTAGGCACCGAGAAGTTCCGCCGCGTGTCAAAGGCAGTTCCGGATGGCTATCAGGTTGTTAAAGCGACCGATATGCGGTCCCTCGTCGTTCCAGTTGATTGGGAGGTCGATTGGCAAGGTCCGAGCTTCACCGCGTCGGCGCCGGGTGATCGGGGAACCAGCATCGACGGCGGGATCTTCTACGACTTCGCGCGTCCGATCGAGCGAATCGCTGAAGGGCTCTACGAGACCGGCACGGTTGTTGACAACGGTCCGATCTTGAGCTCAGCGATCGGCGGTATGGTCTGGCGGCAACAGTCGAGCATCGTTACCCGCGGCGAAGAAAAGTGGCAGCGGCTGATCGCCTACATTCAATTCGAGGATCGGCTCATCTTCGTCACGCTCAGGACGCCGTTCGGAGCATTGACGAAAGAGGAACAACGAATCCTGCTTCCCTTGATGTCCGCTTGGGGCAACGATCGGTTTTTCGCGCCCGTTTGGTACGCCGTCGACGTTATTCCGGCGGCGCCGCGCCCCGCAAACTGATGCGCAAGCCTGACCGCTAACTCGGCAGGGCCCGCTGGCAATCTGATCGAATCGAGTGAACGCGATTTGCATCGGGTCGATTCCGCCCGGTCTGCGAAATCAATCGCCACCGCGCCCAACGTCCGGTTTGGGACAGCGATCGAGTCGTCCCGGGGGTGATCGAGTTTCAGAAACTCGAATCTGGGACGCCTCGTTTGAGGAACGCTTTCTGGTGCTTACGCCACCGGCAACCTTACTCCCCGGAATCGCGGGCCAAGCGGAAGCCCGTGCCGTTGCTCCGGAAGCTCGGCGCGTATCCGATCCGGCTCGCCGAGCGGCAGGGCTTGGCGCCGCCATTCCAGCCTCCACCTCGGTCCAGCCGGAGCGAGCCCTGCGGGGGTCCCGCCGGATCGGCCTTCGGCGACTGCTCGTAATAGGACCAAACGAACACATCCGAGCACCATTCCCACACGTTGCCGGACATGTCGTACAGTCCCCATGCATTCGGTTGATAACTGCCGACGGGGACGGTCCTGCGCAGCGCCGGACCTTGCACGTTGGTCCCTTCAGGACTATTGCCGTTGCAATTGCACTCGACGCCATTGCACGCAGTCCCAAAGTTGAAGGGAGTTGTCGTTCCTGCGCGACAGGCATATTCCCATTGCGCTTCCGTCGGCAGGCGATACCCGCCGCCCCCCGCCACGCTTACCTGAGCGTTTCTGATCGAACCATCGGCCTCGCGTTCGATGCCGGCGATCCGGTAATAGGGCGGCCGCCGCTCCTTCTGGCTCAACGTGTTGCAGAATTCGACAGCATCGTACCAGGTGACTTGCTCCACGGGATGCTGGCTCGTGTCGGGGCCTGTCTGCTTCTCGCTCGCGCCGCCGCCGTTCGAAAAGAAGCTTGGGTTGCGTCCCAGCACCTGTGCGAACTCACTTTGAGTGATCTCATAGACGCCAACATAAAACGGCTTCGAGATCCGCACGGGGTGCTGCAGCTCACCGTAAACGCCGCCTACCTCGGATTTGGGCGACCCCATCAAAAACTCGCCCGGCGGAATCAGCGCGAGCTTGATCCCGAGCGAATTCGTCGAAATCACCGGTGTCTTCAAGCGCTCTGCCCACTGCGTTTGGTTGCTCTTCGCAGCGGTTTCCCCTGCCGTTAACGAGGGGAGGCTCTCGCTGGCGTCGGTTTTCGGAGCCGCTTTGTTGCGCCCGGGCAAGAGCAGCGGCAGCCCCGCGAGCAACACTTTGCCCTGCGGATCGCAGAGCTTGATCCGACGAAACCGCGCGGCCGCGCCGTCCGTGTAGAGGCCAATCCGGCCGTGCGTGAGCCGCGGGTCGGTCCGTTCAAACTGCAAGACGCCGTCCAGATAACCACGAAACGTGGCGCCGCGGGCTTCGACCTTCAGCGAATACCATTGGTTCGATGAGTAATTCCGTGCCTTCCACTCACCCTCATCTCGACCCAATTTCCGCTTATATCTGTAGGAAAAATTCATTTCCCGGTTCCCCGCGAGCTCGAACCGGCGATAGTCCCCAATACTCTGCCAGTGAAAGAAGATCCCCATTGCGTTGCGTCCGCCCGTCTTTTTCACCTCCAGAGTCAGATCGTAGTTCGACAGCGTGTTCAGCCCGAAGATAAGGCCTGGTTTGAATCCGTCCCACACGGCCAAATTGGGTTGGACCAATTCATCACCCTCGATCGCCCAGTCGCCGAAGAGCATGGACGCCAGGAAAAACTTGGAAGCCGTTGTCGCCACGCTTGGTTCCGGACTGCCAGCGGCAGGCCTGGGCCCCCCGACCGCACCGACCTTCGCTCCCGAGGGAGTCTTGACAACTTCTTTTTCTTTCTTTTCCTTCTCGCCGCTCGCGATTGGGCTCGTCGTCTTCTGCTCCTCGTGCCCTGGCGTCGAAGGCGCGATCTCATCTTTGAGCCGTGCCACGAGCTTTGAATTGACGATCGAAACCGTGACGGTCGTTTTGTCACCTTTCTTGAGCGAGAAGCTTTTTGTGATGGTCTCGAGGCCGGCGCAGGTGATCGTGAGCTCCTGGTCGCCCGGAACGACCTTGACCGACTGCTTATCCGGGCCCGTGACGGTCAAGGTTGTCCCTTTGAGGGCGACTTCCACTCCTGGATCTTCGATATCGATCTCGACTACGGTCCTGCCCAGATAAATCAACACGACGCCCGACATCACGCCGAACAGCGCCAAGCCGAAGGCCAGCACGCTCCACGGAATCCAGCCTCCCTCGTTGAGGGGTCGGCGAAATTGATCCAAGGCGCCGATCCGCGCCGCGCCCCCTTCGCCGTATCTGGAATACCTCTCCTGTGCCTCGAGCGCCCGATGATGGCCCGGCTTGATCGCGAGCAACGCGTCGGCTTTCCCGAGCGCGGTCCGCCCATCGTTCACTCGGTCGGCTTCGTCGATCTCGCAGATCAGGAACGAGATTTCGTCGGCTTTGCCGCGGGCCTTCTCCAACAGAGCGACGAGCCCGGCATTCCGCTTGTCCTCGGAAATCCGCTCGATGATCTGGAGCACCTGTTCGAAGTCGCGGCGCGAGTAACATTTGCGGGCCAATTCCTCGAGCGACGCCAGGTCGCTCTCGGTCACCGCTTTCGATTTGAGCGATTTCCGAACTTGGGACGCCTCGACGTCTGTCCCTCGGGTGGCACGGGGGGCTTGCCGGCCAGTGGTCTTTGACTGGGTGGCTTGTCCATCCGTGTCTTCTGGCTTCGGCTTGGCGGCCGGGTTCTTCAAAATTGCCGCTAACCCGTCGGCGACCGCCTTCAGGGATATAAAGCGTTCCGACGCCGTCTTGGCCATCATCTTCAGGCAGACAGCTTCGATTCGCAGATCGAGATCAGCCCGCGACTGGCTGGGAGGACTCACTTCCTTGGTCAGGATCTGCCCCATCACGGCAATCACCGAACCGCGAAACGGCAACTGGCCGGTAAGCAGCTCGTACAGAATCACGCCCAGACTGTATTGGTCCGTCGAGGGGCCGATCTTGTCCAGTTCTCCTTCGACCTGCTCGGGCGACATGTAGGCCGGCGTGCCGATGATGTTGCCGGTCTGCGTCAAGCGGATGTCGCCCTCGCGGCGCGCTTCCTGCGCCAAGCCGAAATCCATGATGATCGGCTCACCCCTCTTGTCGACCATGATGTTGGCCCGCTTCAGATCGCGGTGGACGATCCCGTGCTCGTGCGCCTCTTGCAGCGCAAGCGCGAGCTTGCGGATCACGATCAAGATCTGGCGTTCTGCCTGAGGCTTGTCGGGCTGGATGAAGGCCGAGAGGGAATGTCCCTCGATGTAGGCCATCGAGATGTAGTGCTTCCCCTCGATCTGGCCGACGTCGAACACCGGACAGATGTTCGTGTGCCGCAACGTCGCGGCGACTCGGGCCTCGCGATAGAACCGTTCCAGCGCTTCTTCGCTCCGGTTCTCGGTGAAGTGGGGCGTCTTGATCGCAACAGACCGTTTGAGCTGCGTGTCTTCGGCCAGATAGACTGCCCCCATCGCGCCTTTGCCGAGGGCCCGGATAATCCGGTAACGGCCAAATTGGCCTGAGAGCCCGCTCTCATGGGACTCCACGTTCCGCTTTGCGACCGATTGCGGCACGATGGTTTCCTGGCCGTGCCCGACGAACGACTTGGTGGAATCGTCCGTATGTTGCAGCGGAGTCTCGGCTCCAGCCAGCTTCCGCAAGTCGTCTTCAGCGGCGATAAACGATCGAAGCTCCTCGGCGATCGGTGCGTGCCCTGCGAGAAATTTCTCGCGGTCGACCGGCTCGCCGCGATCGATCCGTTCAAGATACTCCCGGACCGCAGCATCGATCCGAGGGTCTGTCGAGCCCGCAGGTGTGAGTCGATCGGACACTGGCGGGCTCACAACGTTGCTTGGCCGCAAGAATCGAGGTCGCGAGAGTTATCCTCAACAGAATAAGCACAGCGTGACGGAGACAGAGTGCGGGAATTCCCGCGATTGTCAAAGATTTAATCTTCACGGCTGGTGCGCCTGGCAGGGTCGCGCGGGGGCTGGCGGCGCGGCCGCCAGCGGGTCGACCGAACTGCGCGTCCAAAGCGCCTATAGCGACGGCAGCCGCTGATCGTCCTCCGCCCGGGGATGGGCCTCTTTCACGCGGCTATCGCGTTTGAGCGACCTTCACCAACGGCAGCTGATGCGATTGGAGAGCCAAAAGTCGGCGGCCAAATGCAGCAGTCGGCAGACCAAGGGTAAACGTCACAGAGCAGCGTAAGTGTGAGCGATAAGAGCCGGCTTTGCCGGGGTCGCCTGGGTGCATCGGTCGATGTACCGACGCGCCCACTTCGTTTCCGCGAAAACGGTCGTTTGATGGCGAAGTCAAAATCTCTGAGTTAGCGGACTGCGCCCGGCTCTGTTAATCGAGCGACCGGGCGGCTCGCCCATGTCACCACGGCTCGCGCAGAATCGACGCAGTACAATGACCCCACCGGGTCCGCAATTCGGTCCTATGAAAGAGTGACCGTGGGGACTACCCCGTCCCGGAAAGCCGCTTCCCAGTTGAGCTGTTTGCATTGCCGGAAATTAGCCGCGAGGGCTTTGCAACTCAATTTCGCAACCATTTCGTCCGGGAATTCGACAAAGATTATGGAGGTGCGACACTTTGCCAGCACGATTTCGGATCGAAAGGCCGCGAGGCTTTTTTCCCGACTCAAAATACAGGGTTCACGTTCAAGGCGCGGTGATCGTTGCTTCGGCGGTCCGTAAATTTCGGGACAAGCGAGCCTTGGCGTGGACCTGGATCGACGGCACCGAGTATGCCTGGCTCCGTCCAGATGGACGTAAAGGAGCGTGGTTACATCTTGTTTCCGACGGAAGGACTCTCTGCTCGGGCGAAATCTTGGTCGCACGTAAACACAAGAATCGCGGCAAGAGGGTTATCACTTGTTCGCAGTGGGAAATTGGGGGTCAGACGCTCGTCCTTCAGGGATCACACATCTGTTGTGGCAGCTTTCCGACGATGTTGACTTTACGCGAGGCAGACGAAAAACGACTCGCCTGTTGGGTATCAGGTCGTGTCGAAGGGATCCTCCGTCAAGGTATGCATCAAGAGCTTGTCCCCGTGATTCTTGGAATCGTTTTGACGACCGTGCATAATTTTTGGGGCACGTCTGGGGATGGGGATTAAGACACGTATGCCCACTGAAAAGTCCATCGGCCGGGCCAGTGGTCACTGTTCTATAGCTGGGGCCAAATGGCAAGCCATTCTGGCCGTCCCCCTTCCCGAAATCTTTGCCGAATCACTCGCATGATAAGGTCACGAGGTGACCTGCTCGCAGCGTCGGAAAAAACGCGCCACCCGGTCCCAAATAATTTTCCTTTGATGCGCTGCCGTTCAAGCCGTTGGGCGGTCATCGTTCAGGCGAGAGCGATTCCCACAAAACGTTTGAGTTCTCAGCACAAAAATCGTGCGTCAAAAAACGTACGAAAAGCCGGGACGAGCCAGGCCGCGGCTCTCATCTAACGGTGGTTTGACGGTGTTCTCGGAAAACGGTTGAGTTGGTGACCCGATGCGTTCATCAGGCACGCCAAGATTGAATCTTGCGGGAATCGCTTTGAGAGCGCTGACAACACCAAGGATGCGCCTGCCCGAACTATTCTCGACGGTCAATCAGGCCGTCAGGCCTTCGGCGCGTTGCAGCATTCGACTGAGGGCGTTCGGTTTTCGATCCGCAAGAGTCCCCAATTGAAGGCTTCACCTTTTCACTTTTTCTTCGCGCCGTCCAACTCCAGGACCAGCTTCTTGAAGTCGTCGCGGCTGCGCAATGAATCAAGGTCGGTGTCCTTCTTGAGGTTTGCAACGTCCTTGTAGCCGCGGTTGACCGTTTGCTTCAGCCGAACCATGGCACGGTCAGCCTCGGTGTCGGCCTGATGGACGACGTAGGCGGACTTGTCGGACGCACGAAGCACGGAAGCGGTGACGGCGCGAAGACAGGCACTCTTGTACAAGCTCTCGACGTCGGTGCGATTGAGTTTCTCCCATATCGCCGCGGTCTGGCGGCATCCGGCCGCGTCGTTCACCTTCTCAAAGTACCGCAGGCGCAGATCGATCGCCTTCGGGAGCAAATACGGATCGACAACCTTACCGGACGCCAGTTGGACACACTCGTCGATGATCGGCACCGCCTCGCCACCGCGATGGACGGCGACCAAGCTCTGGGCCAAGTCTGTCATGGTCTTCAGAGTATCAGGATGCTCGCGGCCGAGCTTCACCTTTCGGAGTGTCAGGTTGTTTTGGCGGAGTTCAAGGGCATCGCGCTGGCGGCCGAGAGCCTCGTAGCAGATGGCCAGATTGTGCATTGTCACGAGTGTGTCTGGGTGATCGGACCCGAGTTTGGCCTTCTCGAGGCGCAGGGTCTCCTCCCCGAGTTTCAAGGAGTCGGAATGGCGGCCGAGGGCGTCATAGCTGCGTGCCTGTGCGCTCATAGTCCGGAGAGTGTCAGGGTGCTCCGGGCCGAGCTTGACCTTCTGCAGCGCGAGTGTCTCCTCGTAGAGTTTGACACACTCGGCCAGCCGTCCGAGCGCGTAGAAGCTGTTCGCCAGGTTGTACATGCTGATAAGCGTGTCGGGCTGGTTCGGTCCGAGCGCAGTCTTTCGATGTGCGAGCGTCTCTGTGCGAATCTTCAGCGCGTCGAGGTGGCGGCCGAGCGCCTCATAGCAGATGGCCAGGTTGTTCAAAGTTGCGAGCGTGTCCGGATGTTCGGACCCAAGCATGGAACTTTGGAGCGCTATGGTCTCCTTGTTGAGCTTGATTGCCTCACTCAGCCGGCCGACCGAATAGAGGCTCTCAGCCACGTTGAACATGCTTCGTAAAGTATCAGGGTGATCGGGACCGAGCTTAGCTTTCCGAATCGTCAGCGTCTCCTGGCGGAGTTTGAGTGCCTCGCCCAGCAGGCCGACCGCGTACTGACTCTCACCCAAACTGGCCATGCTGAGGAGCGTGTCAGGGTGATCCGCTCCCAGAGTGGCCTTATAGCGGGCCAACGTTTCCTCATTGAGCTTGAGGGCCTCTTTCAGACGGCCGACTGCGCAGTAGCCCACAGCCAGATTGTTCATGCTCAAAAGCGTGCGAGGGTGATCGTGCCCGAGCTTGGCTGTTTGGAGCGCCAGCGTCTCCTCGTTAAGCCTGAGAGCGTCGCGTTGACGACCGAGGACATCGTAGCTGAGGGCCAGGTTACTCATACTGATGAGCGTGTCGGGATGGTCCGGGCCGAGCTTGCGCTTCCGCAGTGCCAGCGTCTTCTCGCGAAGCTTCACGGCCTCGTCATATCGGCCGAGGTTCCAATAGGTAATGGCCAGGTTGTGCATGCTGTGGAGTGTTTCAGGGTGTTCGCTGCCGAGCTTGGCCTTATTAAGCGCCAGCATCTGCTCGCGAAGTTTGAGGGCTTCGGCATGCCGGCCCAGGTCCTGGTAGCTGTTGGCCAGGCCGACGATGTTGAGGAGTGTTTGAGGGTGGCTTGGGCCGAGCTTGGCCTTTGCAAGCGCCAGCGTCTCCTCGCGGAGCTTGAGAGCTTCGGTATGCCGGCCCAGATCCTGGTAGCTATTGGCTAGATCGGTCATAAAGACCAGCGTGTCAGGATCTTCGGAGCCGAATCTGGCCTGATTAAGCGCCAGCGTCTCCTGGCGAAGCTTAAGGGCTTCGGCATGCCGGCCGAGAGCCGCATAGCTCCCGGCGACCGCGGCCATACTCTCAATCGTGAACGGGTGATCCGCGCCGAGCTTCCGGTTGCTGAGCGCCAGTATCTCTTCGCGGAGCTTGAGCGCCTCGACGTGCCTGCCGACGGCATAATAAGAGGAGGCCATGAGGGACATGCTCCCGAGCGTGTCAGGGTGCTCGGGACCAAGCTCAGCCTTTTGAAGGACCAGCGCCTCCTCCGTGAGCTTGACAGCGTCGGTCAGCCGGCCGAGGTTCATGTAGCAGCCGGCCAGACCAGCCATGCTATTGATCGTTTGGGGGTGATGGGGTCCGAGCCTTTCCTTGCAAAGTGTCAGCG
>DASRXU010000262.1:0-1756 GCA_035687365.1 Planctomycetaceae bacterium | reverse complement strand
CGCGGCTTTCTGATGCAGGAACGCGGGGCACGGGCGTTCGCCGGCGGGCAAGTCGGCACTTGGTATGCGCCGAACATCACCTCCGACGTGAACAGCGGTATCGGCGGCTGGAGCCAGTCCGAGCTGGTCGACTATCTGCGTACCGGAGATGCGCGTGGGAAGGCGCAGGCCGCGGGAGACATGGGTGAGGCGGTGGAGCACGGCTTCCAGTATTTATCGGAAGCCGATGTCGACGCCATGGCAACTTATGTGCGCACCGTCCCCGCCATTCACGATCCGGCGGACCCGAGCTCGCGCTTCTCCTTCGGCAAGGCATCTTCCGACCTCGGCGTGCTACGCGGTAAGAACGGTATCCGAAACGATGACGGCGACCCCACCGGTGCCGAGTTGTTCCAAGCGAATTGCGCCTCCTGCCATTCCGCCTTCGGTCAAGGCAGCAAGGATGGCTACTATCCCAGCCTGTTCAGCAACTCGGCGCTCGGCTCAAATAATCCCAACAATCTCATCGCCACGATCCTGAACGGCGTGAATCGCACCACCTCGATAGGACAGGACTACATGCCCCGGTTCGCAGGCGGTCCGGACGATCTTGCCGCGCTAACCGATCGGGAGATCGTTTTGCTGGCAAATTATCTGCTCGAACGCTACGGGCGCCCCGGAGTGGTCATCACCGCGGAGCAAGTCGCCGAAGTGCGCCGCGGGGGTCCGTCGTCGTCCCTCGTCACTTTGGCTCGGGTAGGCATTTCGGCAGCTGCAGTTGTAGTGGTTTTCATCTTCATTTTCATTCTCGTCAGAACGAGAACACGGAGCAAGTCAGATGAATGAGCAACCGGAGAAGCAAGAGAGTCCAGTGTGCGAGCCCGTGGGTAGACGCGACTTCCTCCGCGCCGCGGCTGTTGGGGTCGCTGCTGCGACGACGGGTGTCGGTACCCTGGTGGATGTCGGGACCGCTGCCGCGTCGAGTGGCGCATGGACGGGTGCCGGGATACGAGCATTTAAGTTATACACAGGACCCGACAATGCATCGCATGTACTGGAGGGCACTATAGACCTAAAGGATCGCGCCGACGTCGTTGCCATCCATTTTAAGGAAACACCTGCGCATTCCTCGTACGATTGGCACCCGGACCCGGAACCCCAATACGTGATTACGTTATCCGGAACCCTTGAATTCCATACCCGCGACGGCGAGACCTTCGTATTGCGACCCGGCGATGTGCTGCTCGCCGAAGACAACGTCGGCAGCGGACACAAATGGAGTTTGATCGACGATCAGCCGTGGCGACGCGCCTATGTGGTGCTGAAGCCGGGCACCAAGGACAGCTTCGTCGCGAAATCCGCCGGTTGAGGGGCCGGAAAGCGCGAGAACTCCGCGCGCTTTAGCAGTTTTATTCAATCCGCGTCATTCCGGCGCAAGCGTTCCATTCGACTTAGGGCTAGTTTGGCACTGTCGAGTGAGGTTCCTTGCCGCAACGCTTGCGGGTCGAAGAGACTGGACACGGAGCAATACATGCACATTTTTATCACTGCCGTTCTCATCCTGGCATACGGACTGCTGCTGATATTTGGATTGCTGCACGTACTGCAATCGCTGATCGCGAGACCCACTCCTTGGTTGAGGATGGCCTTGGAGGCCGCCGAAGAAGGACAGGACAAAGGAGGCAATGCGCATGCTCGAAACGAATAGCGATAGCACGGTGCAATCCCACGAGGCCGCTCCCACGACAGCCCGCGAAGGGGGGTCTCGCCGCACCGC
>DASRXU010000261.1:0-9200 GCA_035687365.1 Planctomycetaceae bacterium | reverse complement strand
GATTCAGGCGCCGCACTATCCGACGCTGCAAGACACACTCCAGACGCCGGTTTAAGAACTCGAAGACTCGCGAACGATGAAGAAGCTTCTGTTAGGCATCGGAAACTGGTTCGACTCGCGGCTCAACCTGAGCGCGAGCGTGCGGCCGCTCTTGATGCATCCCGTCCCCAGGCAATTGGAGGGGCCGGTCGGCTGGTTTTACGTCTTCGGCAGCGCGTCGCTCACGCTGTTCATGATCCAAATCTTGACGGGCATCGCCTTGGCGCTGGTCTTTGTGCCGTCGGCCGATCGGGCCTACGAAAGTTTGATCTATCTTAACTACGACCACCCGCTGGGCTGGTTTTTGCGGGCGCTGCACTATTACGCTGGAAGCGGCATGGTCGTGATGGTGTTGGTGCACATGACGCAGGTCTTTCTGCATGGAGCTTACAAGTACCCGCGCGAGCTGACCTGGCTGACTGGAGTCTGCCTGCTGCTGTGCGTTTTGGGCATGTTTTTCTCCGGCCAGATTCTCCGCTGGGATCCCGATGCGTATTGGGGTTTGGCTGTGGCCGGATCGATGGCGGGCCGAGTGCCCGGGATTGGGCCGCAGGTTGTCCACCTGTTGCTAGGTGCGCCGACGATCGGCGGCGCGGCCCTCAGCCGCTTCTTTGCCCTGCATGTCTTCGTGATTCCCGGCGCGCTCCTGGCGTTGGTGGGCATTCACTTGTGGCTAGTCGTGAAGCGCGGCGTGAGCGTTCCACCTACGCCGGGCAAGATTGTCGACCCACAGACTTACGACGCCGAATACGAGCAAGAGATCCACAACAGCGGCGTCCCCTTCTGGGGCGACGCGATTCTCAAGGACTTTTTCTTTTCGGCCCTGGCGGTGATCGTGGTGGTGGTGATCGCGGCGATCATCGGACCCAAGGGACCGACCGGCCCGCCTGATCCCACCTTGAGCGGCGCGAATCCGCGACCGGAATGGCCCTTTCTGTGGTTGTTCGGGCTCTTGTCACTGAGTCCACCCGCCACCGAAACCTTCATCATCCTGGTCTTCCCAGTGATCCTGATCGTCGCGCTGTTTCTCGTGCCCTTCGTTTCGAATCGCGGCGAACGGGCGCCGACGCGACGACCGGTCGCGGTGCTGACCGTCGTCGTGATCTATACGCTGCTCGCCGCGTTGACGTATGAAGGCGTGACGGCACCCTGGTCGCCCCAAATGACCGCGTGGAGTGGCGATCCCGTTCCTCCAAATCTCGTGTCGCACAGTGACCCTCGGCAGCTGATGGGAGCGGTCGTGTTTCAAAACAAGAACTGCCGAAACTGCCACGCGCTCGAGGGGGTCGGCGGCGAGCGCGGCCCCGATTTGACCTCGGTCGGCACGCGTCTGACGAGAGACCAATTGATCGATCAGATCAGCAACGGCACACCCGGGGGCGGCAATATGCCCGCCTACGGTGGGCAGATCAACTCGGCGGAAATGTCGGTGATCGTCGATTTTCTGACGAATCTGCGACCGAACGGACGGGCCCCCGCCCGCGACCCGTCTGAATCTCGCCGGCAGCCAAAGTCATGAGCCCGACGCTCGACGCATTCTTGCGTTCTTGGCCGTCCGATCCGTGGATCCTGATCTCGCTCCTCCTGACCGGCGGAATCTACCTGCGCGGTTGGATCGATCTTCACCGCCGCGATTCTTGGCGCTGGAAGAGCAGCCAGCTCGTCGCCTTCCTGGGAGGGCTGGCGGCCGTCGGGCTGGCACTGGCCTCGCCGATCGAGCCGTTTGCCGCGCTGTTCCTGCAAGTGCACATGGTGCAACACGTCTTGCTGATGATGGTCGCGCCGCCCCTGTTGTGGCTGGGCGCGCCTTTCTTTCCGTTGCTACGCGGACTGCCCGAGCCGATTCGCACTTACTGGGTTGCGCCGCTAATTCGATCGCGGTCGGTGCGTCGGTTCTTCACTTGGCTATCCCATCCTAAGATCGCGCTGCCGCTCATTGTTGCTGCAAGTTGGGGCTGGCACCTGCCCGGCGCCTATGAATTGGCTCTGCGATCGCCGAGCTGGCACTGCGTGCAACACGTTTGTTTTTTCGGGGCCGGGCTCTTGTTCTGGTATCCGGTCGTCCGCCCCTATCCGAGTCGGCCCGCTTGGTTGCTGTGGTTACTCCTGCCGTACCTGATTCTGGCCGATGTCCAGAACACGGTCCTCTCGGCTCTGCTGACTTTCTCAGACAGGCTGCTGTACCCGTACTACTCGGAAGTGCCCCGCATCGGCGGATTGTCGGCATTGGACGATCAATGTTCCGCCGGGGTGATCATGTGGGCAACTGGATCGCTCACTTATTTGCTGCCGCTGTTCTTGATCGGCATCCGGCTCTTGATCGGAAGGAGTGAGCGCGCTCGGACGAGCCTCACGCTGCCGATCTTGGGACAGCCGCGCCGCGTCGCGAGGCCGGGTTTTGACATGCTGCGAATGCCGGGGCTCGGCCGTTTTCTGCGCTGGAGGCACGCCCGGATCGCCTTGCAAGTCCCCTTGATGCTGATTGCCGGAGTCATTGTTTACGACGGGCTTTCCGGGCCACCGGTCGGTGCGATGAATCTGGCCGGCGTGTTGCCTTGGATTCATTGGCGCGGCCTGTTGGTGCTCGGGATGCTGGCCGTCGGGAATGTTTTCTGCATGGCCTGTCCGTTTACGCTACCGCGCACGCTGGCTCGCCGTTGGCACGTGGCGACGCGGGCCTGGCCGCAGTGGTTACACAACAAGTGGCTCTCGGTCGCGTTGCTCATCATTTTTCTTTGGGCCTACGAGGTGTTCTCTCTCTGGGACAGCCCCTGGTGGACAGCCTGGATTATCGTTGCGTACTTTGCGGCGGCGTTTGTGGTCGACAGCTTCTTTCGCGGCGCGTCGTTCTGCAAATACGTGTGCCCTATTGGTCAGTTCAATTTCGTGCAATCGCTGATTTCGCCTTGGGAAGTCAAGGTTCGGGAGCCGGCAATCTGCAGTTCCTGTCGGACTAAAGAATGCATTCGCGGCGGAGACAACATTCCGGGATGCGAGCTGCACCTGTACCAGCCGCGGAAATCGAGCAACATGGACTGCACGTTTTGTCTCGACTGCGTCCACGTTTGCCCGCACGACAACGTCGGCATTCTCTCGGTCGTTCCGGGCCAAGAACTCTGGCGCGATCCGCTCCGCTCTGGGCTCGGGCGTTTCAGCCAGCGTCTCGATCTGGCCGCCCTTAGTGTCGTGCTCGTGTTTGGAGCCTTCGCCAACGCAGCGGGGATGACCGGTCCGATGGTCGGGTGGGAGAATCGTGTCACCCAAGCTTGCGGATTTCTGTCACCGCTGGTCGCGACGACCGGATTCTACCTCGTCGCTCTGATCGCAATGCCTCTGCTCTTGGTAGTCGGGGCCGCCGCGTTGAGTCGTCTTTGGGGTCGGGTGGGTCAAAGTTGGACAGCAGTCGTCACGCGGTATTCGTACGCACTGATCCCGTTAGGATTCAGCATGTGGTTGACGCATTACAGCTTCCACTTCTTCACGAGCTACGCCACTGTCATCCCGACTACTCAGCGTTTTGTCGCCAGTTTGGGTTGGACGTTTCTCGGATCGCCCAGGTGGAGTTGTGCCTGTTGCGTTCCGACAGCCGGGTGGCTGATCCCCCTGGAAATTGTGTTTCTGGATGTGGGTCTGCTGTGGTCGCTGTACGCGGGTTATCGCATCTCCGAGTCACAGACGAAACAAGTTTGGCGGGGACTCAAAGCTCTAGCGCCGTGGGCCGCGCTCGTGGTCCTCTTGTTCGCTATGGGAATCTGGATTGTGTTTCAGCCCATGCAGATGCGGGGCACTTTGCCGATGGCGGGATGAAGCCGTGCGGACCCTGTTAACGATTGTCGGCCTATTGACCTGTTGGCTCTCGCTGCGGACCGAGCCTTCCGTGGCGAAGGCGGACGGGGGCACCGTCCGCTACTTGGAGCGACATGGCGACCGCTTGATCACGGTGTTCACCGATCCGACACCAATGCGCACAGGAATCGTCGACGTTAGTGTGCTGCTCCAAGACGCGGAGTCCGGCAAGCCGCTGTTGGACGTTCCTGTTGCCGTCCGTGCTGATCGCATTGATCACATCCAGCAGCGGACCAGCGCTCCCGCGACGATCGAGGCGGCCACGAATAAACTGTTGCGCGCGGCGCCGTTAAATCTCACGCTACCGGGCCGATGGCATCTGGAAATCGAGATCGAAGGTCTCGGGCGGCCAATCGGTTTCGATGTCGAGGTCGCCGATGCACTGCCCCCTTGGATGGCGATGAGCCTTTGGATCGGTTGGCCGCTGGCCGCGATCAGCCTCTTCGTCATGCATCAGATTCTCGTGCACCGTCGCTCCGTTCAGCGTGCTCGACGAGCGGTTTGAAATCTCATTGCTGCGGTTTACTCTCGGGGCGTGTTGCAGGGGCGTCGGGCGACGTGACGTTTCCTTTTGCCTCAGCGGCGACGGCTTGGTTGAAATTGAAGTCGGTCGCCGCGGAGCCCGTGATGAGTCTCGCCCCGCGGCTGAACGTCAGGTCCTCGATGGCCCACTGGACCAAGACCACCATGCGGCTCTGGAATTGAACCAGATACATCAGGTGCACGAGGGCCCACACGAGCCAGGCAAACAGGCCGGAGATATGCAGGCCGAAGATATTCGCGACGGCCGCCGCCCGGCCGATGACGGCAAGCTCTCCCTTGTTGAAGTATTTGAACGGCGGAAGCGGACTTGCGCCGCGAATCTTTCTGACCAGCGATCTCGCGGCGTAATTTCCCTGTTGCATCGCCACTTGGGCCACCCCAGGTAACGGCTTTCCGTCCGCACCGGGTGCCTGGGCCAGGTCCCCGATCACAAAGATGTCAGGAAAGTTGGGAACAGTCAGGTCAGGGTTGACCTGAATTCTTCCCGCTTTATCCGTGACGGCCCCCGTACGATTGGCCACCAAGCGCCCGAACGGGCTGGCCGTGATACCACCGGCCCAAATCACCGTTCGAGTGTCGATCTGCCCGCTGCCCTGATGCGACTCAAATGTGACACCCTGCTTATCGATCTGCCGAACCATGACGCCCGTCTTGACCTGCACGCCAAGTTTTTCGAGGGAGCGAACGGCTTTTTCCGCCAAACCCTCTGGGAAGGACGTCAGGACGCGAGAACCTCCGTCAATCAAAATGATTTCTGCCTCTTCCGGGCGTATCGACCGAAAATCGTTTTTGAGTGTTTGACGCGAGATCTCGCCAATGGCTCCAGAGAGTTCGACGCCAGTGGCGCCGCCCCCCACGATGACAAACCGCAGCCAGGCCCGCCGTTCAGTCGGATCGGTGAGCCGCTCGGCGACTTCGAATGCATACAGTATCTTGTGTCGTATGTCGGTCGCTTCTTCCAGGCTCTTCAAGCTGGGTGCCCACTCGCTCCAGGCGTCATGTCCGTAGTAAGCACTCTGACAGCCCGCTGCGACGATCAGCGAGTCGTAGTCGAAATGAGCGCCGTCGGCGAGCCGAAGCCGCTTTGCCACCGGATCGAGATCGACGACCTCCCCCAATAAGACGCGTGTGTTTTTCTGCCGGCTCAGGACGCTCCGCAAAGGGGCCGCAACTTGCCCGGGAGAGAGCGCACCGGTCGCGACCTGATAGAGCAGCGGTTGAAACAGGTGGTAGTTGCGCCGATCGATCAGCGTGACGTCGACGGGGGCTGATTTCAGCGATTGGGCCGCCCGGAGGCCACCGAATCCACCACCGACGATGACCACTCGCGACCGTTTAGCTGCTGAGTTTGCGGTTTGGGTGCTTGGCATGTTCGACTCCTGACCCGATCGAGGGTCTCCTCGCTATCGGCCTTGTCGGAGACGTTGCGGTTCAACGTGTCCGCCGTCGATGATCAACGTACAGTCGCGGGCGCGCTCAATCCAGGCGCTTTCGGATCCTGAAAGGACTCCGAGCCGCTTTTGGGGCGTCGCAACCGTCAGCCGTCCACGCGATATCCCAATTGCGAAAGCGTTGCGCGAACGCGGTCGCCGTGGTCGCCCTGAATCTCCAGAATGCCGTCCTTGAAAGTGCCTCCGGCTCCACAGACCGACTTAAGGCGGCTCAATAGATCCGCAGTGCCGCCCTCGGCTGACAAGCCCCGCAATGCCGTCACGACTTTGCCTCTCTTGCGCTTCTCGATCGCAATCTTCACCCGCTGCCGTTGCGGTGGCACGCGCTCCGGTTCCGGGGGCGGACAAACACAAGCTTGAACCAATTCCCCGCACGCTTCGCACTTTGGCGGACGGTCAAACGGCGTCCCCGCAAATAGTCGTGTCATCGTTGCATTACGCTCTTGAAACGCAAAACCAGCGACGGCAATCCCGATCTGTCGTCGGTCGCTCATTGTACCCGTAGACATTCAGGGAGACCTGTGCTCACGATGTCTCGTACTCCAGGCGTAGCCGCAAGACGCTTGCCGCGTAGAATTCCACAGCGGTAGGATGATCCGTGAAACCTTGGATCGAGTATAGACGCGGGTCGTTCTTAGCCAACCTTCGCAACGAACGGGTTTGGAGGCTGGGAGGATGAAAGTCGCTGCCGCGGCATTTCTGATGATTTGCCTGGCCGTCCCCGAGACGGGAAGGGCTGGCAACGGGCGTCAGTCCGACACGATTGAAGTCGATTACGAAATCCGAGTCGTCAGCCGCTGGCTGGAACGTAACGCGGACGCCGTGCAAGAGAGCACGGGGGCGCAGGTCATCAAGACGGTCGACGACGTCGTGACTCTGCGAAAAGAGACCAAGCACGGCTTGCAGGTTTTCCGACTCCGGCGTGAAGGAGGCGGCGATCTGTACCGTGCCTCGTTTGTCGATCGATCGGCCGGCGAGTTGACCGACTACACATACGAAATCAAATTGTCGCCGCTGGCAAATCGCCGAACACAGATTGCCGTGACCATGACGGCCACGACCGCGAAGTCCTACGGAGTGTCGGTGAACATCGAACTGCGCAAATCGATCCGGGGCCTGCGGTCGTTTCTGCAAGAGCATTTGTGCAAACCCGCACCGTGAGGGATCGCAACGACGGGCGCGAATGCCTTTGTGCGTGATCGGCCCCTGATTCTCCGATTGTATCTTTCGGCGTAGGCAGCGAGTCACGTCTGCAGCGATCGAGCAAACCCGAATCTTCATTGAATCTTGGTTTGTCGCCCGATTGCAGTCGCAATACGATGCGCATTCCAAATCTCATTGCCGTGTTAGGTGCGGCTCATTGACCACGCGGACGCTGAGTTACGGCGCCGCCAAAGTGCGGGCGCTCCCCGGGGAAAGAACATGCAGACAAGACGCGAATTCTTGGAACGGATGGGTCTCTTGGCGGGCGCGGCCGGGGCGTGGGGCGCCTGCTCAGCATCCGTCGAGCGGGCATTCGCCCTCGAGCCAGCGTTGGGCAGCACTTACCTCGATGCCGAGCACGTCGTGATTCTCATGCAGGAGAATCGTTCGTTCGATCACGCCTTCGGTACGCTCCAAGGTGTTCGCGGCTTCAACGACCCGCGCGCCATCACCCTCGCCGATGGTAACCCGGTTTGGGTCCAGCCGAACGCCGCTGGGGAGCGTTACGTTCCATTCCGTTTGGATATCAAGAACACGAAGTCGACTTGGACCGGCGACCTCCCGCACGATCGGACTGACCAGGTCGATGCTCGCAACTATGGTCAATACAACGGGTGGCTAGAGGCCAAGCGGTCGAACCGCCGCGAGTATGCAGGGATGCCCTTGACGCTCGGCTACTACACCCGGGCGGACATCCCGTTCTATTACGCACTGGCCGATGCGTTTACGATCTGCGACCAGCATTTCTGCTCTTGCCTGGCCCCGACGACACCAAATCGCCTCTACCTTTGGTCGGGGACGGTTCGCGAGCGCCAGACCGTCGATGCACCCGCTAATGTCCGCAATGAGAACATCGATTACGGGCGTTGGGCGACCTGGCCGGCCTTCCCCGAGCGGTTGGAAGACCGCGGGATCTCGTGGAAGATCTATCAGAACGAGATCAGCGTCGAATCCGGCCTCAGTGCCGTCGAAGACGCCTGGCTGGCCAATTTTGGCGACAACCCCATCGAGTATTTCAACCAATACAACGTGCGGCTGGCCGCGCCGCATCGCAAATATCGAGACAAGAGAATTCAGGAACTGCCCGGCGAGATTGCCGCGTTGAAGAAACAACGGACATCTCACGTCGGCACCGCTACGGAGAAGGCCAAGCTCGAGAAACAGATTTCCGTTCTCGCCGCCACTTTGAAGCGTTATGAAGCGGAGCGCCTGGAATGCACGCAGGAGCGCTTCGACAGGCTTTCGCCGCGCGAAAAGAATCTCCACGCGAAGGCCTTTTGCACGAACGTCGGCGATCCCTTTTATCGGCGCGTCACCGAACTCTCCTATCACGACGGCGAAATCCAGCGCCGAATGCACGTTCCCAAAGGGGACGTGCTGCATCAATTCCGACGGGATGTGACCGAAGGACGGTTGCCGACGGTCTCCTGGTTGGTTGCCCCGCAAGAATTCTCGGATCATCCTTCTTCGGCTTGGTACGGCTCGTGGTACATCTCCGAAGTCTTGAACATCCTGACCCATAATCCGGAGGTCTGGAAGAAGGCCGTCTTTATCCTGACTTACGACGAGAACGATGGATACTTCGATCACGTCCCGCCGTTTGTCGCGCCGCATCCCAGTCGGCCCGAAACAGGCAAGGTGACGGCAGGAATTGATCTCGGCGTCGAGTACGTCGAGCTGGCGCAAGATCAAAAACTCGCGGGGGCCGCCCACGCCCGAGAGAGTTCGATTGGGCTGGGGTATCGGGTCCCGATGATCATCGCCTCACCTTGGAGTCGTGGCGGATGCGTCTGTTCGCAGGTCTTTGATCACACGTCGGTCTTGCAATTCCTGGAGACATTTCTGACTCACAAGACCGGCAATAAAGTCGAGGAATCGAATATCAGCCGGTGGCGACGAACTGTGTGCGGCGACCTGACTGCTGCTTTCCGGCCGGCGAATAACGACAAGCCGAGCATGCTCGAAAGTCTCTCTCGTGACGCATTCCTCGAACAGATTCATCGAGCGCAGTTCAAGCGGCTGCCCACGGACTATCATCTACTCACTCGCGAGGAAATCGAGCACATTCGCCGCGATTCCCAACGCTCGCCATTGCTGCCCCGCCAGGAAGCGGGCGTC
>DASRXU010000260.1:0-4330 GCA_035687365.1 Planctomycetaceae bacterium | reverse complement strand
GCGGTCAGATCTTCTTTCGCGCGGCCGAGTTGACGCGAAAGGGTGGCTTCATTCAGCGGCATGTGCGATCATTCTTTGAAGTGTCAACGTCAGGGGTTGCGGCCGCCGTGTGCGGCCAGACCGGGAAATCGCCTGATATCTGGGACTCTGGAGCGGCACCTAAAGGTCGCGATCCAGGGCTCGTCTTTGGCGAAGCCGGCACCGTCTTCGGACAGTCCTTCCGGGCTTCGGACAGTCCGTCCCGGGAAATCCGTGGCCAATTCTGGCAAGTTCCGGCGGAATCTTCAACGCTTGTTCCCCCGGGGCTCGAGCCGATTTCTTCGTGGTTGAAATCATGAAAACTAACGTGGCCGGCCCATGAATGACACCGGCGTCGTCGCGGCATTTACCGGCGTGCGCAAACCCTTTCAGTTGCGCGAATTTCCGGTCACGCCGCCGGAACCGGGGACGATTTTGGTCGAAGTCCGGATGGCCAACATCTGCGGCAGCGACTTGCACATTTGGAGGGGCGAATACGACGTTTCGCGGGGTCAATCGGAGCCGCTTTGCTTGTCGATCGGTCACGAAATGGTGGGTCGAATCGCGGCACTCGGCGAGGGGGCAACGCACGACTGGGCCGGTGAACCGCTCGCTGTGGGCGACCGCGTGGCGTATCAGTATTTCTGTCCCTGCGGTGAGTGTCGAAGCTGCCGCCGGGGAACGACGCCGCGTTGTCGGCAGGGACTTCGCTACCGGCTGCCGCCGACCGAGGCGCCGCACTTCAACGCCGCGTACGGACAGTACTACTATTTGCGGCAGCGGCAAGCGGTCTTCAAGGTGCCCGATAACGTGCCGGATGTGTTGGCCGGGCCAGCCAACTGTGCCTTGTCGCAAGTGATCGACGGATTGGAGCGAGCGCGGCTCGGGCCGGGCGATTCGCTCGTCATTCAAGGGGCGGGCGGACTGGGCATCAATGCGGTGGCCGTTGCCAAAGAGCGGGGCGTCTCTCAAATAGTTGTGATCGACGGGATCGAATCGCGGCTCGAATTGGCGACCGAATTCGGCGCCGATGTGACGATCGACCTCCGCGAATTCAAAACGCCCGCGTCGCGCGTAAAACGAGTTCGCGATTTGACCGAGGGGGAAGGAGCAGACGCGGTGATGGAGGTGGTCGGCTCGCCGGCCGTGGTCGCCGAAGGGATCGAAATGCTCTGCAGCGGCGGCGCGTATCTGGAGATCGGCAATCTCAACCAGAAGCTCGTGTGCGAATTCGA
Organism: Planctomycetaceae bacterium; assembly: GCA_035687365.1. Classification (GTDB taxonomy): domain Bacteria; phylum Planctomycetota; class Planctomycetia; order Planctomycetales; family Planctomycetaceae; genus DASPSM01. The sequence goes on along the minus strand of DASRXU010000260.1, from coordinate 3,077 downwards.
TCCGTCAACGATTATCCACGGCGGGAAGACCATCCTGGGGTTGATGTGGTATCAGCCGCAGAGCCTCCAACAGGCGCTGCAACTCTTGAGCACGCAGTGGGACCGTTATCCCTTCCACAAGCTGCTCTCACACCAGTATCCGCTGTCGGCCATCGATGAGGCCTTTCGCGAGCAGGATGCCGGCAGCGTGCATCGAGCGGCTTTACTTCCCTGGGGCTAGAGGAACAGACGGCATGGCGCGCTGTGAACAGGGTTACCTCTGCGACGTCTGTGGCGACGAGGTCCACGACATCACCGAGAGCGACTTGTACCTGCGATTTGTCGTCGGAGCGATCGATTCGACGGCGTTGCTCTCGACCCCCGAGCGGCACATCCGCTGCAATCCGGTCGATGCGCAGTTTATCGTCGACCCCGCTTTCGAGCCGGTCGTCGTCGAGGGGCCGTTTGCCAAGCGGAACCTAGACGCTACGGATGTCCGCCATCGGGAAGAACTGCTGACGCGCGGCTGGCGACGCCTCCAAGAGTTGCAACAACTCGGAATCCCGGTCAGCGATTACCCCCTACCCGAGGTCCTGGCCGCACGAACGGCGCAGCGACGTACGACTTAGCCACGCCGTAAAGTGCTTGAGAATAAGCCGTTTGGGCCCTGCGGCCGGCAACCGTTTGACAGCGCACGCGTCGGGGCCATCTTGACAGATTTTCGGACGGCGAGTATTTGTACGCCCCTCTCCAATCCTTTCCGCTCCCCGCCCGCCCGAAATCTCTTGAAACTTCAAACTCTCTCCAATTGAGCCTATGCGCGCCGCATTTTCGGCTGCGCTCATCCCCCTCCGACAACTCCACTCACTCTGGCGACGCTGCTTCGTGAACTGAGCCGCGACGTGTTTCGCAGCGCGTCTGAACATGCAGGACCGACTTCGATGGACTTCTTTCCTGTCGATGCGTCGACGGTGCGAGCGTCCCGCGCCCGGCGTTGCGCAATGGCCGTCGGCCTTGCGCTGGTCCTGACGGTTTCTTTCGATGCGATCTTGCGAGCGGACGATCCGTTTGCCGAGCCGGCGACTGCGCCGACGCCAGCTCCCGCAACAGCGCCGTCGATGCCCGACGACGCACCCAGCAAGACTCCAGCGCCGGTGACTGTGCCACCGGAAGTGGCGACGCCCGACAAAAGCAAATCAACCACAGACAACAAATCCACCAGCGATTCCAAACCGGCAGCGAGTTCCACACCCGCCAAGCCGGCGGTCGTCAATGCCGCGGCCACGAGTTCCAACTCGAGTTCGGCAGCAACGAAAACTGCGTCCGCGAGCGCAACTTCCTCGGACGCGAGTTCGTTTGATACGCCTCCGCCTCCGACTGCCTCCTCGAGCACCGCCTCACCGAAGGCTGCATCCGCGAGCCCGACGCCGTCGAAGTCCGGAACGCCGAACACTCCCGGCTCGAACGGAACTCCGCCGAGTATCCCACCTGCGAACACCGGGCCTCTGGACGGACAACCTCAAATTTTTCAGCGAGAAGATCTGTTTGCCGTGCAGGTTCGAGCGGCGGGAATCTCTGGCCAGGGTCCCGTGCAGGATCTGTCGATCTTCCCCGTCGAGATGTTCCCGTTCTTCCTGATGGACCACCAACTCTATTTCGCCGATCTCCGAGCATTTCCCACCGTCGACGGCACGTTCGGCGGAAATATCGGCTTGGGTTACCGGCTTTACAACCCCTCGATGGACCGCGTTTTTGGAATTAGTGGCTGGTACGACGCGGACGGCACGCGCGATCCGTACCTGCAGCAATTGGGCCTGAGCCTCGAGACCTACGGCCATTGGTGGGATGCCCGCGCCAATCTTTACTTGCCGATCGGGCAGACCGATCTACAAACGTCGCTCACGCCTGTCTCGAACTCCTCGAAGTTCGTGGGCAGCAATGTCGTATACGACCAGTTGCAGGGGTATATTGCCGCCATGAGTGGCGTCGACGTCGAGGTGGGCGTCCCGATTCCCGGAAAGTTCGCGGAAGATCACAACGTGCGGATCTACGGCGGTTACTACTACTTCAGTGACGACCACGGCGACCACATCTCCGGTGGTTCGGCGCGGATTCAGGCCAATCTCTGGCAGGGCGTCGACGCCAGCGTCCAGGTCACCAACGACAACTTCTTCGACACGCGCGCCTTCGTCGGTCTGTCTTGGACATTCGGGCCTCTGCATCGTTCCGAATTGTCCGATCCATCCCAGCAAGCCCGACTCGGCGAGCATGTGACGCGCAACTACACCGTGCTGGCGCCGACACGCAGTCAGGTCGATTCGGACGTGCTCGCGATCAATCCGGTCACTGGCACGCCTTACACGTTCGCGCACATCAATAGTGCGGCACCCGCCGGCGGCAATGGAACAATCAATAGCCCGTTTCAAACAATCGCCGCTGCTCAGGCGACCGATGGGGCGATCTTGTTCGTTCATGCCAACAGTGTCTTTAGCGGCGCCAATGCCACAATTGTCTTGAATCAGGGGCAGGCGCTACTCGGCGACGGTGGGGGATTGCAGCACTCCCTTGCCCTCTCCGGTGGTGGGAACATTATCTTGCCGCACGCCGCGAGCAGCACGAGTTTGCCGGTCTTGGATTCTTCGACCGGGAATTCGATCACGCTGGCATCCAATGCCCTGGTGTCAGGCTTCCGGATCACGAACGCCGCTGGGAACGGAATCTTCGGCAACGGCGTCTCGAATGCCACGATTCAAAATCTCAGCATCGACCGCTCCGGGAACGACGGCATTCTGCTTGCGAACAGCTCGGGCACCATCACCATCGGCAACACGACCATTACCAACTCCTTCGGCAACGGCCTGGAATTGAGCGGAGGAACCGCCAACACGGCCTTCGCCGGCTCCGTCTCCGGAAGCCAATTCTACGACGTGGTTGTGGCAGACACGGGCAGTGGCACGATCGACCTGACCGGATTGCAACTGCCGGGTAGCGGCAGCCTAGGAATCCTGCTCGCCAACAACGCGGGCAACGTGAAATTCAACAATCTGACCGTGCTCAATACGGCCGGCCGCGGGATCGACATCGAAGGCGGTTCGGGT
>DASRXU010000259.1:0-24799 GCA_035687365.1 Planctomycetaceae bacterium | reverse complement strand
ACCGAGAATCGGACCCAGAATGTCACGGTTTGTGAGATGGTTCCGAGCACCGAGACGTATCAGTACAACGTCTGCCTGCAACGCACCGAGACGCGAACTCGGACCGTCCCCGTTTGTGAGATGGTCCCCACGCAGCAGACGTATCAGTACAACGTTTGTCTGCAGCGCACCGAAAATCGGAGCCAGACCGTGAAGGTTTGCGAGATGGTTCCGAGCACCGAGACCTACACGTACAACGTCTGCCTGCAACGCAACGAGACGCGGACTCAAACCGTTCCGGTTTGCGAGTACGTCAACGAGCAACAGACGCGGACGGTGAACTACACGGTCTGCGTGCCCCGTCAGAAGACCGAGACGTATTCCGAGACGGTCTGCCACGTCGTCGCGAAGAAGCAGATTCAGAAGTACACGGTTTGCGTGCCGGTGAACGTCACGAAGAGCGTTCAGGTGCAGGTCTGCAAGATGGTTCCGAAGACCGTGACGGTCCAGGTTCCGATCGCGCCGGCTTGCTCGCCTTGCAACACAGGTTGCTCGAATTGCTGCGGAGGCTGATTTCGTTTCACATTCCCGGCGTCGATCTTCGACGATCGGTAATGGCGAGATGACGAGCACGATTTTCAGTCACGGTTCGCCTTGGTGTGAACCGTGACTGTTTTTTTGCGCCCAGCCCGGCGACGTTTTATCGTGCGGGTTTCAGGAGGGTCGGAGCAGGCGCTGCTTGCGCCGGCGGAGCAGGGGGGACCGGCGCGACGTTGGAGATTGCGACCTCTTGGCCGGCTGGCTCGGCGTCGAGTCCGTTTTGACGGTTCTCCCAACCGCCGCCCAACGCCCGGTAGATTTGAATCAGCCCCTGAGCAATTTCGCCCCGCGCCTGGGCGAGCGTGTTTTGCTGCAGCACGAGGTTCTGTTCCAGCTGAGTGATGCGGGTGAAATCGACCGTGCCCGCCTGATACTGAACGAGGCCCAGCGCGACGGCCTTTTGCGCTCGGTCGACGCTTTCAGCCTGGAAGCGAGTCCGCGTTTGGGAGCGGAGGAACGTGGCCAATCCGTTTTCCGCTTCGCGGTCGGCGTTGAGCACCGTTTGCTGGTAGGCCGTCACCAGTTGTTCAAATTTGGCCCTCTGCACGCGCACGTTGTTGAGAATTCGCCCGTAGTTCAGGATCTTCCATTGGAACGCGGGGCCGATCGATCCGTCGAACGCAGCCTGACGAAACAAGTTCGGGAACTCTTGGGCGGAATAGCCGATCGTGCCCACAATCGAGATGGCGGGATAGAAGTCGGCCTCAGCGATACCGATCTGGGCCGATTGGGCGGCTGCGTTGCGTTCGGCGCGGCGCACGTCGGGTCGGCGGCGCAACAGATCGGCCGGGATGCCGACGGCCACGTCAGTCGGCGTCGTCGGAATGGGGGCCGTTCCCAGTCGGGCCTGCAAATCTTGTGGAGGGATGCCCATCAAGATGCACAGGCGGTTCGTCGTTTGCCGCACGTTGATTTCGAGCTCGGGGATCTGAGCTTCCGTTTGCGCCAGCGTCGATCGAGACTGGTGCACGTCGAGCTGGCCCGTTGTGCCGGCTCGGAACCGGGCGTCGACGATCGTCAAGGTTTGACGCTGTAGCTCGACGTTATAGCGGGCGTAGGCGATTTGTTGTTCGAGCGTGCGCAGTTGGACGTAGTTACTCGCCACGTCGCCCAACAGCGTGACCAACGCGTCGTCGTAGTCGGCGATCGAAGCCCCCAAGTCGGCTTCGTTCGCCTCAACGGCCCGACGAAAGCGGCCCCAGAAATCGAGCTCCCAGCCGAGGGCAAAACCGTAATCCCACTGGCTGAAGTTCCGTTCCGCCGGTACTCCCAGTGCCTGGCCCAGCGACACAATGTTGTTGGCCGTCTCTTTGCTGATCGTGTTTTTCGAGTACTCTCCGAACGCGTATTGCTGCTGGGGAAAGAGATTGCCGACGGCGATGCCCAGTTGGGCCCGCGCTGCCAACACGCGAAATCCCGCTTCACGCAACGTGAGGTTTTGACGGTAGGCGTCGTGGATCAGCGCGTCGAGCTGAGGGTCGTTGAAGACTCTCCACCACTGGCTCAAGTCGTCGGAGTCTGACCGGACGCGCTTGTCCGCCGCGTCGATCCACGCGTCGGCGACTGGTGCTCCCGGCGGGCAATAGTTCGGCCCGACCTTGTAGCCGTTGTGGACGTACTCGCTAAGACTCGTACAGCCGCACGTTAGCACGGCCAGCATCAGGCAAACTCGTCCCCAGATCGATGCGCTGCGAGAGCCGGCACGATCCTTTGCGCGCGGACGATCCAATGTTTGGGACGCAGAGCGGATCGGTCGGGGTGCCATCGCAGACCTCAAATTGAATGCGCGCCGCCGCAGGGCGCACGCGGGCGCAATCGTTGCAACCGATTGAGTCGGCAACCTTGGAACGACGGGATTACCGGAAGCAGCGAAAGTAGCGGAATCGCGCTTTCGGTCGTGCGGATTGTTCCGATCGAAACGATTCCGCCTCCTGTGCCGAAGCGTCCGGCCGGCGGAGACTTGGGGTACGAAAGGCTGGGATCCGAAAGGCTGGTGAGTTTGTTCACTCCCCGCCGACCACGGCCCCTTTTTCAGCCACGGATCGTTTCATCAGCAGCACGAGAAAGACCAGCGCGAACGAGATCATGCCGACGACCCAGAAGACGTCGAAATAGGCGAGCGACGACGCCTGTTGCGTGCGGAGGTCGTCCAGCACCTGCAAGCTCATCCGTTTTGAGAGCACCGGGTCGCCCGTCATCTTGAACAGAGCGGCTTGAGACTGCCTCGCAAACGAAGTGACAGCCGGATTGTAGGGATCGAGATACTCGCCCAGCCGCAAGGTGTGGAACGTCTCGCGGCGCTCCTGAATTGTCTGGGCCATCGAAGTCCCAACGCTTCCCCCTTCGTTGCGCAACAGCGCAAAGAGTCCCACCGCGGCCGCCCTTAAATGCCGGGGCGTGTACAAATACGCGGCCACATTGATCGGAGCGAAAATCATCGACAACCCGCCGATCAGCACGACGCGTGGCCAGACCACCTGCCATGGGCTGATCTCGAGGTTGAGCAGCGAGGTCCAATACGCGGAGATGCCCAGCACGATCAGTCCCAGCCCGATGAAATAGCGGGCGTCTATTCCGCGGCCGAGCAAGGCGCCGACGATGATCAGCACCATGATCGAAGAGACGCCCGACGGCGACAAAACCAGGCCCGAGTGATAGGCGTCGTAACCAAACAGCGATTGCAAAAGGGCCGGGAGGGACGTGCTCGAGGCGTAAAGCGCTCCGTAAGCGCAGAAAATGATGACGCAGCACGCCGCGAAGTTGCGCTCCGCAAGCGGCCGAAAGTTCACGACCGGATTGCTGATCCGCAATTCCCGGACGAGTAACAGAACCAGGCCGCCGCCGAACAGAATGGCCAGGGTCTGCACGCGCCAGAACGGATCGCCGAACCAGTCCCACTGCTGCCCCTTGCTGAGCACGATTTCCCAGGACGACATCGTGAGGGCGAGCAGACCAAAACCGATGTAGTCGAAATTCAGGGGTCGTCGCAGCAGCTCCTCGCGCTCGGACTTGAGATAAGGCGGATCTTCGAGCAGGAAGTAACAAGCGACCAGGGCGAGCGTTCCGACCGGCAGATTGATGTAAAAGATCCAGCGCCAGTTGTAGTTATCGGTGAGATAACCCCCCAGAGTCGGTCCGATCACCGGAGCGAGCAGGGCGGCCAAGCCGAACAGCGTCATCGCCTGTCCTTGCTTTTCTCGCGGGAAGGCGTCGATCAGCACGGCCTGACTGCTGGGTTGCAGTCCGCCGCCGGCCAGGCCCTGCAGCACACGGAAGGCGATCAACTGGTTCAAGCTGGTCGCAAGTCCGCACAGACCCGAAGCGATCGTAAAGATGGCGATCGACATCATGAAGTAGTTGCGCCGACCCAAGCGGGCCGAAAGCCAGCCGCTGATTGGCAAGATCGTGGCGTTGGCCGCGAGATAGCTCGTGATCACCCACTCGCTGTCGATCACTGCCGCCGACAAGCCGCCCGCAATGTAGCGCAGGGCCACGTTGGCGATGGTGGTGTCGAGCACCTCCATGAAGGTCGGTACGACCACCACCGCGGCCACGATCCAGGGGTTGATGGCCGCCCGCGAAGGCGCCACGGCAAGGGTGGTCACGGCGCCGGCCTCGTGGGGCCGCCGTTCGGTGCTTTAGTCCCATTGGCCGGGACCGGCGTTGGTTGAGCCACAGGCGGGGCAGGATTTTTCGGAAGCTGGTCGGGGTTAATGATCGGCAGGTTCGTCATCTCCGCCTGAAGCCGCTTGCCGGCGTCGGCCCCCTCGGGTTGCTCCTTGTAATAGACGTAGGGAACAACCGACAGTCCGATGAAGAGTGGATCCTTGTCCGGATCGTAGTCGCTCAGGTCGATGCGGACCGGCAGGCGTTGCACGACCTTGATGAAGTTGCCGGTCGCGTTCTGAGGAGGGAGCAGGGCCAAAGTCGAACCGGTTCCGTACGTGAAGCCCGAGATTCTCCCTTTGAAGGTCTTGTGGCTGCCGTACATGTCGACTTCCAGCTCGGCGGGCTGCCCGATTCGCAGCTCGCTCAACTGAGTTTCCTTGAAGTTGGCGTCGATCCAAATATCGGTGAGCGAGCGGAGGGCCATCAGCCCCTCGCCGGCCTGAACATTATTGCCCGGGTTGACGTTTCGCCGCGTGATCACGCCGTCGATCTCGGCGACGACGTCGCAGTAGCGGAGGTTGAGCTCGGCTTGATCCAAGTCGGCCTTGGCCTCGTCGCGCTTGGCCTTGGCCAGCTTGATGGCCGGCGCGTCCTCGATGAGTTTGGCGTAAATGCGGTCAAGGTTGCCTTGCGGATCCTGGCGGTAAAACTGCTCGACCGCTTGCTTGGGAGTGATATCATAAGAGGAGGGAAAAAAGTTCAGGGGCGCAACGCTCTGCAGCAAGCTGGCTAGTGCCTGCCGGACGGTCGAATAAGTCTGATCGAGATCGGCTGGAACCTCGCTGAGTACGTCGTCTCCTGGCTTTTGCGGTTTGGCGGGGAGTCCCAGTCCAACGCGGATCTGGTAGACGGATTCCAGGGCCCGCGTGACCTCCGCCTGGGCCACGTCGTACGCTTCTCGATCTTTGTCAACCTCTTGTGGGGCGATCGCGCCGGGCGTTTTCTGCAGCTCGATTGCGCGGTCGTAGTCGGCTTTCGAGCGCGCAAGGTTCGCCCGACGCATCTTCAGACTGGCAACGCTGGCGCGGAGCAGGGCTATCTGGTTGTCGACGTCCTCCATGGCATGTTGCAGCTTGAAGCGATTGCTGCGCGCCTGCGCGACCAGACCGCGAACTTCGTCGTACGCCGCAACTAGATTTGCCTCGGCGTTTTCGTAGGTCGCTTTTTTGAGCGCGACTTGGATGCGATACGGCTCTTTGTCCAATTGGACCAGCAAGCTTCCCTTACGCACGCGGTAATTGTCATCCACAAAAACCTTCATCACTTGGCCCGGGACGCGCGCCGCCACAGAAGTGACGTGACCGTTCACATAGGCGTCGTCGGTCGAGACGGTGTTGAATATTCGCACAAGGGTCGGAGCGGTGTAGTAGATTCCGAGGGCCAAGAGCACGATGGCGATGACGCCCATCGTCAGGCGACGCGCCGACGCGCGTTTCGGCGCAACAGCCGTCGGAGGGGGAGCCGCAGACGCCGCGGGGGGCTGCTTTCCGGCCGCGCCGTCGCCGACCGGGGCGGGTTTAGCGTGGCCCTCGTTCGGGTCCTTCGAAGTCTCGGCCGGCATTGCTGCTCCTGGCGTAAATCTCGAGTGGTTGCGAGCAAGCGCAAGGAATCGGGCGCCCGCGGGACAGGGCACAATTATAACCCCGACGGAAAAGGTCTCCACGCACTTTCGCAGGGGCGACTTCGACCCGATCAAGACCCCCGAATCGCGTAGCCCTGACGGCGCAGCACCTCCAAGGCGCGGGCCCAGTCCGCCTCTTTCGCGAGCAGGTAATCAGTGTCGAAAGTCGACACCAGGAAGATGCCGATCCCCGCGTCAGCCAACGGGCGACTCAGTCCCGCCACGACGCCAACCGTCGAAAACGGCATGGTGCCAGCCACGCGCAGGCAGCGCCATTCCCGCTCACTCTGAATTCCCTCGGGCACGCAATCTTGGGAGCAGACGAGAGAGAGTTCGTCGGCGGTGCGCGTGATCGAGAAGAACTCTTTGTCCGTGACCCAGCTTGGAATCGGAGCGTCGCTGCTCAAACGACACACCGCAAATCGCTCGGGAAGGACGATCAACAAGCGTTCAGGCGACACGGGACGTTCGATTCTCGATGAGCGCCAACGTTTGATGCGGGTCGAGGCTAGTGGTGATGACCGAGATGAGCGCCGCCGGGCGCCGCTTTCATGGTGCAGTACACGCCGTGCGTTGCGTGTCCTTCGATTTCGATCTGCACCGTAGTGTGGCTGATCCCGAAGTGATGACCCAGTTCGTCGACCACCGACTGCAGAATCTGCTGACCTTCGCTGACGGACTGCTCGGCCACGCAGACATGGCAACTGCAGGCGATGACCCCCGAGCCGACCGTCCAAACATGAAGGTCGTGGACGCTCCGCACTCCGGCCACACCGGCGATGGCTCGTTCGACGGCCGTCATGTCCATTCCGAACGGAGTTCCTTCCAACAGCACGTTGACGCTTTCCTTCAGGATGCCCCACGAACTCCAAAGAATCAGAGCGCCGATGAGGAACGAGGCGACAGTGTCGGCCAGGGGCGGCCCACCGGACACGACCACGATGCCCGCCACGACCACTCCGACTGCAGAAACCGCATCGCCAAGCATGTGCAGGTAGGCCGAGCGGACGTTGAGGTCGTGCTGAGCGCCGGCGTGCAACCAGACGCTGATGAGGGCATTCAGAGCGACAGCGACGAGGGCCACGCCGATCATCAGCCAGCCCTCGACGGGTGCTGGATGCCGCCAGCGCTCCACGGCCTCCCAAAAGATCAACAGCGCGATGACAACGAGCGAGACCGCATTGACAAGCGCAGCCAGAATGCCGACGCGGTGGTAGCCGTAAGTCATGCCCGTGTGCGCCGGTTTCCGGGCGATCCACAACGCGTACCAAGAGAGGCCGAGGGCCGCCGCGTCGGCGAAGTTATGCCCCGCGTCAGAGAACAAGGACAAGCTGTGCGCAAACCAGGCCGCAACAGCTTCCCCGAGCACGAATGCGACGGTCAGCGCGAGGGCCAGGGCCATCTTGCCGGTCTGGTTACTTGCCGAGTGATGGTCCGCGTGCTCGTCGCGTCGTTGGCTGGCGCAGCCTGGCCTCGAAATTTCGTGCGCTCTTGAAATCTCGTGCGCCATTTGGAGGAGACCTCAAATCGATCCGCGGACCACGACGGCGAGTTTCATTCCAAGGTGTGTGTGCCGTGCGTGATCGCGCCGCCTGCGCGCAGGGCTGCCGCCACGAGCGTGGTTTCAGCCAGCTCTTGTTCGGTGGCGCCGGCGCTCTTGGCCTTTTTGGCATGGATTTCGATGCAGTAAGGACACTGCGTGGTCAGCGCCACCGCCACGGCCATCAGCTCCTTATATTTTAGGGGGATGGCCCCGCCTTTGAATACCGCCTCGTCGAATGCGACGAATCCTTTAAAGGCCTCGGGAGCCAACTCGCCGAGTTTTTTGAGCTTCGTCAGATGCTTCATGTCGTACATGGCGATTTCCTCGATGCAGAATTCTTGCCACGACACCGCGCGCGACCTTTGCGCGGGATCCCACCAACGAGGAAAACTGTACCCCGCGCCGTGAGGCGGCACAATGGCGTCGGCGGAGCGTCGCGCGATCACAAAAACACGAGGCAGAGAAAGGCAAACTCTGTCGTCACAAACCCCACACGGCGTCTTCGTCTCTTGATTCGCCACGCGCCGTGGGGGACACTGAGAAGAGCCCACACCAAGACCTGCACCGCCTGATACCTTCCGTCCGCCTGCCGCCCGATTGGCCCAGCCCACCGATCGATTTGATCGACGCCCGGTGCCTGCCTCATGCGAAGAGTGGTCAAGTTCCCTCCCAAAGGTTCGTCTTTGAATCCCATGCGCGCGGCGTCCCCACGGATTCGCCACCAGCAACTTGCGTGCTGGCTGTTCCTATTGGCGATTGGAACGGCCGGATGGGCCGCGCTCGCGGCTGACGGGCCGGCGACCACGTCCGACATTCACGCTCGTCTCGCGAACAAACAGAGCGCCGGCGATCGCAATCTGTTCGACGCAATCGGCTCTGAGTACACGCATGAGATTCGGCCGTTGATGGCACAACTCTGTCTCAACTGCCATTCGACGTCGAAACAAAAAGGCGATTTGGACCTGGAGCAGTTTTCGAGACTGGAGGACGTGCGCCGAGGCACAAAGGTCTGGCTCAAAGTTGCCGAGATGCTCGACAACGGCGAGATGCCGCCGAAGGACTCCAAGCAGCCCTCGGCCGAGCAACGCAAAAGGCTCCGCGGTTGGGTCGAGCGTTATCTGCAGGCCGAGGCCTTGGCGAGCGCGGGTGATCCCGGGCCAGTCGTGCTGAGGCGACTGAGCAATGCCGAATACACGTACACGATCCGCGATCTGACGGGAGCCGAATTGAATCCGGCCCGCGAGTTCCCGACCGACGGCGCGGCGGGAGAGGGGTTTACCAACGCGGGCAGCGCGCTGGTCATGTCGCCGGCCCTCCTGACGAAGTATTTCGACGCGGGCCGCGAGATCGCCCAGCATGCGATGCTGCTGCCGGAGGGGTTTCGCTTCTCGCCTTCCACTTCGCGCAGCGATTGGACGAACGACGTGCTCGCGCGGATTCGCGCGCTGTACAGGGAACACACCGATACGGCCGGTGCCTCTCGAGTCAACTTGCAGGGAATCGTCTTCAACACGAACGACGGTGGCCGACTTCCCGTCGAACGGTACCTCGCGGCGACGTTCGATGTGGCCGAGGCACTGGGGGTCGCGCCGGCAACCTCGCGCGGCGCCGGATCGACGGCGGGGACCGACGTCGAGCAAGCGATCGCCGCGGCGGCCAAGAAAAACGGATTGAGCGCGAAGTATCTGGGCATTCTCTGGGCCACGCTCAACGAGCGGGAGCCGTCTCTCTTGCTCGACACGCTTCGAGCAAACTGGCGCGCATCCAAACGCGAAGATTCGACCCTGCTTGCCGCGGAGATCAATCGCTGGCAGAAGGCGCTCTGGCGATTCACGAGCGTCGGACACATTGGCAAAGTCGGCGGCCCCAAGGCCTGGCAAGAGCCGGTGACTCCGCTCACGGCGGCGCAAGAAGTGCGATTGAAACTCTCTGCCCCTGCCGCCGGACAGAAAGATGTGACGCTGTATCTGGTCGCGAGCGACGCCGGCGATGGCAACGACGATGATTTCGTCGTCTGGCAACGGCCGCGGTTGGTGGCACCCGGGCGGCCCGAGTTATTGCTGCGGGACGTTCGGGACTTTACGCGCGAGATGACGGTCCGGCGCACTCGAACGCTCGCCGCCACAGCCCAGGCGCTCGACGCAGCGGCTGAGGCCAGCCGGGCGACGGGCAATACCGATGTCGCAGCACTCGCGCAAGCCCATCAGGTCGACGTCGATTCGCTCACGGCCTGGCTCGACTACCTTTGCATCGGCCGCGGCGCCACGCAGAAGCTTGATCACTTCACCAGCAAGCTGACGAGCGCGGCAAATTACGACTTTGTCCAAGGCTGGGGGACACACGCGACGCCCCTCTTGCTGGCGAATTCGTCCGACCAAAGTGTCCGCGTTCCAGGCAACATGAAGGCGCACGCCGTCTGCGTCCATCCGTCGCCGACGCTGTGCGCGGCCATCGGCTGGCGAAGCCCGATCGCCGGAGCCGTTCAGATCGAGGGCAAGGTGACCCACGCCCACCCCGAGTGTGGCAACGGCATCGCCTGGCGTCTCGAAGTGCGACGCGGAGCGACACGACAACGACTCGCCGAAGGAATCGCCCAGGGGGGCAAGGTCGGCATCATCGGGCCGATGGATTCGCTGGGCGTCGGACCGGGCGATCTCGTGTCGCTCGTGATCGATCCGCGTGACGGCAATCATGCGTGCGACCTGACGGACGTGGAACTCGTCATCAAAACGACAGGCCCGAACCCACGCGAATGGAGCCTGACTCGCGAAGTGTCAGGCAACATCTTGGCAGGCAATCCTCATGCAGATCGCTTCGGCAACGCCGGCGTGTGGCACTTCTACACCGAGCCGGTGAAGGGCGGTGAAGCCGGCGCGGTGGTTCCCCCCGGTTCTTTGCTCGCTCGTTGGCAAGCGGCCGAGCAGCCGGCAGAGAAACACCAACTCGCGCTGGCGGTTCAGAAGTTGTTGATGAGTGGCCCGCCGGTCGGCTCCGACGAGAAAAGTGCGGACACGGCGCTCTATCGGCAGTTGGCGTCCTTGGGCGGTCCGCTGTTAGTGGGTGCGTGGTCTCGCGTTTCGACCGAGGGCCGCAGTGCGGCACGCTCCGGCGCCGAACCTAATAGCAACATCGGCCTCGATCCTGCCTTGTTCGGCAAGCATCCCAACGGTTCGGCCATTGAGGGGGCCAGCCTTTGCGTTCAGGCTCCTTCGGTGATTGAGGTCCATCTGCCGGCTGAACTTGCCGCCGGGACCGAGCTCGTTACCGTCGGCGCGCTGCATCCGCAGACTGGCCGCGAAGGGAGCGTCCAGCTGCAGGTGCTGACCTCCAAGCCGAAACAAGACGCCGGATTGCTGCCGATCTCGGTGACACAGACCACGGCGAGCGGCCCGTGGACGTCCAATAACCTACGGCTCTCCCAGACGACGGCGATCGTCGTGAACGTCGGGAGCGCCGCGCGCCGCCGCATCGAGTCGTCGTTCGACAAGTTCCGTGCCGTGTTTCCGTTGGCGCTCTGCTACACGAAAATCGTCCCCGTCGACGAAGTCGTCACGCTCACGCTCTATTACCGCGAAGATGAGCCGCTGCGGCGGTTGATGCTGAACGACGAGGAGACTCGGCGGCTGGATCGCCTGTGGAGCGAACTGCACTTCATCAGTCGGGATGCGCTGAAGCTCGTCGACGCGTTCCTGCAACTGCTTGAGTACGCGTCGCAAGACGCCGACCCCAAAGTCTTCGAGCCGATGCGCAGACCGATCAACGACCGAGCGACCGCGTTCAAGAAGGCCCTCGTCGATGCCGAACCGAAACAGGTCGACGCGCTGATCGACTTCGCCGCTCGCGCGTACCGGCGCCCGCTGACGACGTCGGAATCCAAGGAACTGCGCGGGTTGTATCGCCGGCTGCGCCAACAAGGGCTTTCGCACGACGAGGCGTTTCGGTTTGCGTTGGCACGCGTGTTCATTTCGCCCGCCTTCTTGTATCGGCGCGAGACGGCGCCGGCTGGGCCCGATGCGGCGCCCGTTTCCGACTGGGAGCTTGCCAGCCGGTTGAGCTATTTCCTCTGGTCGTCGCAGCCCGATGCTGAACTCCGTGCCGCGGCAGCGAACGGAACGCTGCACAGGCCTGACGTGCTGGCGAGGCAGGCCCGGCGGATGCTCGTCGATGCGCGGGTGCGACGCTTGGCGACCGAGTTCGCCTGCCAGTGGCTGCATATTTACGATTTCGATTCGCTGTCCGAGAAGAGTGAGAAGTTCTTCCCGGAGTTTGCCGAACTCCGCGGAGACATGTACGAAGAGTCGATCCTGTTCTTCGCCGACTTGTTCCAACGCGACGCGTCGGTGCTCAGCCTGCTTGATGCCGACCATACTTTCGTCAACGAGCGGTTGGCCAGGTTTTACGGCATCGCCAATAAGACGCCCTCGGATGCCGCGCCGTCTCCAACTGTCTCGAGCACGAACGGTTGGCGCCGCGTTGAGGGAATGCGCCGGTACGGCCGCGGCGGCATCCTGGGGCTTTCGACGACGCTCGCGAAACAAGCAGGAGCATCGCGCACCAGCCCCATTTTGCGGGGCAACTGGGTGAGCGAAGTGCTCTTGGGCGAGAAGCTGCCGAAGCCGCCGAAGGACGTTCCGCAACTTCCCGAAAACGAAAAGGCGACGAATGGACTCACGGTGCGTCAACTGGTTGAGCGACACGTCAGCGATACCCGCTGCTCGTCGTGTCACCAAAAGTTCGACGCGTTCGGCTTCGCACTCGAAGGCTTTGACGCCATCGGCCGCTTTCGACGGCGCGATCTTGGCGACCGCCCGATCGACACCAAGACCCAACTTCCCGACGGAAAGGCAATCGACGGCCTCACAGGTTTGCGAGACTACCTCGGCGTGACCCGCCGCGAGGTCTTTGTGCACCAGTTTTGCCGGAAGCTTCTCGGTTATGCCCTGGGCCGCGGCATTCAACTTTCCGACGAACCGCTGCTGGCCCAGATGCAGCAACGGCTCAAGGCAAGCAATTACCGTTTCTCCGCGGCGATCGACACGATTCTCCAGAGCCGCCAGTTTCGAGAAATCCGCGGCAGAGACGCTCAATTTGTGGAATCTCCCTAGTGACCGAAAACGCCAAATGGATGGGTGGCACTGGCGGCTCGTCCGCCAGTGAAATTTGAATGCGCAAAAAGCGAACACTGGCGGGCGAGCCGCCAGTGCCACCCGTCGCCTGCCACCCTCAGTGTCGAACCAGTTAAAGTGGATCTGGACATCGAATCTCGAACCCGAGATCATCGCACAATCATGAACATGCACCACTTCTCTCGTCGCACTTTCCTGCGTGGCGTCGGCGTCTCGATGGCGCTGCCCTGGATGGAGTCGTTTGCCGTGTGGGGCGATGCGACCCGGCCTTCGAGTCCCGCGAGCCAGGCCCCCGTGCGACTGGCGGTCTTGTTTTCGGGCAACGGCTTTCACAGCAAAGAGTGGTGGGCCAAAGGCAGCGGCAAACAGATGCAGCTCGGCAAGGTGCTCACGCCGCTTGCCGACTTCCGCGAAAAGATGCTCGTCATCCGCGGACTGTTCAACGCCGAGGCGCTGAAGGGAAACATTCACAGCTCGCAGACCGGCAACTTGCTGTCGGGGGCGCCGCTGGCATCGGGCGGCGAGATCCGTTCCGGCACCAGCATCGACCAATTGGTGGCTCAGCGCCACGGGCGATCGACCAAAGTGCCCAGCCTGGTGCTCGGCTGCGAGAAGTCGAACCCATCGGTCCACAAGAATTACTCGATGCTTTACAGCTCGCACATTTCGTGGAGTTCGCCGACCACGCCGACGCCGCTGGAACTGTATCCGTCGCTGGCGTTCGACCGTTTGTTCAAAGATGAAGTCGGGCGCGGCGACCGCAGCGTGCTCGATGCCGTGCTCGCCGACGCCAAGAGTTTTCGGCTCAATATCAGTTCGTCCGACCAGCGCAAGTTCGACGAATACTTGGACTCTGTCCGGGAAATCGAACAGCGGATCGAACACGCCGGCAAGCAAGGGACGCTGGAGGGCTGGCGGCCGACGCTCGACAAACCCAACGTCCCGCGTCCCCCGGAAGGCATTCCCCAGAACATCGCCGACCATATGCGGCTGATGTGCGACATCCTGGTGCTCGGTTTTCAGACCGACGCGACGCGCGTCTGCACGCTGAAGTTGAACAACGATCACAGCTCGCTGCGGTTTCCGCATCTCTCCGTCGACTACATGATCCACCATCTGCTGTCGCACTCGGACACCGCCGACTGGCTGAAGGTGAACCAGTTCTTCTTGGAACAGGTCGGCTACGTCGCGCGGAAGATGGATTCGATTCGAGAAGGGGAGCGAAGCCTGCTCGACAATTCGATGTTGCTGTATTGCTCGAGCATGCTGACCGGCGGCCACGACGCCACAAACTTGCCGGTCGTGCTGCTGGGCGGAGCCGGCCAGCAAATTCGAGGCGGCCGCGTCCTGGACTACCGCGAGAAACCGAATCGCAAAATGTGCAGCCTCTACCTGTCGATGCTCGACAAGTGCGGAATTCACCCGAAGCAGTTTGGCGACTCGACCCAGCGGCTCGCGGAAGTGTAATCGACGGAAACTCGCGAGGTCCGTCGCTCGACCGAAGTGTGCTGATCGACACCACGCAGCACGCCCGCGGTTTTCCCGCCCGGTGCCAAATTCGGCGCATGCAAAGCGACTCTAGCCGTGCGATAATCCCATTTCGCACTCGCTCAGCAATCGTGTCAGCAAAGATCCCTTGGTAGCCGGCCTTTTTCGAGCCAGTGGGATCTCATTCATCCAGGAGCCTGCATCATGCGCGCGGCGATCGTGCCCCTTTGGTTTGTTGCCTTGTTGGCGTTGCTCGCTCCCGCAAAGTCTCGTGCCGAGGCGCCGCTCAAGACGTTGACTGTGCAAGACGTCTTCAATCTTCAGTTGGCTACGGATCCGCAGATATCGCCCGATGGGCAGCGCATCGTCTATGTCCGCCTGTTCAACGACATCATGACCGACAAGCGTCTCTCCAACCTCTGGATCGTCAACACCGATGGCACCAACCATCGGCCGCTGACGACGGGCAATTTCAACGACAGCTCTCCGCGCTGGTCACACGATGGCAGCCAAATCCTCTACATTTCCAACCGCGACGGCGGATCGCAGATTTACCGCCGTTGGATGGATACGGGCCAGGTTGCCAAGCTGACGAATCTGACGGCCGAACCCGCCGGCATCGCCTGGTCGCCCGACGATCGGTGGATTTCATTCACGATGTTCGTGCCGGAAAAACGGCCCGATCTGATCCAGATGCCGGCCCCTCCCGAGGGAGCGAAATGGGCCGAACTTGCCAAGGTCATCGATCGTCTGATCTACCGCTTCAACGGCGCCGGCTATCTCAAGCAAGGCTACACCCACCTGTTTGTGGTTCCGGCCGACGGCGGCACGCCCCGACAGATTTCCGACGGCAAATTCCACCACGGCGGCCTGGCATTCCAATCGAGCGAAGCGGTGTGGACGCCTGACGGCAAATATCTGTTGATGTCGGCCAACCGTCATCCCGATTTCGAGCGCGAGCCCCTCAATACCGAGGTGTACGAATTCGCGGTGGCAGACGGCTCGGTTAAGGCTTTAACCCGCCGCAAGGGCCCCGACACCAGTCCCGAAGTTTCGCCCGACGGCAAACAAATCGCGTACATCGGTTTTGATGATCGCTACCAGGGTTATCAGGTCCGACAACTCTACGTGATGAATCGCGACGGCAGCGACAGCCGACTGCTTTCGGGCACATTCGATAACGACGTTCAATCGCCGCGCTGGGCGCCCGACGGGAAGGGCATCTATTTCACGTCCGTCGTCCACGGCAACACGGGACTTTATTTCACCGACCTGCAAGGCGATTTTCAGAAACTTGCGGGAGACATCGGGTCGACAACCAGCGCTTACGGCGGTGTCGCAACATTTTCCATCGCGAAGAATGGCAGTTTTGCCACAACGCACACCCGACCCGATGTGCCGGGAGAAATCGCCGCGGGCACGAAGGGCGCCCCGGAGATCAAGATCCTGACGCACGTCAACGAAGGCCTGCTCTCGGGCAGAAAGCTCGGGCACGTCGAGGAGATCTGGTATGAGTCCTCGAAAGACCATCGCAAGATCCAGGGGTGGATTCTCAAGCCGCCCGGATTCGACGCCAAGAAGAAGTATCCGTTGATCCTCGAGATCCACGGCGGGCCGTTCGCCAATTACGGTGATCGCTTCGATTTGGAAAAACAATTGATGGCGGCGCGCGGCTACGTCGTGCTCTACACCAATCCGCGAGGCAGCACCAGCTACGGCGGCGAATTCGGGAACCTCATCCACCACGCTTATCCGGGCGACGATTTCGCCGACTTGAACTCAGGCGTCGACGCGGTGCTCGCCAAGGGTTACACCGATCCGCAACAACTCTACGTCACCGGTGGCAGCGGCGGCGGCGTGCTCACCTGTTGGGTCATCGGTCACACGACTCGGTTCCGCGCGGCCGTCACCGTTTACCCGGTCATCAATTGGTACAGCTTCGTGCTCACGTCTGACATCGGCGGCTGGATCTACAAGTACTGGTTCCCGGGCCTGCCCTGGGATAACGTCGCCCACTACGAGAAGCGATCGCTGCTGTCTGTCGTCAAGAATGTCAAAACGCCCACGATGGTTTTGACCGGCGAGGCCGACTATCGCACGCCGATGTCCGATTCCGAGCAGTACTATCAAGCGCTCAAACTGCTGGGCCTCGAAACCGTTCTCGTCCGTGTCCCAGACGAACCGCACGGAATTCAAGCCCGACCCAGCCACCATGTGGCAAAGATTCTGTACATCGTCACGTGGTTCGATAAGCATCGAAAAGGCAAGTGACGCACGGTCATCACCGTTCGCAGGGCCCATCGTTGCCAAGAGCCCGGAGCCGCCCGGCGACTAAAACGATTTGCTTCTGTGGTCGAACACGCCAAGCTTGTCCCGAACTTGAATCAGCTGTGCCGCGACGCTGATCGCAATTTCGGCCGGTGTGTTGTTGCCCAGCGGCAATCCAATGGGGCAATGAAAACTGTCGATGCGAGCCGCGTCGATTCCCAATTGCTTTAGGTCTCGCCGCAGGACGCTCGCCTTCTGCGCACTGCCAATCACCCCCACATAGGGAGCCGTGCGAGAGCGAAGGATTTCGGCCAGCACCGGCAGATCGGTGGCGTGGCCCTTGCTCATCAAAACAAAGAACGTGTTGCTGGCCAGCTCCGGAAGCACCGACTTAGGCTCGGAAACGCATCGCTTGCAGAGCCGGGGGTGGTCGTGAAATTTTCCGATCCAGTCGTTTCGCGAATCGATACACGTGACCTGACAGTTAAGTTTGAGTAACAACGGGACGAGTTCTTGGGCGGTATGTCCGGCGCCAAACACCGCGATTGGCCAGGCGGCCCGCCGATGGAACTCAAAAGACAGGGTGACCTCTCCGCCACAAGTCATGCCGATTTGTGTCTGGAGATTCCAGGTTTCGACGACGGTGGCGGGCCCGTCACACTTCGATAACGCCTTCTTCGCATATTCAATCGCGGCGTTTTCGATCTTTCCTCCGCCGACGGTCCCGGCAACGATTCCTTGATCGGTTACAATTGCCTTGGCGCCGGCGATCTGAGGAGCGCTGCCGCGAATCGACAACAGGGTCACTGTCGCAAACGATTCATCGTGTTCGAGTAAGTCGGCCGCGACCCGCAAATGTTCGGCAATATCGTAACTCATCTTCTTTCTCGATCGCTTGTCGTTTTTACTCGCAGTGCACTCAGAGAGCCCGTCGATGAGTCGACCATCACGCTCTTATGCTATTATCCCCGCGGCGGGGCGAAGTGAAAGAATGGGCCGCTCGAAGCTCTTGTTATCCTGGCGCAGAGACGGAGACGCAAATTCCACGCTGCTCGCCCACGTTCTAAAGGCTTGGACTACATCCCGCGTTCAGCGAACCGTCATCATCATTCGGACCGATGCGGACCCGGCAGTCAAGCAGATTTGCCATTCCCATGACGTCGATGTCGTGGCGGCGGACAACCCAGCCGACATGAAGGCCTCCTGCCTGCTGGGCTTGAAACACCTCTCTGAGCATTATTCGCCTACGCCCCACGATCGCTTCTTCGTGTGTCCGGCGGATATTCCAGGAATCTCCAGCAATCTGATCGATCCCCTGATGGGCGAAGCCGAACGCCATGACGCCGGGCGGGAACCCGATCGCGTGATCGTGCCCAACTTTCAGGGGCGGCGAGGTCATCCGGTGTTGTTTCCCTGGTCGATGGCCAGTCAAATAGAGTTGTTGAAAGCCGACCAGGGAATCAATTTCCTGGTCGATCGCGCCGCCGTCGTGGAAGTGGAGTTTTCGGTCTCGCCCGAAAAGATGGCAGACATCGACACGCCGGAGGAGTATGCAGCGGCTCGACGCCGCGCGGAGCAGACTTTCGAGTGACCCTTTGTTAGTTGAGTCCGTGTTCCGAAATTGGGATCTCGACATTTCGTGACTCGGGTTGGAGGTTGCGACCGTGACTAATGCGACCGTGACAAAAATCAATGTCAATGGCACAGACCATGAATTGAAGGACGTCCCCGGCGAGACTCCGTTGCTGTGGGTCCTTCGCGATCACTTGGGCCTCACCGGGACGAAGTACGGCTGTGGAATCTCCGAGTGCGGGGCTTGTACCGTTCATCTGGACGGTGCTGCCGTTCAATCCTGTGTCACATCGGTTGGCGACGTGGGGAATTCCAAGGTTGTGACCATTGAGGGGCTCTCGCAACACGGCGAGCATCCCGTCCAGCAAGCCTGGATGCAGCACAATGTGCCTCAGTGCGGTTACTGCCAAGCAGGCCAGATGATGATGGCGGCCTCGCTGCTGCGCAAAAACCACGACCCGTCCGATCAGGAAATCGAAGCAGAGATGTGGAACATCTGTCGGTGCGGAACCTATCCGCGCATTCGCGCTGCGATCAAAGCTGCCGGAAAGGAATTGCGCAAGTGAGCAAATCAACAGCCGAACTCACGCTTCGCGAGCTGATCGAGCAGAATCGTCTCGAGACGGAAATCCGCCCGGACTCGAACGGAGTCCTCGAGACAGCCGTCTTCAATCCGCTCACCCGTCGCACTTTTCTGGCGGGTCTTTCCGCCGGATCACTGTTGCTCATGTGTCGCGTGGGTCGGGGCGACACCGCGGAAGTTGCCGACGCATCCAAGGTGAATGCGGATGCGTTCGCACCGGATTTGTGGGTTTCCATCGCGCCCGATGGCACGGTCACGGTGCTCGCACATCGATCGGAGATGGGAACAGGGATTCGAACCGGCCTGCCGCGCGTTTTGGCCGACGAGCTGGAGGCGGACTGGTCTCGGGTGGTCATTCGACAGGCGCAAGGGGACAAGCGGCTCGGTGATCAAAACACCGACGGCTCCAATAGCATCCGCTTCTTTTTTGACACCATGCGGACCGCCGGCGCAATTGCGAGAACCATGTTGGAGCGGGCCGCAGCCCAGCAGTGGAAGGTCGATCCGAAGGAATGTTATGCCGAGCTCCATCAGGTCAAACACCGAGGGACTGGCAAAACGCTGGGGTTCGGCGAGCTGGTCGAGATCGCTCGCAAGCTGGACATTCCCGACAAGAAAAGCCTGAAATTCAAGCCGCGTGACAAGTGGAGGTATATCGGCAAGGACGCGCCCATTACCGACCTGACGCAAATCGTCACCGGCCGCGCGATTTATGGAATCGATGCCCGGTTGCCCAATCAGGTGTTTGCCGTCGCGGCCCGCCCTCCAGTCGTCGGGGGCAAGGTGAAGTCACTGGATGACTCGGCTGCCAAAGCGGTGGCTGGCGTCGTCGCGGTCATCAAACTGCCGGGTTTCAAAGGCGCGCCAACTTTTCAACCGTTGGGTGGCGTGGCCGTTTGCGCGACCAGCACCTGGGCCGCGATTCAAGGTCGAGAGGCGCTGAAGATCGAATGGGACCACGGAGCAAACGCGTCCTACGATACGGCACAGTTTGCGAAGTCGCTGAAGGAATCGGTCAATCGACCAGGGAGCGCTCTGCGCTCTGCGGGAGACGCTGCGAAGACAATCGCCGGCGCGAAAAAAGTGGTCAAAGCCGATTACTCGGTTCCGCACTTGGCGCACGCCTCGATGGAACCGACCTGCGCGGTGGCGGATGTGCACACGGACGCCCACGGCAAAGTCACCAAATGCTACCTGCGGGCCGCGACCCAGAACCCCCAAGCGGTTCAGCAATCCGTGGGTCCAGCCATGGGCATACCCAACGATCGGGTTGAAGTCGACGTCACGTTGCTCGGCTCGGGTTTCGGGCGAAAGAGCAAGCCTGATTACTGTGTCGAGGCTGCCATGCTTTCGCGCGAATTGAAGCGGCCCGTTCACATGACTTGGACCCGCGAAGACGATGTGCAGCACGACTACTATCACGCCATTTCGGCCATTCACTGCGAAGCGGCTGTGGGCGACGACGGGCGTCCGGTTGCGTGGTTGCAACGCGTGGCCTATCCCAGCATCGGTTCCACCTTCTCGAAGGCAGCCGACCGACCGGCAGGTTTTGAAGCCGAAATGGGGCATACC
Source organism: Planctomycetaceae bacterium (assembly GCA_035687365.1). Taxonomy (GTDB): domain Bacteria; phylum Planctomycetota; class Planctomycetia; order Planctomycetales; family Planctomycetaceae; genus DASPSM01. The sequence continues at coordinate 4,778 of DASRXU010000259.1, read as the reverse complement.
GATTTGCCCTACGACGTTCCCAACTTGCGGTTGGAAGTGTGTCGGGCCAAGGCCCACACACGGATCGGCTGGTTGCGTTCGGTCTGCCACATCCAGCAAAACTTCGCCGTCGCGTCGTTCGTCGATGAGCTGGCTCACGCCGCTGGCCGCGATCCGTTCGAGTATTTGCTCGACGCCTTGGGTGACGATCGCATGATCGACCTGAAGGCCGCCAAGCTTTCCAATCGCGGCGCAACGGCCAAAGAGTACCCCTACGACATTGCTCGTTTAAAGAACGTCGTCAGACGGGTCGCGAAGAACGCTGATTGGGCTCGGCATAAGACGCTGCCGAAGGGGCGTGGATTGGGCATCGCGTGCTGCCGATCGTTCCTCGGTTACACCGGCCACGTCGTTGAAGTCACGATCAGTCGCGACGGAAAACTCAGTATTGATCGCATTTGGTGTTCGATCGACTCCGGGACGATCGTCAGCCCCGACCGAGTGTTGGCTCAGGTTGAGGGCGCAGCCGTCATGGCTTGCTCCCACGCCGTTTTTGGGGAACTGACCTTCAAGCAGGGACGCACCGTGCAGACGAATTTCGATTCGTTCCACGTCGCCAAGATGAGCGAGGCGCCCAAAGAGATCGTTGTCGATATTGTTCCCAGCGAAGCGGCGCCGGCGGGAGTGGGCGAAACGGGTGTTCCCTCCACGGCACCTGCTCTCTGCAACGCGATCTTCGCTGCCACCGGGAAGCGGATCCGCGATCTACCGATCAAGAATCACAGCCTCTCCTGGTCTTGAGCGATTTGATTGCTGCGATTGGCCCTGTGATTCCAGCAGTTGTGTGCCGCAGAGTTCTCCATCCGTGAAGAAAACGGCCGTATCCCAGATCGACGTCGTGGCCGCTGTGTTGGCCGGCTACGCCGAACGACGCGTGTTCCACGGGTTCAGCCGAGGTCCCACTTCCGGCGGAACGGCCAGCTTCCAAATTGCCTGGCATCGTGGCCGGGTTTTCGAGCTCGCGTTCGATGCCCGCACGGGCACTCTGCGGTTGCCCGGACTCTTGACCGGCGTTCCGGCAGGCTCCACGATGTACGCGGAGCTGAAAGATTTCATTCGATCACGGCAATCCGACGATTTGCCCGACCACCGTCGCCTCGACGTGCGAAAAATCCAAACGCGCACGTACAATCGCAGCGGAAACATCTTGCTCGTGATGAAGGTCAAGGATGGTGACAGTGAATACGCGGTGCGCAAGCTCGTGCACCTGATCAATGAAATTTATCTGACGTTTCTGGCGGACGGCAAATACTTCGACTACCTGGTTGAAACCTTCAACCTCGACCCCGACCGCATGTAGGTGACGTGACGCGTCGAGCCGGCCCGTCCCGTTGCTCGGATATTGGTTGAGCACCCACAGAAAGCTCTTTCTTCCATGTCCCGACGATTCACCGCAAGGTTCCTGCTGATCGTAACCACATTCTCAGCAGCGATCGCAGTGAGCACGGCGACGTGGTCCGATGACAAGCCGGCCGGTAAAAGCTCTGGCGCACCTCTGACAAGGGAAGACGCACGCAAGCTGAAATCGCCCGTTCCGTTCAGCAAGGCCTCGATCGCGCGCGGCAAAATCCTCTATCTGCGCGCGTGCACCGAGTGTCACGGCGCCGACGGTAAGTCGCTGGTCGACGTCGTCGCGAACGCGACCGATCTCACCAATCCCAAGGCCTGGAAGAGCGGGACGTCCGATGGGGAAATCTTTCGCAGTATCCGCGACGGTGCGGGGGAGGCGATGCCCCCGTTTGCCGACAAGGTGTCCAAGGAAGAGGACCTCTGGCACATGGCCAACTACCTGCGCAGTCTGTGGCCCGAGTCGGCACGCCCGAAGTCACGAAACAGCGCGACCAACTAACCGCTTCACTTGCGCTTAAGAAAGGCGGATTCCACGATGAACGACGTCCACGCGGCGAAACCGGCCGAGCAGAAACCCAAACCAACAGTTGATCCCTCTCGCCGCTCCTTCCTACTTTCGACAGTGGGCGCCGGCGCGGTGATGGCGAGCGCGATCGCCGAATCCAAAGCGGGTGAAACTGCCGCCAGTATCCCCTCGATCGCTATTCCCAGAGATGTTATCGATTCGCTCGCCCAACGGCCGAAGCCCGCATCCTTCGAAGGACAGGGCATGAGTGGCGCCGAAGTGTTCGCCAAACTCTGCCACGAAGAAGAACTGGCCGCACTCTTCTGCTGCCCCGGCAATTACACGGTGATCAATGCCATCGCCGCCGAGGGTGTGCCTGCCTACGGCGGTCGCTGCGAAGGCTCGATGTGTGCAGCCGCTGACGGCTTCTCGCGTGCCACGGGCGAAGTCACGGCCTGTTCCGGCACGGAAGGCCCCGGCTTGACCAACATGATCATGAACATTGCCTCGGCCGCTGCGGCCCGCACGCCACTGTTGGTTCTGGCCAGCAACATGCAAATGGCTGGCGACGACCGTGAAACTTTCATCCAGACCGGCTATCAACAGCCACTCACCACCGGCATGAAGAAATACGGCAAGCGTCTGATCGCTCCGGACCGCGTCTGGGAGTACGGCGCTTATGCGTTTCGCAATCTGAAATCGGGCGTTCCCGGTCCCGTGCATCTCGATTTCCCAGGTGAAGTCGCGCGCGCCCGCTTCACCGATGCTTCGAAGCTCAAGGACTACTACAGCAAGGACAAGTATCGCAGCGAGTCGCGTCCGTGTGCTTCTCCCAAGGAGGTCAAAAAGGCCCTCGACCTGATCAGTCGATCGGAGCGGCCCTTGCTGATCGCGGGCCAAGGCGTCTTCCAGAACAAGGCCTGGGACGCGCTCCTCAAGGCTGCTGAGAAGAACGAGATCGCGGTCGTGACATCGGGCCCGACGCGCGGTCATTTCCCGGACGATCATCGACTGTCGGCGGCGCTAGCGCCGGACGCCGCGATGAGCGCTGACCTCGTGATCTTCGTCGGCCAGTACTGTATGCCGAGCCCGGGCGAGTATCGGCTCAATCCCGACGTGAAGACGATTCGCGTCCATCCGACGCAAGAGGATCTCGGGCGCAACTGGCCGCTCGACCTGGGCATCGTCAGCTGCGAGAAGCCGTTCCTCGAAGCCCTGGCTGATTTGTTGCCGTCGCGCAGACGCGATACGTGGGTGAACGAGCTGGCCGGCGCGCGGAAGCGGTACGAGAAGATGCTCGACCATCAAGCCGAGCAGGGCGTGAAGTACAGCAAGGACACGAATCATCTGCATCCGGCCGTGCTGTGCAAGGAGGTGCACGATTTCTTTTTCAAAGGGGAGATCGATCCCAAGCAAACCGTGCTCGGCGGCGGCGGATGGACCATCGGCGTGAATATCGGCCGCTGGCAACGGGCCTATCGACCGGGGCAGGGGATTGTCTGTCCCTATCAATACGGCGCGATCGGCCCCGACTTGGCGATGATGATTGGCGCGAGCGCCGCCGTGCAGCGCGGCGTCGGACCGCAGGCCCCCTACAAGGGCGCCCCCACGGTCTGCGTCAGCAGTGATGCAGGCATCGCGTACAGCCTGTTCGAGCTCGACACGGCATCCAAGTACAAACTCCCCGTCATCGGCATCATCTACAACAACGACTGCTGGGGCATGTGGCCGAGTGCCGTCTCGTCGGCACGCTCGATGCACCTTTATCTCTTCCAGCAAAACCTGCGGTATGACCAGATGGCCGAGGGGTTGGGCGCCCGGGGCGAATACGTCCGCACACCCGAGGAATTGCGAGAGGCACTCAAACGCAGCTACCAGGCAGCGACGAAAGAACGGCTGTCGACGCTGATCAACTGCCAGGGCATGAAGGACTTCACCTCAGCGCGGAAGTATCCGCCCGGCGTGGCTCTGAACGCCGAACCCAGCTGCGGCTCGGTCGCGCACTGAGGGGGCGGCCCGCGCTGCACGATCCGGTGCTGATTGCCCGGATCGCGGCACGCCGCGCGAGATCGAAAGAGGCTTCAACTGCCACGTAGTAATCGCGAGACTGGAATCAAGCGTCCGACGACGGTTTTTTCTTGCGGCGCGGAGCCGACGGGCCCGTCGGCTTAAACTTCGGGCGATAACTGTTGCCGGGCTCGAGCCGCGATTCCTTGCGGCCTCGTTTCTTGTGTTTGCCGTCGTCGATGGTATGGACATAGTCGCCGCGAAAGCGAGCGTTGGCGTCTTTGCGACGTGCCTCGAGCGCCTCGCGCGGCGGTGCGGGCGGGATGAGGCTCCCACAATCGTTACCGATCAGGTCGGTTCGCCCCGCCTGCCGCAGCGCTTCGCGGACCTCGAAATAATTCGCCGGCTTGAAGAATTGCATCAGCGCTCGCTGCAATTTGCGATCGCGCAAGGCTTTCGCCACATGCACCGGCTTCTTCGTGAAGGGATCGATGCCCGTGTAGTACATGGCGGTTGCCACGTCGAACGGAGCTGGAATGAAATCCTGCACCTGGTCGGGCCGATAACCGTTCAGTTTCAGAAACACAGCGAGGTCGATCATCGCGTCGAGATCGCTGCCGGGATGGCTGGCGATGAAGTACGGCACAATGTACTGCTTCTTCCCCGCCTTCGCCGACTCTTCGTTGAAGATCTCAGTGAACTGCTCGAAGTCGTCGTTGCTGGGTTTTCGCATTTTGTCGAGCACGTGTGGGTCGGTGTGCTCGGGCGCGACCTTCAGCCGTCCGCCGACGTGATGACGGACTAGTTCTCGCATGTACTCGGGCGAGCGGCGAGCAAGGTCCATGCGGATGCCGCTGGCGACCAAGACTTTTTTAAC
>DASRXU010000258.1:0-2721 GCA_035687365.1 Planctomycetaceae bacterium | reverse complement strand
AACGCGCGAAACCGAGGCTCGAACGGCGCTTTCCGAAAAGTGGCGGCAAGAGACGTCGCATTTCTTTCAGGTGGCGGGCGAACTCCGCGAGGAATGCGACCGGTCTTCCCTCCCGTGGTCACAGTTGCTCGACGGCAGTTGGAAGCTGCCTATAGAAGTCCGCGTTCCGATACGCGTCGGCAGCTACGACGTCGACTTCCAAAAGATCCCAGACGGCATGTCGGATGCGCCCGAGCTGAAGCCCGATCCGCCGCGGATCGCTGTCCCGTTCGTCCTGCCGTTTCCCGGGCACGCCTCGATGCTTTGGGAGTGCCAGGGAGAAGGGCGGGACGTCGCCGTCGACGGGATCAAGTCGGTGATGTTGCGGCTGTTGACCTCGCTGCCGGGCGGAAAAATTCGCTTCACGATGATCGACGGGGCCGATCGGGGCCAGGCTCTCTCCGTATTCAGTCACTTGGCCGACTACGACGAGCTGATCATCAACAAGCGGATTTGGACCGAAAAGCACGACATCGAGGAACGGCTGACCGAGCTCTCCGAACATATGGAGAATGTCTTTCAGGCGTATCTCCGCAACGAATACGAGACGATCGAAGAGTACAACGAGCAGGCCGGCGAAGTGGCTGAGCCTTACCGGTTTCTGGTCGTGGCCAATTTTCCCGCCAGCTTCAGCGACGCGGCCGCTCAGCGGCTGTTGAGCATTGCCCGCAGCGGGCCCAAGTGCGGCGTCTACGTCCTCTTGAGCATGGATACGCGGCAGGCGATGCCTCACGGCTTTGACAAGGCCGACCTCGAAGCGACGGCCACGACATTCGACTGGACGAGCGGCCGCTTTGTCATCCGCGATCCGGTGTTGGCGCACTTCCCGGTCAAGATGGAGACGCCGCCCCGGGCCAACGACTTCGCCGACATTGTGCGGACAGCCGGCGAGCAGTCAAAAGATGCGCGGCGCGTCGAGGTCGCTTTCGAACGGATCGTGCCGCGAAACGGCGCCTTGTGGATGCAGGACAGCCGCGCGGGGGTTGATGTGCCTCTGGGCCGCGCCGGCGCGACCAAGCTGCAGCATCTCAACCTGGGGCGCGGCACGTCGCAGCACGTGATGATCGCCGGCAAAACGGGCTCTGGTAAATCGTCGCTGCTGCACACGCTGATTGTGAATCTCGGCCTGCACTACGCGCCGGACGAGATGCAGTTCTACCTCGTCGACTTCAAGAAAGGCGTCGAGTTCAAAACGTACGCCAGCCACGCGATGCCCCACGCGCGGATCATCGGGATCGAGAGCGATCGCGAATTCGGCATCAGCGTGCTCGAGCGGCTCGACGGCATTCTCAAAGAGCGCGGCGAGATGTTCCGTGACGTCGGCGTACAGGACATCAAGGGCTACCGCAACGCGCAGCCGGACAAAAAGCTCGCGCGCATCCTGCTAATCATCGACGAGTTCCAAGAATTCTTCGTCGAAGACGATCAACTCTCCCAGGCGGCCAACCTGCTGCTCGATCGACTCGTTCGCCAAGGGCGAGCCTTCGGAATGCACGTGCTTTTGGGCTCGCAAACCCTCGGCGGAGCCTATTCGCTAGCCCGCAGCACGTTGGGCCAAATCGGCGTGCGAATCGCCTTACAGTGCAGCGAGAGCGATGCTCACCTGATTCTCAGCGAAGAAAACGGCGCTGCCCGGCTGCTCACCCGACCTGGCGAAGCGATTTACAACGACTCCAACGGCCTGACCGAAGGCAATCACCCGTTTCAAATCGCCTGGCTGCCCGACGATCGCCGCGATCATTTCTTGGCGATCATTCAAAAACGAACGGAAGAAAAGCAGCTGCGCGTCAATCCGGCCATCGTGTTCGAGGGGAATCTGGCCTCCGACCCGCGGGACAATCCGTCGATTGTGAAAACGATCGAGCAGTTTGCCACGCTCACGAACGGCCACGCTCGGCGGCGCGAGGAGCTGGGGCTCTGGCTCGGGGAAGCAGTCTCGATCAAGCCGCCCACCCGCATCCCCATCAATCAGCGGCCTGGCGACAATCTGATGATCATCGGTCAAGACTCGCCGGCCGCGCAGGGGATGATGGCGGTCGCCTTGATTACGCTGGCCGCGCAAATCCGACCCGCCGGTGCAGACGATCCATCGCCGGCCCAATTCTTTGTGCTCGACGGCGACGCCAACGACGCCACGGAAGCGACGCTCTGGAAGCGAGCACTCGAGCCGTTGCCGCACCGCGCCGTGCGCGCCGGCCAGCGCGAGGCGGCCGCCACCATTGCCACGATCGCCGCCGAGGTCAGCCGGCGCAAAGAGGAAACGGGCAAAGATCATTCGCCGATCTTCGTGTTCCTCTCGAACTTCAGCCGTTTCCGCGACCTGCGCAACGAGCAAGATGAATTCGGCTTCGGCCGCACGGACGATTCCCGAGGCCCGCAAGCCGGCGCCCAATTGGCCGACATTTTCAAAGACGGTCCGGCCGTCGGTGTACACTCCATCGTTTGGTGCGATACTTACAGCAATCTCAACCGCTGGATCACGCAATCGTCACTCCGCGAGTTCGAGATCCGCATCGCCTTCCAAATGAACTCCGCCGACTCCAGCAGCCTGATCGACTCCCCCGCGGCCTCGCGCCTGGGCGGCCACCGGTCGCTGTTGTACCTGCGAGAACTCGGCACCATTGAAAAGCTCCGACCTTACGGCGTGCCGTCGGCCGAGTGGCTGGCGACGGTCACTTCTCA
>DASRXU010000257.1:0-7216 GCA_035687365.1 Planctomycetaceae bacterium | reverse complement strand
TGGCCCGGATCTCGGCGTAGGGCTTCCCTGTCCAGTCGTCGCGTCGCGCCAGCACCGCATACTTCGCCTGTGCGAGCACCGATTGATCAACTTCGGATCGGCCGACCCAGTGCAGCATCTCAAGCGTCTGCCAGTTCAAGGCTGTATTCGAGATGTCGATCTTGGAAAACAGGTCGGCGCCGTGAGACGTGAGATCTTCTTGATCAGCCGTGCTCAGCGACTTGAAAGTCTCCTGCTCAACATACTGGCGAATCAAGGAAGCGAAATCGGTGGGCGAGAGTTGCTGCCAGTTGGCCGGCAGCGTTGGCGGTTGGGCTTGGACTCGGGTGGAACCGAGGCATGCAGCAACTAAGCCCATTAGAGCAACGACTCTGGCGCGACGAGCGCATGCGCGCATACGATTTCTCCTGCAGCATTACGGAATTCAATCGCAAAGCTGCGAGCCGGAAAGAGAGCGGACGGCGCGCATCAAGTGCGAATCGCTGATAGTGGCGGAAGCCGCCGCGGAGACGTCAGTCCCTCGACGAGCGGTAGGAACAAGGCTGGCGCATGAGGCCAGTATTAGGCGTCAACCTCCTTGCGCTCGACACCCGAGCGTAATCGCCCGCATTTCCATTAAGGCAATCGAGTCGTAACGCGCGAGGTGGAACGCTTGGAATCAAGCCGCGCGTCGCGTTGAACCTAGAATGATCTTGTCCGAAATCGAAATCAAGGCAAGAAAACTGCCCGACTTGAGATTTTCACAAAGATCCTCCGCTAGATGATGTCCGGGTCCGGACGAGTTGCACGCCGAATGGGTGCAATGCACGTCGAACGCCTGCTCTTTAGCGGCGAGCCTTCCTAAGTAATCACCGTCGCTGACGGATGACGTGAAGAAGTTGCTTGAACTAGGCAACCCCAAGCCAGACCTTCGAGTATATGTTCTCGGCCAGACGTTCTTCAGCGGTTGGATTGCCCCAAGCCGTGAGACATGGTCGATCGACTTGTTCACACGCTGAGGAACGACAGGAAGTCAGGCTCTCGTTCGAACGGTCACACGAGCCACTTCGGCTGGGGTGGTAATGCCAGCGAAGATTTTGTCGATGCCGTTGCCTCGCAGCAGTCGCATGCCCGCCCGCACGGCCGTATCACGGATGTCCGTCGCGCTTGCGCGGATTTGGATTTGGCGGCGGATCGCTTCGTCGACACGCAACAGCTCGCAGATGGCAACGCGTCCCCGGTAACCGGTGTTCCGACAGGCGGGGCAGCCATGACCAGAACGGTAGTGCACATTGGGCTCGCCTTCGGCCACTAGGTCGAGCTGCACCCTTTCCTCGCCCGTCAGCTTCTTCTCGATCGAACATTTTGCGCAGACCTTGCGGACAAGCCGTTGCGCAAGAACCGCCAAAAGCGAACTGCTGACCAGATAGGGCTCGATGCCCAAGTCCAAGAGACGCGTGACGGCGCTCGCGGCGTCGTTAGTGTGCAACGTCGAAAACACCAAGTGCCCAGTCAGCGCCGATTGAATGGCCATCACGGCCGTTTCGTGATCGCGGATTTCGCCGACCATGATGATGTCGGGATCCTGCCGGAGCACGTTTCGTAAACCGCTCGCGAAGGTGAGGCCTTTTTTGACGTTAATCTGCGTCTGACTGATGCCCTCGATGTCGTACTCGATCGGATCCTCGAGCGTGAGCACGTTGCGATCGCGGGTATTGATCTCTTGGAGGGCCGCGTAAAGCGTCGTCGTTTTGCCGCTGCCGGTCGGCCCCGTGAGAAGAATCAGCCCATGCTCCAAAGCGATCAATTCGCGCACTCGGGCCTGGGTTTCCTCGTCCATGCCAACCTCTGAGAGCGAATAGACGCGCGTGCTCTTGTCCAACAGGCGCAAGACGATCCGCTCACCATAGTTGCCTGGCAGGGACGCGATCCGTAGGTCGATCACTCGGTCCCCGACCGTTACGGTGGCTCGGCCGTCCTGCGGCAATCGTTTTTCGGCGATGTCCATTTTGCCGAGGACTTTGATCCGGCTGAGCACTTCGTCTTGCAGGGTTTTCGGCACGGTGTGGGCGTCGAATAGGACCCCGTCGATGCGATAGCGCACGACCAGATTCTCGCGGTACGGCTGGAAGTGAATGTCGCTGGCGGCGCCTTTGACGGCATCGAGCAAGATTAAGTTCACCAGCTCGACCACGGGCGCTTGCCCGTCCGTCGCCAAGAGATCGTCACGAGCCTCCAGCTGCTTGAGCTTGGACGCCGCATCGTCAGAGCCAATTGAATCCAACATGACGTCTGGTTGAAGACGGCCTTGTTCGTAGACGGAATTGATGGCGCCGAGGATCTCCTCCCGGGGGGCGAACAGGGGCGGCGCGTGGATACCCAACACACGATTGACCGTGTCAAGGGCCGGCCAATCGTCCGGCCCAGATATGACGACCACAGGTTCGGCGACCTCGCCTACCAGGGCGACAACGCCGTGTTGGCGCGCGAAGCCGATTGGGAAGCGTTTGACAAAGAGCGGGTAGGGACGCAGTAGACGCAGGTCCGCGACGACCGGAACTTCCGATAAGCCGGTCGAAGCCTGCCTAGAGTCTGCGTCTTGAATGTCGTCGCCGCGCGCCCTCGCGACGAGTGAGTCGCCAGGGTGACGGAGTGGATTCTGGGTCACTGGGATGAAGGGTGCGCCAATTGGCCCCAGCGATTCGACCAAGCGTGCCTGGAGCAAACGATCATTGGATTCCGGCGCATTTGCAGTCGTCATTGATGATACCGGCGAATGGCAGCTGCGGATGCGATCAGCAGGCTAAAGAGCTGCATCAGCGAACCAGGAGTGGACAGCTTTCGGGATAGTTGCCGGGTTCCCGGGCGCACTGAATGGCACTATCCGACAAATACTTCAGGTCGCGGAACTTGTCGTCGCGCATGATTACCGGCCGCAAGAACACGAACAGTGTGGTCTGCGTGGACGATTTGGTTTGCAGGCTCGTCAAATCCTTCAGAATCGGCACACACTCCACCCAGGGTATGCCATTCTGGGAGCTCGAGTTGTTGCGGTTAGTCAGGCCGCCGACGATTACTGTGTAACCATCGGGCACCGTGACTTTGCTGGAGATTTGGTCGGTTTGCCGCGGAGGCGGCACGCCGTTGGAGCCGGAGCCGGTGAAGCTGTTCAGGCTCACGTTGAACTGCAGCTGCAGATGATTGTCGTCCATGATCCGGGGTTGCACTTGAATGGTCGTTCCCGCTTCGGCGAATCCCGCAAAGCTGGTGGTCGCTACGGTTGTGGAGGCATTCACGCTCGTGTAAGGCACCTCCTGAACACTGGCTAGATTGCCGGTGGAATTGTCGGCCACCAATAGCCGCGGAGCGGACAGAACCTTTGAGCGGGAATGGTTGGCCATCGCCTGGATGACGGCGCTGGCGGCGCTCGGATCGACCAAGGCCCAGTTGAAGCCTTGCGCGGGATTGAGGGCTAGCGCCCCCGTCGCTGCGCTCACGGTGCTCAAGCCGAACGAACTGAACTGTAGAATTTGGGCCGCTCGATGGACGACCGGGGCCGAGACCTCGACTCCGAGCGAGTAATTGTCCGAAGTGTCGAGGATCACGATCTTGGCCTCGATCATGACTTGGGGTCGTGGACGATCAAGAGCCCGAATCAATTCCTCGTAGACCTGTTGCACCGGACGGTCGGCGATCACGATTAACGAATTGGATTTGGTATCGATCGACACGCGAGCCGCGCCGGGAACAATCGATCCCCCGCCGGCCGCCGGGCCCCCCGGCATCGGAGACAGCCCTGGCGGCCCGTTGGGGCCGGCTGGACCTGACTGGGTGTTCAAAGAGACTTCGCGCTGATTCGTATTGGGCGTCGCCGTCGAAGCACTCGGTCCATTCGTAGAGGACGGCGGCGCGGAGGAACTGTCGAAGTTCCCGGTCCCATTCTGTGGACCGCCAACCCCGCCTCGTCCAGTCGGGGGCCCGCCATGCATGGCCGAGTCACCTGGTCCACTTCCGCGCTGTTCAATGGCGCGTAACGTGTTGAGCACTTCTTGGGCATCGGCATATTTTAGGCGATAGAACTTGAGGCCGCTGGAACCGCGTTTCAGGGTCTCCAGGTCGAGCTCCTTGGCGAGTTGTACGATTCGTTCGTGCACTCGCTCGGGTCCGGTCGCCACCAAGAAATTGTCGCTGCGATCGACGGCCGAGTGGTACAGGTGCTCGGCTGTGAGCGGGTCGATGGTTTGCTTCAGAAGTTTGTCGACCCGCTCCGCGTCAACGTGCCGGAACTGGTAAACGTGAGTCCGCTGATGCAGGGGAACGTCGAAAGCACGCACGAGCTGCAGCACGTCATCGATCTGACTTTGGGTGCCGACCACGACAAGTTGGTTCGTCCGTTTGTCGGCAGAGACGGTTACGGCCGGGCCGTTTGTGACTTGCGCCGGACCGCGCGCGGTCAGAGCTTGGGAAATCTGCGCGCTGAGTTCGCTGGCGTCGACGTTATCGATCCGCAGAAATTTGAGGATGCGCTCGGGTCCCGCTTGATCGACCAGTTCAATGAGTTGAGCGATTCGTCGCAGGTTGGGCGCATAGTCGGTGATGATCAACAGGTTTTTATCGGCGACCACCACGATGTTGGCCCCCTTCTTGGTCAGGAAGGGTTCGATGACCTTTTGGACCCGATCCGGCTGGATGTGGAGCAGAGTGAAGGTTTGAGTGACGGCGCCACCCCCGCCTGACGTTGGCGTCTGGCCGTTTGGAGGACCGGCGATCTGCACGAGATCTTCGGCCGGCACAATTTTCATCCAGCCTGCCAGTCCGTCATCGACCAGGGCCAGTCCCTTCATCTTGAGGGCGCTGCGCAGTACGTCCAAGATTGAGTCGACGGGAATCGGTCTGGGAGAGTTGATCGAAATTCGTTTATTGGCGACTCCCTCGTCATAGAGAAATCGCACTCTTGTGCACTGGCTCACCAGCTCGATGAACGTCTTCAACTCCATCTCGGGAGGCAATGTCACCTGGGGCACCGGCGTTGGCTTCGTAGCGGATCTTGGAGGATTTATGACACCGACTTCCTGAGCCAGAACCGTAGCTGTGCCGAAAAGAAAAAGTCCGAGACTCGCGCAGCCGCTGACGAAACGGCGACTACGGCCCGTACGGACTCGTGATGCGACTGACAAGCGGTAAGTGCCTGTCATAGTTTGTGCCTTAAGCGGAAGGGAATGATCCTGCGCGACGCGCGCTTCGCAGCGACGGCAAGGTGACTCGCCACAAATGTCCGAACGGGGAATAACAGTTGAGCGTCACGGAGTTTCCGGGAACTGTGGCGCAATTTTCGCCGCCTCTGAGAGATCGCCGTTCGACGGATTGGACGTAGGCGACGAACTAACCTCGGAGTCCGCGATCGGCGCAGCGCCTGGACGCGGAGCCCCCTCTAGGTTCGAGGGGCGAGTCGACGGAAGGGCCCGCGAGGAAATTAGCAAGGGCTGGTTGTGGGGACCGTCGAGTGTCGTGACCGCGGGCGCATCAGATTGAGCCGCCTCGAGGAACTGGCCATCGCGGACGGGACCCGTCGACGACGTGGCCCGATCGGGGAGGATGGGGCGGGCCACTTTGGGAGGCGGTGCGTCTTGAGGAAGCGGCGGTTCGGTCTGGTGTTTCAAGAGAGGCTCGGGCGGAGGCACTAGGCCTGGCGCTGGAGGCGGGGGTGTGAACGGCGAATGGCCGACGGGATTCTCCGGCGCATGGCTCAGCTGCTCTTTGGCCCAACAGACCCAGGCCGGCCGCGTCTCGTAGAACAGGACTTCCTGGATCAGCGGCCGCACTTCGTCGATCGGATCCCCGTTGCGAAGCCGCGCGCGGATCAGCGTCTCGAGTACGTCCGAATTCCGGGGCGCCAAAGAAAAGGCCATTGAAGCGAATTCGATCGCCCGATCCAGCTTATCGGCCGATTCGTAGACGAGAGCCAGGTTGTACAGCGGCTCGAACCGTTCCGGCATCTGCTTGTTCGCGTATTCAAACTCCCAAGCGGCCAGGTAGAGCTTGCGTTGTTTCAAATAGAGCATGCCCAGCGTGTTGTGGGCCGGGCCGTAAGTCACATCGGCCACGAGCGCCTTTTCCAGATGCTGCTCGGCTTTGGTCAGATCACAGGCGCCCCCACAGTTGCGGCCGCAAAGATATTCGATTGCTTTGGCGTGTTCGGCTTCGGCCGTCTGTGTGTCATGCTGCGCATCAGCTTGCACGGTTTCATAGTGCGTCTTCGGAGCGTCTCGCAATGCTCCACAACCGCTGGCCGCCAACACGATGCACACTGAAATGTGCACGGCAAGGCGCGCAGCAGACAGCCGCCGACCGAGTCTTTCCGGGATTCGGCACATGCCTAAGGTTCGGCAAAAAGCGCAAGGGAAATCGGAACGACTGCGGAGAGATGGTGGAGTGGTCCGCAGAAACGCGGAAACTTGTACTTCAGAAGGGAATTGCTGAGAGACGCCGAAGAACGAGCAAGCCGGCGTTGAGGTGGAGAATTTTTAGCGGTTGGCTCAAGGCGAGGCGGGCATCTTAGGTTCGTACAGGTGACCGGTCAAGGTCAGCTCCACGTTCCATAACTCGGCTCTTCCGGCGGAATTAGTCTCACTCGGCGGCATGCGGATAGAGATTGATGGGATCGCCAACCGCGGCGCTACATGACCCAAGGCCTGGGTTAGATCGACTAGTTGCTTGACGCTCACTTCGCGGAGCTCGACGGCGGTTGTCTGCTCGAGGTACGGCGTATTGCCGATTCGCCGCGGTTCGGAGGGCGCCACGTGCACAATGCGATCGGTCCCCAAACCCACTTGCTGAGCGGCCGACTCGATTAACTTCGCGAGGGAATCGGCGGAGCGCGCGGTTACCTCAAGCTTCTCGGGCGACTGGCGCAGCGACTCGATCGAACTTGCGAGCCGGCTGGCTGTCGCGAGCTGCTGCTGATCGGCTTCCAACATCTGCTGGTTGGCGGTCCATTGCCAGAAGGCCCAGCCGTCAAAGGCGAGCAGGCAGAGGACGAAGAATCCGATCAAGATCCTGCGATTGGGGAGCCGGCTCATGCAGGTCTCCGCGAGAGCGGCTTGGTGGGCGGCGGCACCAGCCGCGCCGAGATGCGGAATTCGACTCCCTCTTTCTCCAAGCGATGCGTGGTAGGCGAGGCGACCTCTAAGCCGGCGGCGCGCAATCCGTCGGCGATGCGGTCGGCATCTCCATGAGC
>DASRXU010000256.1:0-10235 GCA_035687365.1 Planctomycetaceae bacterium | reverse complement strand
CCCGCCTCGCAGCCTGGTGGGTTTCCGTACGCAATTGCTCCGAACCTCGACATCGGCATTCTGTTCGTATTTGCCGTCACGAGTCTCGCCGTCTACGGGGTGATTTTGGGCGGTTGGGCGTCCAACAACAAATACAGTGCCTTGGGCAGTCTTCGCTCGAGCGCCCAGGTCGTCAGCTACGAGATTCCGCTGGGCCTGTCGGTGCTCGGCGTGGGTCTGTTGGCGGGATCGTTCAATCTCGAGACGGTGATCGACAAGCAAGCGGTTGGCTTCTTTCAATGGAACATCTGGTTTCAGCCACTGGCCTGGCTGATCTTCTTCGCAAGCGGCCTGGCGGAATCCAACCGTTTGCCCTTCGACCTGCCGGAGTGCGAACAAGAACTCGTGGGGGGCTACCACACCGAATACAGCGCCCTCAAATTCGCGATGTTCTTTCTGGCCGAATACACCCACGTCGTCACGATCAGCTTTCTGTCCGCGATCATGTTTTTTGGCGGCTGGCACTTTCCCTGGATCGCCACGGCCCAGAGCGTCTATTGGGGCGCTCCTATCGTCAAAGTGCTGGTGCTGCTGGCCAAGGTGGGCGGCATTATCACGTTCATCATGATCATTCGCTGGACGATTCCACGATTTCGCTTCGACCAGTTGATGGGACTGAACTGGAAGGTTTTCATTCCCTTGTCGGTGGCCAACCTCCTCGGGATGATGATCGTCAAACAATACGAGCTCAGCTTGTGGTGGATGTTGCCGTTCTCGGCCGCGCTGGTGGTCGTGATCACGGGCGCGTCGCTCTGGATCAACCGCGGCGTACCTGAGAACGTCGCCGCACAATGGCGGGGCCGGCTGACCTGAGTCTGACCACACGTTTCACTTTCTGACGACCGATAGCGGGCAAACCATGCCGATCAAACCGGAAGACGTGACTTGGGTCGAGGAGCCGGATTACGGCCTGCTCGACGCGATGTACCTTCCGGCCATCGTCGAGGGACTGCGCACGACGGTGCGACACCTCTTCAAGCCCGACACGATCACCGAGCAATATCCCGAGGAAAAGCCCGATCTGCCGCCCAACTATCGCGGCGTTCACCGCCTCAATCGCGATGATCAGGGGCGCGTGAAATGCGTGGCTTGCTTTCTGTGCGCGACGGCCTGTCCGGCGCGGTGCATCGAGATCGTGGGCGACAAAGCCCCTTGGGCCGATCGCGACAAATACCCCACCAAGTTTGTGATCGACGAATTGAAGTGCATCTACTGTGGCATGTGCGAGGAAGCCTGCCCGGTTGACGCCATCGAGCTGACGAGCATTTACGATCTCGTCGGCCACAGCCGCCAAGAGATGCTGTTCGACCGCGAAAAGCTGCTGAGCGTGTACGACGAGACGATCAAAACGGGGAAAGACCCGATTCGCACGCACTCAACTCCGCTCGGGCCCGCGTCCCAAATCGCCATCACCATGTTTCCCGCCGGAGGAAGCGCCTCGGCCGCGCATCTCGTAGGTCCGCTGGCACCGCCGAGCGTGCCCGAGAGCCCCCATCACGAGCGCACTCCGTGAGTCCGGCCCGCCCATGAACACACTGCTCGACTGGATTAACGAAAACCGGGGCCAACTGGTCGTCCCCGTGTTCGGCTTCTTTGCGCTCTACCTGCTCTTGCCCCGCGATTACCGGTTCTGGCGGCCGGTGGGAATCGCGTTTGGAGTGGTCGCCCTAGGCGTGCTCGGATTTCTGTTCGGCTCACCGGGCGTGACACTCAACGGCATCTTGTTTTACGCGTTTGCCGGCGTGGCCATCGCGGCCGCCGCGGCCACGGTGACGTTCCCCAATCCGATTTACTCGGCCCTCTCGTTTGCGATTGTCGTCTTGAGCGTGAGCGGGCTGTTCGTGCTTCGCAATGCGATGTTCTTGGCCGCCACCACTGTGATTATTTATGCCGGTGCGATCGTGGTCACTTTCCTGTTCATCATTATGCTGTCGCGGCACCCGGGGAACGCACCCTATGACCGGAACGCGCGCGAGCCCTTCCTGGCTGCGCTCGCGGCCTTTCTCTTGTTGAGCGTGCTGTTGTTCACGCTCGTCGATTGGAAACAAAACCGGATCAGCCAGTCGCTCGCCCCCGTCACAAAAACCTTTGGAGCCAACAAGTTATTCGAGGCAAATCCACGGGCTCGCGTTGGCTTCATCCCCGTCCCGCCCAGCATCGATCCGTATCCGCACTCGCACATGCTGGCCGACGAGCCGAGTCCTTTGCGGGGGCTCGGTCGCACTTTTTTCACCGATTATTTGTTCGCAGTCGAACTTGCGGGAACGCTGCTACTGGTGGCCGGCGTGGGGGCCGTGGCGATCGCACCGCGTCGCGTGCGTCTGCGCATCAAACCGCCCGTCAAATGACTGACAAGAATCTGCTAACCGCCCCGTGCCGTTGGCGAGCGACGACAAACCTGAATGACATCTGGCGACGAATGACAATCGGCCCATGAGTTCCGACCTCCTCAGTTATTTGATCGTGGGATCCGTGCTCTTCTCTCTGGGAGCGCTGGGCTTTCTCACGCGCCGAAATATGATCGTCGCGTTCTTGAGCGCTGAAATGATGCTCTTGGGAGTGACGCTCAACCTGGTCGCGTTTTCCTACGAGCATGCCAACTACGAGGGGCAGGCCTTTACCGCATTCGTGCTTACTGTGGCCGCTTGCGAGGCCGCGCTGGCGCTGGCATTGATCTCCGCTCTCTACCGGATGCGTCGGACCCTCGATCTCGGCGCCTGGCACGATTTGGGCGAGCCAGAACCAGACGAGCGATCGGAACCGGCGGAGCAAGAGCAGCCGATGCCCGTCGCCCATTTCCCGCGGCTCACGCCGGCTGGAAACGTTCCCCCGACGGCGCCCTTGCAAAAGCCCTTGGAGAAAAAAGTGCCGCAGGAGACGCCGTCCCATGTCTGAGACCGTCACCCTGTGGTTAATTCCGGGTTGTCCGCTGGCGGCGGCTGTGATCGTCGGCCTGTTCGGGCGGGTTCTCTTTGCGAAGACGGCCCACGTCGTCGTGGTGGCGGCCCTTGTCGTCTCGTGCTTGTTGTCGCTATTTCAGCTCGGACATGTCGCCGTCGCTGCCGGCCATGCCACCCAGGAAAGCGCTGAAACGGCTGGATCGCCCGCCCAGCATGCAGCGGGGCCTGTCGCGGAAGCGAAAGGTTACGAGTGGGTGTCGATCGGCGGCTTGCACGTAGAAGTGGCGCTTCGGGTCGACGCCTTGTCGGCCGTCATGTTGGCGATGGTTACGTTTGTCAGCCTGCTCGTCGCGATCTACGCCAGCGGCTACATGCATGGGGATCCCGGTTATCCGCGGTTCTTCGCAGAGCTGGCGCTGTTCGTGTTTTCGATGTGCATGTTGGTGATGGCGCGGAACTTTGTCGTGCTCTTCGCCTTCTGGGAAGCGGTCGGCTTGTGCAGTTACTTGCTGATCGGGTTCTGGTTCGAGCGTCCGTCGGCCTCCTCCGCCGCGGTCAAAGCGTTCGTGATGAACCGCATCGGCGATGCGGCGTTCCTGATCGCCATTTATATGATCTGGCGCACGTTCGGCAGTTTGGACTTTCTCGAAGTCTTCCGCGGTCGCGCGGCCTTCGCCGACCCGCCGCCCGATTTTTCCTCTCGGATTCTGACCATCTGCCTCTGCTTGTTTATCGGGGCTTGCGGAAAGTCGGCCCAATTTCCGCTGCACCTGTGGCTGCCCGACGCAATGGAAGGCCCCACCCCAGTGAGCGCGCTGATTCATGCCGCGACGATGGTGACCGCGGGCGTGTATCTGGTGGCTCGCTGCACGCCGCTCTTTGTGCTCGCACCCGAGGCTCAAGTCGTCGTCGCGACAATCGGCGGAATCACGGCGCTATTGGCCGCACTCATCGCGCTAACGCAGACCGATCTCAAGCGCGTGCTCGCTTATTCGACGATCAGCCAACTCGGCTACATGTTTATGGCCCTGGGCTCCGCGGCTGCCGGCGAGGCGTTTGCCCTGGCCGCGGTGACCGCCGCCATCTTCCACATGTTCACGCATGCGTTCTTCAAGGCGCTCTTGTTCTTGTCGGCCGGCAATGTGATGCATGCGATGGGCAACGTCATCGACATGCGGCAATTTCGCGGATTGCGAACGGTGATGCCTTGGACGCACTGGTCGTTTCTCTGCGGCGGACTGGCGCTTTCCGGATTTCCGCTCCTGTCCGGCTTCTGGAGCAAGGACGAGATCTTCGGGCTGCTTGTCAACGCGACGCACCATGGTGCGTATCCGCGTTTGTTTCAAATTCTGTTTGTCGTCGCCTTTGTGACGGCGCTGCTGACGGCCTTCTACACGTTTCGCGCTTACTTTCTCACTTTCTTCGGACCGCTCCGGATTCCGCCCGAGGCGATGGCTCATGCAGCCCATGGTTCGCACGGCAGCGATCACCATGGCGCGGTGGACCACCACGGGGCCGGCGACCATCCACGAGTTCACGAAGGGCCCCGCACGATGACCTTGCCGTTAGCCGTGCTGGCGGTGTTCGCGGTCGCCGTCGGGGTGATCGTTGGGCCGACGGGCCTCTTTGCCGGCTGGGTTGAGCAAATGCCCTCTTCGCTGACACTTAAAGAAGTGGCATTCGAGTGGGGTTTGGCAGGAGCCAGTGCCCTAGCGGCGATCGCGGGCATCGCCATCGCATACGTGATGTACGCCGAGCCCTCCGATCGGCCGGCGAAAGTGGCGGCGGCTGCCGGCCCGTTCTATCAACTGTCGCTCAACAAGTTTTACCTCGACGAGGTGGCGACGGTGCTCGTCTCGTTCCCCGTCAGTGCACTCGCCTTCATCTCATTGCTCTTCGATCAAGGGCTGATCGATCGGCTCGTTGATTTTGTCGGCTCAATCCCCTTCGGCGTCGGACGGTTCCTGCGGCCCGTGCAGAACGGTTTCATTCAGTCGTACGCGCTGGTGATGATTTTCGGGCTCGCGATTTTTCTGACCACGGTCCTGCAAGTTTGGATGGTGCGGATGTGATCGGGGCATTCCACTGCCTATTGGCCGTCATCGACACGTCGACGCCATCCGGCCGGAGCACGCTCGGGCTGCTCGGTGCGAGCCTCGTCGCGACGATCGTGATTCCGATCGCCGTGGGGGCACTGCTGCTGATTGCCCATTGGCCCGCGCGTTTCGCTCGCTGGTTGAGTCTGACGGCGTGCGTCGCCACGCTGGCGTGCGGAATCGGATTGGCTGCGTCCTACGATTCGCTCCCTGCGCGTTCGTCCCAAGTCGCGTCGGCAGTCCAGCCTCGCCTGCAGCTTGGCCTGCCCTGGCTCAGTTATGGCCGAGGCCACGGCGTGCCCTACGGCAAAGATGCCCTGGTGCACCTCGAGTTCCAACTCGGCTTGGACGGAATCAGTCTGTCGCTGATCTTGTTGACGTCGCTGCTCACATTTTCCGCCGTATTGATTTCCTGGTTGCCAATTCATGATCGCGAGCGCGAGTACTATGCTGCCTTGCTGATCCTAATGGGCGCGCTCAACGGGGCATTTTGCGCGTTCGACCTGGTGCTGTTTTACGTCTTCTTCGAGTTCACGCTGCTCCCCCTCTTCTTCTTAGTTGGAATTTGGGGCGGGCCCGACCGTCGCCACGCCGCGGTGAAGTTCTTCCTTTACACCTTCGCCGGCAGCATTGTGACGCTGGCTGGCATCGCCTATCTGGTGATCTACGTGATCCAGCACACGGCGATCGCGTATCCCTTTTCGATCCCGGAACTTGCCGCGGCACTCGAGGCGAACCGCATGCCCGTGTCGTTGCAGGTCGGGCTGCTCTTGGCGATTTCGCTCGGCTTCGCGATCAAAGTCCCCTTGTTCCCGTTCCACACTTGGCTGCCGTTGGCCCATACCGAGGCTCCGACGGCCGGCAGCGTGGTGCTCGCCGGCGTGCTGCTGAAGCTGGGAGCGTACGGTTTCTTGCGAATCTGCCTGCCCCTGTTTCCCGACGCCTGCTACTCGATCGGCACACCGCTGATCGGCCTGCTGGCGGTGATCGGAGTGATCTATGGGGCGCTCTGCGCGTATGCTCAAACCGATCTCAAGAAACTCGTCGCCTACAGCAGCATCAGTCACCTCGGCTTTTGCATGCTGGGGATGTTCGCGCTGAACGCGGAAGGAATCACCGGGAGTTTTTTGCAGATCATCAACCACGGACTTTCGACGGGCGCGATGTTCCTCCTGGTGGGCATGGTTTACGAACGCTATCACACGCGGGAAATCCCGCAATTGGGAGGCATCGCCTCCAAGTTACCGCTGATCTCGGCGGCCATGGTCTTTACGTGTCTGGCGAGCATGGGGCTGCCCGGGCTCAACGGATTCGTGGGCGAATTTCTGGCTCTCATCGGGATGTTCAAAGCGAATAAACCGTTCGCTGTCGTGGCGACGTTCGGCGTGATTTTGGCGGCCCTGTATCTGCTGTCGATGTTGAGGCGGGCTTTCTTCGGCCCAGTTGGCACCGCTCCGATGGCCTACGGTCACGTGGGTGATCTGCGGCGGGCCGAGAGTTGGGCCGTTGTGCCGCTCATGATCTTATGCCTGGTGATTGGCCTTTACCCGAAGCCGCTGATCGACATCGTGAAGCCGGACGTTCAGGCGATTGCGCGGTTATATGACGCACGTCGCTTCGAGCAGAACGCCACCCCGGTGGCACTGCAGGAGGTGCGACGCTGATGTCCCCGTTTCTTCAGACCGTGCAGGCCCAGGCGCCGGAAATCCTCTTGATCGGCGTCGCCTGCCTGGAGTTCTTGATCGGCCCGTTTCTGTTGACGGAAGGTCAACCCGTCAGTCGGCGAGTGGGCCGCGGCTGGGCCGTGATCTCGCTCTTGGCGCTCGTGGGAGCGATTGGTGTGTGGCGATTGTATCCGTCGTCGCCTTCACCCGGTCTGGTTCACAGTGACTCGCTCGCCTGGTTTGGTCGCGCGGTGGCGATCTTGGCCGGAATTGTGCTCGTACTCATCAACTGGGATGAGGTCAGCGACACGATGTCGGCGGAGTTTCACGGCGTGTTGCTGTTGATTATCGCCGGAGTGAGCCTGACGGCGGCCGCCAACGATTTGATCATGCTCTTCTTGGCGCTCGAGCTGGTCAGCATTCCGACCTACATCTTCCTGTACTTGCCGCGTCGGCAGCCGGGCAATCCCGAAGCGACGACGAAGTACTTTTTCCTGAGTATCGTTTCGTCGGCCATCATGCTCTACGGCTTCAGCTTTCTCTATGGGGCCGTCGGCTCGACGCACTTGGGAGCCATTCATGCTGCGTTGGGGCATTTTCCGTCCTCGCAGTCCCCCGCCATCTTGCTCATCGCCGCGGCTTGCATCGTCGCGGGATTGAGCTTCCGCGTCACGGCCGTTCCCTTTCACTTTTACGCGCCGGACGTTTTCCAGGGCTCGCATGCGGGGGCCGGGGCCATGTTGGCTTTCATTCCCAAAGTGGCCGGGTTCCTGGCCCTCTATCGCATCATTCATTTCGACAGCGTCGACCCGTTCATCCGCTCGTCCGCCGAAAGCTTGCGGATTTGGTGTGAAACCGTGTTTTGGCTGATGGCCGTGGCCAGCATGATCATCGGCAACGTGCTCGCGCTGTTGCAGCGGGATCTCAAGCGGCTGTTGGCCTATTCGAGCGTTGCCCACGCGGGCTACATGCTGGTCGGACTGGCCGCCGGACACCAGCGGAGCACCGTCGGAGGCACGGCCGCACTGTTGTTCTACTTGATCGCTTACGGAGCCACGATCTCCGGTGTTTTTGGGATGCTCGTGTTGCTCAAGCGCGGCGACCGTTCGGTTGCCACGATCGACGATCTGGAGGGCTTGAGCCAGACGCACCCCGCTGCTGCCGCCGTGCTCATGCTACTCCTCTTCAGTCTGACGGGATTGCCGCCGACGGGCGGTTTTATCGGCAAGCTCAACCTGTTGATGGCCGCCTGGTCGCAGCAAACTCTCTCTGCGCAAATCCTGGCGATTGTGCTCGCGGTCAACGCGGCGATCGCGGCCGGGTATTATTTGCGGATTGTGGCCACGATGTATCTGCGGCCGGCGCCGGCCGGTGTCGAAGTGCGAACGTCGCATCATCTACCGGCGTATTTGGGGGTGGGGCTGTGCGTCGTGGTCAGCGTAGGACTGTTCTTCTTCCCGGGCACGTTGTGGGATCTGGTTTCCCAATTCACGGCTTAGCCTCGGCCACGGTTCGCTCAGCTCACTTTGCAATCGCATTGATTCCATGAAATCGGACCTCTCTGGTAAAGTTGCGCTCGTCACGGGTGCGGCTCGCGGCATCGGTCAGGCGATCGCCGACCGCTTCGCGCAAAACGGGGCGACGGTTTATTACACCGATGTCGACCAGCGCGGTGCCGAGGTGGCTGCCACTCGATTTCCCGGCTGCGCGTCGGCGCCGTTGGATGTCACGAAGTCGACCCAGGTCGAGGAGTTGATTGCGCGGATCGAGCGCGAGCGCGGGCACCTCGACATCGTGGTCAACAACGCCGGCGTCAACACGATGGCCCACCGGGTTACGATCGACGAATTTCCGCGCGAAGAATGGGACCGCATCCTCGACGTCGATTTGAACGGCGTCTACGAAGTGAGCCACGCCGTGGCCCGCGTGATGAAACGCCAGGGCTCTGGCCGCATCATTAATATCGCTTCGATCGCCGGCCTCGTGCCGCTACGGCTGCAATCGGCATTCGTCGCGGCCAAGGCGGCCGTCGTCAATCTGACGAAGTCGATGGCGCTGGAGCTGGGGCCAGCGGGCATTCTCGTCAACGGAATTGCACCAGGCTCCACGCTCACCGAGGGCACGAAGCAGCTGTTTTACAGTTCCGAAGGAACTTTCAACGCGCGGGTGCAAGAGATGCTCGATCACGTGCCTCTCGGCCGCCCGGGCACGACGGATGAAATCGCCGTGGCGGCGTTGTTCCTCGCCGATCCGGACAACAGCTACATGAACGGCCACATTCTCGTGGTCGACGGCGGATGGATCGCGGGCTATCACCGGCAGTTCTAGAAATCAGGACAGGTTGGCTTCTTGATTGGGTGGCACTGGCGGCTTGTCCGCCAGTGTGCATTCGGACGTAAAAGTCCACTGGCGGACAAGCCGCCAGTGCCACCCATCTAGACGGCTACAACACCAGCCACGGGCCCGGGTTTTCGATTGCCTGGCGGAGTGTCGCCAGGAAACGAGCCGCGGGCGCTCCGTCGACGATGCGGTGGTCGAAGGTCAGGCTCAGCGTCAGCTGGTCACGCGGGACGATTTGATCGTCGACGACCGCCGGCCGCCGCTCGATTCGGCCCAATCCGAGAATCGCGCACTGCGGCACGTTGAGAATGGGCGTGAAGGCGTCGATGCCGTACGCACCGAGATTGCTGATCGTGAATGTGCCGCCCGTCAGTTCGGCCGGACGCAAGTGGCCGCTCTCGGCGCGCGACGTCAGTTCATGCAGGCATTTGGCGATCTCGATCACGCCGAGCGCTGGAACGTCCCGCACAACGGGAGCCAGCAAACCCGCTGGCGTGTCGACGGCGACGGCAATGTGAATTCCGTCCGGCGTCTCGATGCGGCCATCGATCCATTGCTGATTGAGCTGCGGATGCTCGGTGAGCGAGCGGGCGGCCAACTTGGTGATGAACGCCAGATAGCTGGGGACGACAGTCGCCGTTGTCGCGGACGATTTGAATTGTGTTCGAAGGCTGACAAGGTTCGTCGCGTCGGCGGTCGTGGTCAGCGTGACGGGGGCCGTGGTTTGGGCCCCGGCCGTCATCCGAGCGGCGATCGTACGACGCAGAGCCAGACTTGCCGCGCTCGCGGTTGATCCGGGCGGACCAGTCGCCAGCGACATTCCGGGGGCGCGAACGAGCGTCGCCACGGCCGCCCGCACGTCGCCCTCGCGAATGCGGCCACCACGTCCGCTTCCCGGCAAATCTCGCCAGTCGACATCCAGCTCCCCTGCAATCCGGAAAGCACGCGGCGAAATGCGGCGACGACTTTCCCCCGAGCCAAATCGTCGCGACGGACTGCTTAAACGGGAACCGGGAAGCGGTGCTGCAAAGGTGGGGGAACCAGGCTCTCCCATCGGCGGCTCGGAGGGACCGATTTCCGGCTCGGAAGGACTTGGATTCGGGATCTCGCGGCCGGGCAATTTTGGGCTGGGGAGATCGGGGCCGGGCTTGTTGGGACTCGGAATCTCCGGATCGGGATTGGCGGGCGGCGGAGTC
>DASRXU010000255.1:0-11745 GCA_035687365.1 Planctomycetaceae bacterium | reverse complement strand
GCCTTGGATCGGAGTGTTGGCCGCTGCAGGCGTGGGCGCCGTGCTGGGAGCGATCCATGCGGCGATTTGTAATCTCCCACGCGTCAACTACATCGCCGTTGGCATTTCGATGATGCTCTTCGGCATGGGGCTGGCATTCTATTTGGGTAAGCCCTACATCCAGCCGAGCGCGCCGAAACTTCCCGCGCTCAATCTCGGATTCTGGTCGTCGATTGAACAAGTGCAAGACGCACTGCGGATCAACGCCCTGTTTGTGGTCGGCGTCGTCCTCGCGCCCTTCTTGGCGTGGGTGCTCAAGAATACGCGTTGGGGACTGATCCTGCGGCTGGCCGGCGAAAGTGAAGAGGCTGCGGCGGCGATGGGCTATTCCGTTCCCCGTATTCGGCTGATCGCGACGGCTGTCGGTGGGGCGCTCGCGGGAGTCGGTGGCAGCTATCTGTCGCTTTATTACCCCGGCTCGTGGTCGGAACAGATCTCTTCCGGCCAAGGATTAATGGCCGTGGCGCTTGTAATCTTCGCCCGCTGGAATCCCATCCGTTGTCTGTTCGCGTCACTATTGTTCGGCGGCGTCGGCACCTTGGGCGTCGCCATGCAGGGGCAGAATCTGACCTCGGCCTCGGTCGCCTACCTCTGGTTCGCCGCACCGTATGTGCTAACGCTGTTCATCATGATCGTGACCTGTTCGCGGCTCCGCGCGATGGTCGGCGCGCCGGCCGAACTTTCCCGGGTGCAATGAACGATGTCGGCGACTTTGGTCGAAGCCAATCCCTACCCGTGGCCCTATAGCGGACGCCTCGAAAGTTCAAACACCGCGCTGATCGTAATCGACATGCAGACCGACTTCTGTGGCAAGGGGGGCTATGTCGACGCGATGGGCTACGACCTTTCGCTGACCCGCGCGCCGATTGTCCCAATCCAGTCCGTGCTGGCCGCCGCGCGAAAGCGGGGCTTTACGATTTTGCACACGCGCGAGGGACACCGCCCCGACCTATCGGATCTGCCGGCCAACAAACGTTGGCGATCGCGGCGGATCGGTGCGGGGATTGGAGACCCAGGCCCGTGCGGCCGGATCCTGATTCGAGGCGAGCGGGGTTGGGAGATCATCCCTGAGTTGGCTCCGCAACCGGGCGAGCCGATCATCGACAAGCCGGGCAAGGGTTCGTTCTGTGCGACCGATTTGGAACTGATCCTCAGACAGCGAGGCATCGAGAATCTGATTCTCACGGGCATCACGACGGACGTCTGCGTGCATACCACGATGCGTGAGGCCAACGACCGCGGGTTTGAATGTCTGTTGCTCGAAGACTGCTGCGGCGCGACCGATTACGCAAACCACCTGGCCGCAATCAAGATGGTCACGATGCAAGGGGGGGTCTTCGGCGCGGTCGCGCCGTCGCAAGCCCTATTGGAGGTCCTGGGATGACGACAACTCTTCCGGTCCCGCAGAATGAAACGATCGATGGCGCCGGCTTGAGCGCGCCAATTCATACGGACGCGCCACCGCGCATCGAAGCCCGCAACATTTCCAAACGTTTTGGCGCGCTCAAGGCGCTCTCCGACGTCTCGATGACGCTGTCGCCGGGCAGTTTCCGCGCTCTCTTAGGCGAGAACGGCGCCGGCAAGAGTACGCTCGTCAAATGCATCATGGGCACGTACCGCGCAGACAGCGGTTCCGTGCGGGTTGGCACGCACGACTTCGAACTGAAGAATCCCCGCCAGGCCCACGCGCTGGGGATCGGCATGGTCTACCAGCACTTCACGCTGGTCGAGAACATGAGCGTCGTTGAGAACCTGCTCATGGCCCGCGAGCATGTGCCGGCCGTTATCAATTGGAAGGCCGAGAACGAGCAGCTCGAAGCCTTCATGCAGAAGATGCCCTTCCGCGTCGACCCCAAGGCGATGGTCCGCAATTTGTCCGCGGGGGAAAAACAGAAGGTCGAAATCCTCAAGCAGCTTTACCTCCGCCGCAAGGTTCTGATTCTCGACGAGCCGACTTCCGTGCTGACACCCGATGAGGCCGACGAAGTTTTGGGGATGGTTCGCGGGATGTGCAGTCAGGGTCAGTTGAGCGTGCTGATGATCTCGCACAAATTTCGGGAGGTGATGTCGTTCTGCGACGAGGTGTCGGTCCTGCGGCAAGGGCATTTAATGGGAGAGGGGGCGGTCCGCGACCTCAGTCCGGAAGCGATGGCCCAGATGATGATGGGGCACGCCGAGCTTCCTGCCCAAGCGGCCCGCAAGGAGATGAATGGCCACGCCAAGACACACATTCGTCTCGAAGTCCGCGAGTTAAACGCTGACGACGAAACGGGAGTCGAGGCGCTCTCGCAGCTTTCCTTGCAAGTCGGCGCGCATGAGATTGTGGGGATCGCCGGCGTCTCGGGAAATGGGCAGCGCGAGCTGGTACAGGTGCTGGCCGGGCAGCGCGAAGCGACCAGCGGGCAAGTGCTGGTCGGTGGCAACGTCTACCGCGCCGTTCGCAACGAAATGCGACGTCACCGCTTTCATGTCTTACCCGAAATGCCGCTCCAAAACGCGTGCGTCGGCAATATGACAGTCGCTGAAAATCTCGCGTTTCGTGTGTTCGATCGGCCGCCGATGACGCGGCTGGCAAAGCTGGTCAATCCGCGGGCCATGCGGCACCGGGCCGTCGACCTGATCGCCCGCTACCGCATTCGACCGACGTCGCCGACTGCCAAGATCGGCCATCTCTCGGGCGGCAACATTCAACGGGCCGTGCTCGCCCGCGAGTTGGGAGAGCAAGTTGAAGTGCTGATCGCGGCCAATCCGTGCTTCGGTCTCGATTTTCAGGCCGTGGCCGAGATTCGCTCGCAACTGATGGAAGCGCGGAATCGAGGGGCCGCCGTCCTGCTGGTCTCCGAAGACCTCGACGAAATCCTGGAACTGGCCGACCGCATCCTCGTGATTTCCGAAGGACGAATCGTGTACGAGATCGCCGCTAAGGATGCCGATCGTCACATCATCGGTCGGCACATGGCGGGTCACTAAGTGCATCCGGAGAGCCGTTTGTGAGTGGGCACGCGCCGTTGGAACAAACAGTGACATCCTCCATCGCAGCAATCTCGGCCGAGCCCCACGACTACCCGTTCGACCCGGCGACACTCGCGCTCGTCATCATCGACATGCAGCGTGACTTCATCGAGCCGGGGGGATTCGGCGCCGCCTTGGGAAACGATGTGAGCCGCCTCGAACCGGCGGTGCAGCCGATCGCGCGACTCCTTGCCGCCTTTCGAGAGGCCGGTCTCACTATCGTCCACACCAAGGAATGCCACCGGCCCGACCTGGAGGACTGTCATCCCAGCAAGCGGACGCGCGCACCAGGCGTCCAACTCCGAATTGGAGATCATGGCCCGATGGGGCGAATCCTCGTCCACGGCGAGCCGGGCAGCGATTTCATCGAACCCTTGCAACCTCGCGATGGCGAAATTGTGATCACCAAGCCAGGCAAGGGTGCGTTTTACGCAACCAAGCTGCAGCAGAAGCTCTCGGATCGAGGCATCACGCACCTATTGTTAACAGGCGTGACGACCGAAGTTTGCGTGCAAACCACCATGCGCGAGGCGAACGACCGCGGTTATGAATGTCTGCTCGTCGAAGATGCGACCGAAAGCTATTTCCCCGAATTTAAGGCGGCCACGCTGGCGATGGTCCGCGCTCAAGGGGCAATCGTCGGATGGACGGCCAACAGCAGCCAAGTGCTGGCTGGGCTGACAGCCGCACTCAGTGACCGTCCGACAATTCGTGGCTGACGTCACTCAAAAACGACCATCGAGTGCATCAGCAATTTCGGCACCGTGACCTCGACGCCGTCTTGCGTGTGACTCAACGGCAGCGACTGATTCTCGGGCTGGAGCGTCGCCTGCTTGATCCCCGGGATTCGGCAACGGACCTTGAGGTCGCAGAGCGGAATCACTTCCTCCCGGATCGGCCACGTGCCGCGCAGCTCCGATTGGTTCGGAAATCCAAAGTTGCGGCGAGTCTCTTCCGGCAGCGGGGCGAGCTTTTGGTAGATCGAGTGGCGCCCGTAGGAGCTGTGGTCGTTCAACAAGTGGACGACCGTTCGGCGCAAGTTCGGCTGTCGACGAAATGTGGCCGACAACAAAAGCGGACCTTCCACCTCGACGAGAGGCCGAACACCCCTGGTGGCCCAGAGGCAGGCGTTGGCGATGAGCTGCCGCAGATACGCGTGAGGATAGAAAAACATCGCCTTGTCGACGCCCGCGGGGAAATAGACGACGCGTCCCTTGCCGTAGTTGGAAGTGACGACGGCAGGAAAACGATCTTTGGAAGCCGGTCGGCTCAGGTTGTAAGTCATCAGCAGCTGCGCGCCGGAAGTCGGCGTCACCTCGACGGCACTGGCGATTAACGCGAGGTTGCCCTTTTCAGGCGGCGGCCCGACGCCCCCCACCCAGGCGTTTGCTTGGCTCTCGTGGATCAGCTGGTCGTTCACGATCGGATGGTCCGAGTCGATGGTAAGCGTCAAGTTCTGATCGCGCATTTGAACGGCATGCGTTGTCACGTAGTGGGCATGAAACAGATCGGCCAGCGCGAAATCCGGCCGACGCTGAAAATTCTCGTCGTAGAGAGACGTCTCGAAACTCGCGACCAGGCCGCCTCCCCCTTGCACGAAACGTCGAATGACCTCGGCGCTCCGCGCGGATAGGCATGCCACGTCGGGCAACATGAGGACGCGCACCCCATGCAGGTCATCATCTTCGAGGTCGTACTCCGTCAGTACGCGCACTGGCCAATGCTTTTCAAAGATGGACCGGAACGCCCCGAGCGTGTGCGAGAAATAGACCGGCAACGCGCCTTGAGCGTACAGTGCTCGCGTCTGTTCCGATGCGACGATCCCGATATAGGGAATCGGTTCGGATTCACGCCACCACTCTTCGCGGGCCTTCACGTTGGCAACGTGTTGGGCCAAATACTCCTCGCGTCCGGCCGACTCGACGAACTCCGGATAGATGCCCCAGGGGGTACCTTCGAGCCCACGGAGTTGCATCTCGACCGGCGATGCAACACCGGAAGTGCCGTGCGCGGAAGGTTGAATCCAGACTGAACCCCCGCGGTTGTTCGTCACCCCTTGCACGAACGCGCAGCAGAATTGCTGATAGAGGGCGTCGCCCGGCACGTCCCAATACAATTCGACCGACGAGACGTCGACCGCGCGGCAAAAGGCCGCCGGATATTCTCCCATGTACATTTCTGGGTAATACCAGGTGCGATTGGCCGAATAGTTCGCGAACAGAGCGGCTTCTGGGTTTTCTGCTCGGATTGCTCCGCGCATTCGATCCGCGAAGTTAACGAAATACTGCTCGTGCCAGGCGAGGTAGGCGCGTGCCACCGGATCGCGGACGGGATCGAGCCGCTTCGGTATCTCTCGCCCTCCAGAAATCGTCCGAAACTGCCGGCGCGTGGCCGCGTCGTAAGTGTGGAGGTGTCCCGGGGCATAACCGTCGAGCCAGAATCCGTCGGCATGATACTCGCGCGCGACATACGCGAGCTGACGGCACAACCAATCGGCGTATCCGCTGCGAATGTTTCCGAAGTTCTCGTCGCGCGTCCCGTCCGGCTTCACCCGCAGCCACTCGGGGTGAGCGGCTCGCATCTCTTTGCTGATCATCGGCACCTGGACCGGACCAATGTAAAGGACGCTTTTGGCACCACCTGCGTGAACTGTGTTGACGACGCGGCGCAGATAGGCGTCAGCCCGTTTCACCTCCTCAGGCCGATACATCGGAGCCGATGGGCCGACCCGATACCACGCGTCGAGACAATTCACCGTCACGACGTTGTAACCGGCCTTGAGAAATTCTCCGACCATCCGTTCGTTGTAGCCCGGCAGATGGCCGATCCTGAAGTTCCTCTTGAGCCAGCTCGGAATAGGACGGCTGGGCGGCGAAGAAATCAAAGTGCGCGGCGGCAGCGGAGCGGTCTGGCTCTCAATCTCTCCCGCGACTGCGAACATTGCGCAGAAGACAACGAGGAGCGCCGTCGCGACGAGGATGTTGAGCGTGGGCCGAGCGGCGCGGACTCGGCGTGAGTCTTCCTCCTGCTTGTTCACGTTCGATGCCCTTCTTAAAATCGCGCAAAGTTCAGTTCGCGAGGCGGGTCCCAGACGGGTCGCTGTATTATGGCAACTCCTGCGCACGGTGGTCTCCTGACTCGTCGCAGTCTCATCGAAGCGGGCTGCTCGACGGCCCTCGGTTTGGGACTCTCGGCGCTCGTCGGCGCACGATCACAAGCGGCGAGTGCCACTCCTCGGCGGGCCAAATCGGTCCTGTTTTTGTTCTTATTTGGCGGTCCGAGCCATCTCGACACGTTCGACCCGAAGCCCCAAGCCCCCGATGAATGCCGGGGAGAGTTTCGGCCGATCCACACGTCCGTCAGTGGCGTGCAGATCTGCGAGCATCTGCCGAATATGGCGCAGCGGATGGACCATTGGGCGCTGATCCGCTCGATGACCTGCAATCCGAGCTTCGGCGATCATCGGTCGGCAGTGCAGGGGATGTTGGCGGGAGTCGACGAACTTCCGCCTGGTGCGGGGCTCGCCGCCTCGCGACATGATTGGCCGTCGTGGTGCGCGGGTGTCGAGTATTTTCGACGCTCGCAGCGCGATCTGCCCGCGAGCGTGGTGTTGCCCGGCGAGATGGTCGATCCGGGGACAGGATTGTACCCCGCGCAAAATGCCGGAATGCTGGGGGCCAAATTCGATCCCTTCCAAGTCCGCAGCAATCCGGCTGATCGGAATTATCGCGTCGACGACAGCCTGCGGATGCCAGTCGGATTGTCGATCGAACGCCTGGCGTCGAAGCGGAGTCTCTTGGCCGCGCTCGATCAACAACAGATCCGATTGGAAGCGTCGTTCAAGACGCGGAATTACGATCACGACCGTCAAGAAGCCTTCCGGTTGTTGACGAACGGCCGGCTGGCGCGGGCGTTGGCGGTCGAAGACGAGCCGGCCACCGTGCGGGAGCGTTACGGTCGCAACGTCTTCGGACAGTCGATGCTGATGGCCCGGCGATTGATCGAGGCGGGCATTCCAATCGTGCAGGCCAATATCACCAACCATGCCTTTTGGGACACACACTACAACAACTTCGTCAGTCTCAAGAAGCAGTTGCTGCCGCAATTTGATCGTGCGATTGCCACGCTCATGGATGACATGCACGCGCGAGGGCTGCTCGAAGAGACGTTGGTGGTGATGATGGGAGAATTCGGGCGGACGCCGAAGATAGTTGCTCCCAACGGATCGATTCCCTACTTCACGAGCGCGGGGCGCGACCACTGGATGGACTGCTTTTTCGCGTTGTTTGCCGGTGCGGGTGTCCGTGGCGGGCAAGTGATCGGCCGATCCGATGCGATGGGGACTCGTCCGGTCACGCATCCGTATCGCCATTCCGACGTCGCCGCGACAGTCTATACCGCTCTGGGAATCGATCCGAACTCCGAGTTCGTGGACATTCAGGGGCGATCGCATCGCCTCAACCTGGGCAGTGTCATCGAGCCGCTTTACACCGGCCGTGATACCTAGACCGCAGCGTTTGCCGACTCGTGATACTGTTTGCGGATTCAGTGTGCTCCGCCGCTTCCTGTACCGTTCATCGGGTAGCGCCTCAAGGGTGATACCGGTGCCTGAGTTCGACATTCTCGACAATCCGATCTGGGCCGCGTTGACGACAGACCATCAAGCGCTAGCTAGCTCGCACGGCCGCGCCCGCCGTTATTCGGCCGAGGTCTCGCCCTTCGTCGCTTTAGAAACGCCGACGGCGGCCGCCTTTGCGGACTTGTCGGCCTTGGTGGCGCGCGAAGAAACCGTGGGCATGTGCACGGCTGACCCGATCGAGGTGCCTTCGGGCTGGCAGCTCCTGCGAACGCGACCACTCGAGCAGATGATTTGCCCGACCTTGAAGACCTCGGTGTTCTCCTCGCCCCTCGAGTTAGGAGCGGCCGATCTCCCCGCCATGTTGGTGTTGACTGCAGCCACGCAGCCCGGACCATTCCACCCCGCGACGATTCAAACAGGTCGCTATTTCGGAATTCGAGCGGACGATGGACGACTGGTCGCGATGGCGGGCGAACGACTAAAAGCGCATCCGTTCACGGAAATCAGTGCCGTCTGCACCGATCCCGATTTTCGCGGCCGCGGGTACGCCAAGTCGCTCGTCGAATTCCTCATCAATTTGATCTTCTCCGAGGGACGGACTCCGTTTCTGCACGTCAAAGCGGAGAATCAGGCCGTGTCTTTGTACCAGCGACTCGGCTTCCACATTCGCCGCACCATGCACCTGACGTTGATCGCCCGCCGCTAACCGCACGCCACCCGCCTATTCGCTGGACCGTCCGCCTTCGTGGACAAGGGAACGACCGATGAAAACAGACCGTAGAGACTTCTTTAAGAGGGCCGGCGCGGCCGGGGTCGGGCTGTTGACGATCGGAAGCTTGCCCGCGGCTAATGAGTCAGGACGCTCAGCAAGCCTTCACTCCGATGGCGCCGACGCGGGCTTTGTGACCGAACTGCTTCTCGACAATCATCTGCTCGAGGTCACGCCGGGCGTTTCGCGCCGATTGCATCAGCCGCAAAAGCATCTCTTGAATCCTGTGGTGCGCTGCGAGCGTTGGTGCGACGGCAACAACATTCAGCCCTACACGACGATGTACGATCCGGAAGACAAGCTCTTCAAGATGTGGGCCCGCACGGGGAGCGACTGGAAGTCGCAATACCTGGATGGCCACGCGGCGTACATGCTCTATCTGACCTCAACCGACGGCATCCACTGGGTCAAACCCAACCTCGGCCTGATGAAAATCGCCGGTCGGCGCGACCACAACATCATTTTCACCAGCGATTCGGTGATCGCGGCCCAGGCGGCAGAGGATCGGGAAGGAAAGAACTTCGTCGTTCCGACTCAACCCGTCCGGCCGCAAGGCAAGAAGGCCTTCTTTTGGGGGGTCAACAAGCATCCTCATCCGCGCCACGCCGGCGAGAAGTTCGTTGCCTTGGCGATCGTTCAAGATCATCGGCGCGGAGCCCACATTGTGACTTCGCCCGACGGCCTCCGCTGGTCGTGCAAAAGCGCGCCCTTCTGGCAAACGCCGAATGATGTCTCCGGGCACGGGGACGACTGTTTGATGCATCTGATCTACGACAAGGCGAAGCAAAAGTGGGTGATTTATCGCCGCGTCATTCCCGAGTTCAGCGAGCGCCTGATCGCGGACGAAAGCGATCGCGAGAGGAAGCCGGTCGATCGCTACAATCGCTCGTATGCCTACGCGGAGAGTGACGATCTCCGCGCATGGAAGAACCACCAGTTCATTCTCAGCATGGATGCCGACGATCCGCCCGACACGGAACTCTATCAATTTGGCTGTCACAAAATTGGATCGACGTATGTCGGCTACATGAGCGTGTATCACGTGCAGTTGCCGCAGTCGGTCGACATTCAGCTCGCGACCAGTCGCGACGGAATTCACTTCACGCGCGTCTGCCGGGGGCAGGCCTTCATCCCGCATGGACCGCTCGGTTATTACGACTACATGGCGATGGCCTGCTCGCAGCCAGAACCGATCATCGTCAATGACACCGTTTACATTTATTATGCGGCCGCCAACTTTCCGCACGAAGCGGATTTGGCCCGCACCGATCCCGGTGTTCTGAAGGTCGGCGCGGCCCTCGCCACGTTTAAGCGCGACCGTTTTGCTTCGCTGGAAACGAGTGACCGCGACCCCGGCCCATGCCGCGTCATCACGAAACCGTTCACCGTGCGGCACCGCAATCTGTTTCTGAACGCGGCGACGTGGGCGAAGGGGACGATTCGCGTCGAAGCGCTAACCCGCGATTGGCAGCCGATTGCGGGCTTCACCGAGCCGCAGGCGCGAGCCATTCAGGGCAACGCCCTCGACCACCCGGTCCGATGGCAAGGCAACACCGACTTGAGCCGGCTAAGGGGAAAGGAAATTCGCCTCAAGTTCTACATGACTCGAGCGCGTCTTCACGCCATGACCTTCGGCAACGCGACGAAAAAGCTGGGAGCGGTCGACAGCGATTTTGAATCCGGCAAGCCGGCTGACTCGGCGCCTCAGACCAATTGACTGCCGGACGTTGACCAGCGAGACGTTTGCCGAATCTCAGCTCTGAGCCGATGACTCCGCGTAACGACCTTCGCGCATCGCGTGCGCTGCCAGCTCGAACGACCGCAGCCGTGCGGCGTGGTCGTAAATGTGCGCCGTGAGGATCAGTTCGTCCGCCTGAGTGACTGACAGGATCGCCGCCAGACGCTCGCGAACGGTAACGATGGAGCCGACTGCCGACACGCGAGTTCTCTGCTCAACGTGGGCCTGCTCGATGGAACTCCAGAGTCCGTCCATGCTCTCGACTGGCGGCGGGAGTTGGCCCGGCCGGCCGCGGACCATGTTCAGGGCTCCCTGCTGGAGTGACGTGAACAGTCGCTGGGCCTCAGCGTCTGTGTCGGCCGCGATCACGTTGACGCCGACCATGACCCGCGGTTCGGCGAGGCGATTAGACGGCTTGAAGTTTTCGCGATACAGAGCCAACGCGGGTAGCAGGAAATCCGGCGCGAAATGCGAGGCGAAGGCAAACGGCAAACCCAGTTCGGCCGCAAGCGTCGCACTGAAGTCACTTGAACCCAAGAGCCAGATCGGCACCTCCAGTCCTTCCCCCGGCACCGCGTGGACGGCCTGACCGGTTTGAGGCGGGCTAAAATAAGACATGAGTTCCAGCAGGTCGCGCGGAAAGGTATCGGCGCTGCCGGTCAGATAGCGCCGCAGGGCGCGGGCCGTGTTCTGGTCGCCGCCGGGAGCGCGCCCGAGACCGAGGTCAATCCGACCGGGGTAGAGCGATTCCAGGGTGCCGAACTGTTCCGCAATCACCAGCGGTGCATGGTTGGGCAACATGATGCCGCCCGCACCGATGCGAAGAGTCGTGGTGCCGCCGGCAATGTGTCCGATGACCACGGAGGTGGCAGCACTCGCGACGCCGGGCAAATTGTGATGCTCGGCCACCCAAAAGCGTGTGTAGCCCCATCGCTCCACATGTTGGGCCAGATCGAAGCTGTTGCGAAACGACTCGGCCGCATTCCCGCCTTGCCGAATGGGCGACAGGTCGAGGACAGAGTACGGCGTTTCGGACAACGGCTGCATGAGGGGGTGCCCAAGGATCGTATTGTGTCGAGCTGATCCTCATTCTAGGGCGCGGCGCGGAGTGAGAAGCCCCCTTTCTGTGCGCGAGCTGACCTCCCGTCCACTGCGTTGGCAAGCCTGTGCCGCATAAGCCGTTAGAGCGCATCTGGGCACACTGAGGGAGGAAAACTTTTGAAAATCCTCAAGTTTCGTTGTCCGGTTTTCTGGCCCTTTTCTGCTGATAAGGGTGAGCGACGCGCGCGATGCCGAATCAGCCGCCCCGCGACGCTCGAAACAAGCATCCGCAACCGCACGAAGGGGGACCCGCCTCATGACACGCACTCGCCTCGCCGCCGTTTCGTTCGCGATGTTTGCTCTGCCGGCGATGATCGCCTCGCAAGCGGCTTACGCACACGGGGGCCACACTGGAGGCGGGCACGGTAGCGGTGGGCACACGACGGCCGCAGCCCACACAACCGGCGGACACGCGAACACCGGACACCCGGCCAACACCGGACACCCGGCCAATACCGGGCACCCGGCCAACACCGGACACCCGGCCAACACCGGACACCCGGCCAA
>DASRXU010000254.1:0-1512 GCA_035687365.1 Planctomycetaceae bacterium | reverse complement strand
CAGACTATCGAGCCGATCGCGCAGCTCATCGTGCGGCCTAATGAAACGCAGATCGGCAAGTTTCCCAACGAGGACGCGCAGAGCGTGGCGTTCAGCGACAGCAATCTGTTCTCGATCAACAAATTCTCGGGCTGGGATCGCGTCGAAGGCGGCGGCCGCGTCAACGCCGGATTTCAATAC
Organism: Planctomycetaceae bacterium; assembly: GCA_035687365.1. Classification (GTDB taxonomy): domain Bacteria; phylum Planctomycetota; class Planctomycetia; order Planctomycetales; family Planctomycetaceae; genus DASPSM01. The sequence continues at coordinate 1,332 of DASRXU010000254.1, read as the reverse complement.
ACGGCGCAAGTCAACAGAGCCGGCTCATTCAACGCACTGTTCGGGCAGTCCTACCAGATTTACGGCCTGAACTCGTACTCGGCCCGCGATCTGACCAATACCGGTCTGGAAAGCGGCCTCGACAAGACCTACTCCGACTATGTCGGACGCGTCATGTATCAGCCCAACCAAATCTACTCGTTCATCGCGCGCGGCCGGTTCTCGTCAGGCGGGTTCGATCCGGGCCTCGGTCACGACGTCGGCGTGTTCACGCCGCAACGCCTCGAATTCGAAGCTCGCGCCAATTTCGACCGCTGGACCTTGCAGATGATGTACGGAGACTATGCGCCCCAGCCCTTGGTCGGATTTTTGAATAGGCGCGAGGAAATCCTTACCGGCGCCTCAGTCAAAGTAACGCAGAACTGGGTCTTGCTGGGCTCGGTGCGATACGATCTGGCGGTCAATCGGTGGGACCAGACCCGACTCGGCATCGGCTATACGGACGACTGCCTGCTCGTCTCGTTGAACTACCTCACGTCGTATACCTATACGGGCACGACGCCGACACCGAACAGCACGATCGGGCTGCAGTTGAGCTTGCGTACGCTTGGACCCGACTACCTGGCTCCGATCGCTTCCGCATACTAAATGCGGCAACGCGGCGGTAGTATTCAAAGAAACGGTCGGGGTATTGGGGGAATGAAGGAAAGGACACGGCGCTGTCCATCTGAGGAGCGAGACGAAGTGAGATCGGAGATTTCTTTCCGCGTCCATTGCAAGGGCCTTGCCGCAGCCGCCTTCGCCGGCGCGATCATGCTCGCCCTGCCAACCGCCGCGACGGCGCAGCAGGTGGTGGCGTTTGTCAACGGTCAGCCGATCACGGTCCTCGACATCGAGCACCGCTCCAAATTTTTGCAGATGAGCAACAAGAAGGTGCCGTCGCGCAAGGAGGTGATGGACAGCCTGATCGACGAAATCCTGGAGATAACCGAGGCCAAGCGTTACGGCCTCGACATTCCGGACGAGCAAGTCAACGAGTCCTACAACACGGTCGCGACCCGCATGGGCATCGATGGACCAAAGCTCACGCAGTTGCTCACAGCCGGTGGCGCCAGCGATGATACCCTCAAGCGCCGCTTGAAGGCGCAGATGGCCTGGACCAACCTTGTGCGCGGACGTTTCAAGGCAAGCCTCGAGATCCGCGACAAGGATGTCGAAGCGCAGCTGCAGTTGCACAAGACCGACGAAAAAAACGAAGTCGGCTACGAATACATCATGCGGCCGGTGGTCTTCATCGTCCCGCGCGGTTCGCCCGATGCGGCATTCGAGGCGCGCAAACGCGAAGCGGAGGCG
>DASRXU010000253.1:0-2589 GCA_035687365.1 Planctomycetaceae bacterium | reverse complement strand
TTGCCGACGGCGTGAAACAATCGGCTCAAAGAATGCACGATGGCGCTTCGACCATGAGCGGAGCTGCCGAACGGACCAAGGCTCAGTCGAGCACCGTGTCGGCCGCGTCCGAACAAGCGTCGATGAATGTTCAGACGGTGGCTTCCGCGGCCGAGGAATTATCGGCCTCGATCCGCGAGATCGGTCAACAGGCGCAAAGCTCGGCCAATGTCGCACGGCGCGCCGCCGAGCAGGCGGGCCAGACCACGACCACGATGGAGCGCCTGTCCCAGGCCGCCGACCGTATCGGTGAGGTGGTCAATCTGATCAACAACATCGCCGCGCAAACCAACCTGCTGGCGCTCAACGCGACGATCGAAGCTGCGCGTGCGGGAGAGGCCGGCAGGGGCTTTGCCGTCGTCGCATCGGAAGTCAAGACGCTCGCCTCCCAGACGGCGCGCGCGACCGAGGACATCGCGGCCCAGATCTCGTCGATCCAGAGCGAGACCAAAGAGGCTGCGACCGCCATCAGGGGCATCGAAACCGTCATTCTGGAAATCAACCAGATCGCGACATCGACTGCGAGCGCCGTCGAGGAACAGGGCGCCGCGACCAGCGAGATCGCGCGCAATGTCCAGCGGGCCGCGGAGGGCACCGACGAGGTCTCGAGCAACATCGCAGGCGTTCTGGAGTCCGCGGCAAAAACCGACGAGCATGCCCGCATTGCGCTGGAGAATTCCAACGAACTGTCCGGTCAGGCCGACCGGCTCTGGCAGGCCGTCGTCGGCTTCGTCGAAGACGTGAAGGCGGCCTGATAACCTGCGGCGGCTGCTAAAGAAGCCGAACGATATGGCGCGACGGGGCGGCGCATGTTCGCCTCGTATTCGTGCTGTGCGGTGAATCGGCCATCACAAGAAAACGTCGCCCGTAAAGCCTGGATCGCTTCGATCCAATTTCGCTGTATTTTCAGGGCTGCTTGGCCGCTGATTGCCACGGCAGACGATCTTGCTCGTGACGGGATTATTACACGTGTAGCGCGATAGGTGGTTTCGGAAATCCTGCCGAAACGTCTCCAAACCTTATTCGGTCGATCCAGTTGCCAACCGAAAAAGAATGGAGAACTCCGCCATGTCTGGTACGGCCGAGTCGCCAGGTAAGTCGAAAACCATCCACGTGGAAGGTTACGGGCAAAAGGGACCTGCGTTTTGGCGAAATGCGAAATTTGAATCCGGCGCGGACGGTACGTTGCGCGTGGAAAGCGCGACGCAGCTTGGTCCGTACCCGGACCGCGTCACCGAGCGGCTCTCTCATTGGGCGGCAGTTGAGCCCGATCGCGTGTTTCTCGCCAGCCGTGACGGCGAGGGCTGGCGGACAGTAACCTATGGCGAGGCCTTCAGTGCCGCCCGTGCCATTGGGCAGGCGCTGCTCGATCGCGGGCTTTCGGTCGTGCGGCCGGTGCTGATCTTGTCGGGCAATGGAATTGAGCACGCTCTTTTGTCGCTCGCCTGTTTGCATGTGGGCATCCCGTTCGTGCCGGTGTCGACGGCGTACTCATTGGTTTCAAGCGACTTTGCTAGGCTCCGCGAGATTGTCGCGTTGGTGCAGCCAGGTCTGGTATTTGCGGACGACGGGGATCGCTACGCCGCGGCACTTGCCACCTGCACCTATGCTGAGGTCGTCGTCGCTCGTGGCAACCCCGGTCGTAACGCGACTCCGTTTGATGTTTTGCGGGCCGCGACTCCGACCGCCGCCGTGGCGAAAGCCGCGATGGCCGTTGGTCCCGATACGGTGGCCAAGCTGCTATTCACGTCAGGCTCGACCGGCTCTCCCAAGGGCGTGATCCACACCCACCGGATGTTCTGTAGTTGCTTGCAGATGGGGCTGGCGTGCTTTCCGGCACTTGCCGAGGAGCCGCCGGTGCTCGTCGACTGGCTGCCCTGGAACCATATATTCGGCGGCACCGTCAGTTTCGGCCTGACGTTGTTCAACGGCGGGACGTTGTATATCGACGACGGCAAGCCGCTGCCCGGTGAAATCGAGAAGACCGTTCGCAACCTGCGGGAAGTCGCGCCGCTGTTCTACTCGAATGTTCCGAAGGGATATGAGGAGCTGATTCCGTGGTTACGTCGTGACCGCGCGTTGCGTGAAAATTTCTTTAGCCGGGTTCGGGTACTTCAATATTCGGGAGCGAGCATCGCTTCTCATGTCTGCGAAGCATTCAATGAGCTTGCGGTCGCCACCATCGGCGAGCCGGTACCATGGCTGACGCTGCTGGGTTCGACCGAGGCCGGTCTCATCACGGCCTTCCAGCATCCGGACGCCGGTTCAGCCGGGCGCGTAGGCCTGCCGGCGCCCGGAGTTTCGCTCAAATTCGTGCCGACGGACGGCAAAATGGAGTTGCGGGTTAAAAGCCCAGGCGTGACGCCCGGTTATTGGCGACGCGACGATCTCACTTCTGAGGTCTTCGACGAGGAAGGATACTTGCGGACGGGCGACGCACTGGATTTTGCGGATGCGGGAAACCGACAAGCCGGCTTTCGTTACAACGGCCGCCTCGCGGAGGACTTCAAGCTGGCCACCGGCACATGGGTCCGCGTCGGCTCGTTGAGG
>DASRXU010000252.1:0-13243 GCA_035687365.1 Planctomycetaceae bacterium | reverse complement strand
TTCGTTGCCCGGCTTCCGGCCCTCCAACAGGCGCAGCAATCCATGGCACGACCGGATCGAGCGCACGGCGAATTGAGCCGTTCGCGCGGCACGAGTCGACGCAGCGAACATGCGCCCCGGGACTTCGCCCGCATGCGGTATTTGTTGCTTCTCATGGCGATACTCGCGGTCTTCGCCGGCTGTGACTTGCTGGATCCATCCAAAGTAGGCGAGCCCGTGTTCGGTCCGGCTCCGCCCCGCAAAGTCGTGAAGGACACACCGACCGACCCCAGCGGAAAAACGGCGGATTCCGTCGTCGTCACCCCGGAGAGCTCTGCGTCGGGCGTGACAACAGCAAGCGGGACGACGACCCGCGGTAGCTCGCCCGACAAGACGACGCAGACAGCGTCGACGTCGGAAGGCGATATCAAGCGGGTCGGATACACCGATCCGAAACCCGAACAAGGCAAAATGACGGGAAACGAGATTGTCGCGTCGATCAACGGCCAGCCTCTATTCGCTTCGGAAATCTTCGAGCGCGGGGCCGCCGAGCCGCTGACGTCGCAGGGCTTGAACCTGCTTTATGCCAGCCAGCTGCTGACGAAAAAGGAGATCACGGAACAGGACTATCGCCAGCTGCAATTGCTCGCCATTCGCAAGTTCGGCAAAGACTACATCCGCACCCGCGTGCTGGCCCAGGCCATGATCGCGGCGCTCGAGAAGGAACAGCAGAAAAAAATCGAGGACGCCGTCGCCAAAGAGTTCGAGAACTACCTGGAAACCAAGTTGAAGAAAGACTTCAAGGTCCTGACGACGAGTGAAGTCGACCAGGTGTTGCGTTCGCAGGGAACTTCGCTGGCCAGCATCAAGGACGAGTTTCGCAATCGAATTCTGGCCGACGAATACCTGCGCGGCAAATCGAAGAAAGAGCACATTGTCGGCCGGGAAGAGGTTTTGGCCTATTACCAAGAGCACGACGCCGAATTCAGCTTTCCCGAGAAAGTGCATTGGCAGCTGCTGGAAATCGATTTCGACAAGCACGGCGGTCGCGACGGGGCGCTCAAACTGCTGAGCCAGGCGGTCGACGCGCTGCGCCGCGGAGAAGGCTTCGATAAAGTCGCCAAGAAATACTCGGACGGCCTGCACGCGGTCGACGGCGGAAAACAGCCGTGGACGCGAGCGGAGAGCATCGCCGACGAGAAGATCGCACAAACGTTGCGTAGCACGCCGATCGGCGAAACCAGCCCCGTGCTCTCGAGCCGCGAGTCCTATCGCCTGGTGCGCGTGATGGAGCGCAAGCCCGCGGGGAAGAAGCCGATCGCCGAAGTGCAAGATGTCATCCGGCAGATCCTCGAAGACAAGTTCCAGAAGGAAGCCATGCGTCGCGTGCTCGTCGAGGCCTATCAAAAATCGAGCATCGAATCGGCCTATTTGCCGCCTGAAGATCTCGCGCCGCCGGCAGATTTTGCCGGGATTTCTGCTCCGAGCAAAAACTCGGACGCCCCGGCGAAAAAAGGTCGCAAACGCTCTTGACCCTCTTTCAGCGGATCAGTTATCTAGCCGCCCACTCATCTCCCTTCTCTCTTCCGACAGCAGATCAATAGCAGATTTTCCAACCGGTGCGATTTGTGCGGACCGGCCGCCACTCCCTCGCGGGAGCAGCGATCGAACTTCACAGGGCGCGTCGGAGTTTGCTCACTCGGCGTACTCAACGACGACCGTGCACGACACTTCTGGATGTGCCATGAACCGATCTAACGGAACTAACCCGGGGCTGCGGAAATTCAGCCTTCACGCAGTGAAGGAGGAACGAACCTTGCGCACTCGATTCGCATTCTTCGCCATCACCGCGGCCGGATTCGGCACGCTGGCGGCTTTTGCCGTCCGGAGTCCGCTCCAGGCCGATGACGCCCCACTCGCGGGTCGGGCCGATCAGTCGCGAGCCATCGCGCCGGCCGATTCATCCGCGAGGGACTCTTATAAGAAGATGGCGAAAGCCATCCTGGCGGAGGCCGATCGTCAGGTCGCCGCCGGCCAACTGCAAAAGGCAGCCGTGCTGGCGCACCGCGCCGCGGCCTTGCCCGTGCAGTGGCAATCGGGTGAGCGAACTCCGCAGCTGCTGCTGAGTGAGCTGGTCGCCCGCCAAAATGGCGACGCGCCGGGTATGGCCGTCGTGAAAAAGCGTCGCTACATGGCCGCGTTGCTCGACGCGGCCCGTGACGACTTGCAGCTGGGACGTCTCGACCTGGCTCAAGCCAAAGCGGCCGCCGCGCACAAGATTGAGGTCGCGTACAAATTCTTCGATTCGCGAGCCACGCAATTGATGGCCGACATCGATCGGTTGAGTCATCGGTCCAAGCCGGCAACGCCCGGAGCGAACGAGACCCTGATCGTGCGCGGCCAATCGCCGAGCGCCGCGGAATCCGCTGCCGATTTCCAAGACTTCGACAAGAACGGACAACCGAAAGCGGCCAGCGCTCAGCCGGCGCCGACTGCCCCACCGGCCGTCAACTCCAAAGCGCAGGCCAAGCGGCTGCTCGCCGAGGCCCGCGCGGCGTTCGACAAAGGCCAATATGAAGAGGCCCGCATCCGGGCCCTGAAGGCCGACGAAGCGGAGGTCAAGTGGGACGTCCTCGAGGACCAACCCCAGACCTTGCTCGCTGAAATCGAGCGCACTACCGGAACCAAAACTTTCGCGCGCCGCACGAAGAAAGCGGCAGGCGAATCGGCCGATCCACGTCGCACGCAGGCTGTCGAACTGATTCGCCAGGCCCGAGCCGATCTGCAGGCGGGCCGAATTGAAGCCGCGACGAAGAAAGCCCAGCAAGCCCGGCAACTGAATGTCGTCTTTGGAATGTTCGAGGATCGGCCCGACACGGTGTTGGCCGACATCGCTCGCACCCAGCGCGCACGTGAAGCGACCGCCGGCACTAAATCCAGCTCACAGGACGCCTGGGACCTGACCGCCTCCGACAAAAACGCTTCCTCCGGAGATAGCCAAAAGGCACAGGATCTGTTGCTGAAGGCTCGCGAGGATCTGCGAGCGGGACGAGTCGCCGCGGCCCGTCAGAAAGCTCAACAAGTCTCGAAGATGAACGTCGCCTACACGCCGTTCGACGATCGTCCGGAACTGGTCTTGGAGTCGATTTCTCTCCGCGAGTCACAGCCGGGTCGGCCGGCCGGACCGGGAACGGCTCAGCCTTCGGACGTCCGACAGGTCGGGGCGCAAGACCCTGGTGCCGAGATGCAGGGACCGTTCGGCGTGAGCCAAGCCTCGCATCAAGCCGTCCAGCCCGTCCCAGCTCCGAGTGGCAAACTAACCAAAGAACGAGCGTCAAACCTGATCCGCGAGGCGCGGCAGGATTTGAAGCACGGCCACATCGCCGACGCGCGGCGCAAAGCCAAGGAAGCGTTGACGCTCGACGTCGCTTACTCGGTCATGGATGACCGGCCGGAAATTGTGCTGGCCGACATCGAACGCGCGGAAGCCGATGCGCCGGTCGCAAAGACCGACGCACCGCCGGCACTCCCGGCAACCAATGATTTCCCACCGGCCGCCACGGTCGCCGAAGCGCCGAAAGCCTCGGTACAACCTCCGGCAGTGACCGCTCCGCCGATGGTTTCGGCGATGCCGAGCGAGCCGGAAATGCCGGCCCCGAGTCCGTCCTCTTATACTGCGAAGCCCCCGGCCAGCCCGGCCGAAGCCTTTATGGCCGAGACTCCCTCGGCCGCCGTTCCCGTGATCGTCCCAAGCGGAGCCTCAGCCGACGAATTGTTCGAGTTGGGAATGCGCGAACTGCGTGCGGGACACCGTGACGCGGCCTATGCCGACTTCCTGGCCTGTTATCGCACGGGTCAACAGCTCGATCGCTTCCGTGAACGGCAGATGCACGACTTCCTGCGTGACTTGGCCCCGCTTCGCGCTCACAGCGTGCAGCAGGTCTCGGCACAGTTCCCGTCGTCCGCCAACGACACGCCGGCTCAACCGCGGCGTCAAACTGCGTCCCACATCGACATTGCCGATCAACAGCGGGCGCTGAAATTCGAGAAGCTGCGGACCGAAGTGCTCAATGCTCACTTCAAGGCCGAGCGGATCAAGGACAGCGATCCAGCCAAGGCGATCAAGTACCTCGACGAGGCAATCGCCAGCGTGGATCAGTCGGACCTCGGCAAGGAAGCCGTCGCTCCGCTCATGACGCTGCTCGCTCGCTCGAAAACGGATATCGAGGCCCAGCAGAAAACGCAGGCCCCGGTCGCCGTCGTCAAAGCCAAGAACGAAAAAATCAAAAGGGCCATCGTCGACGAACAGGCCTACCACGTGCGCGTGGAGCAGGAGTTCGCCGACCTGGTCGATGAATACAACAAACTCGTCCGGCAGGACCGCTGGACGGAGGCTGAGCTGATCGCCAAACAGGCCAAGGAACTCGACAAGGAGAATCCGGTGGCCGAGGTCATGTTCCAGAAGGCCCGCATCGGCCGTGAGAATGCGAAGATTGCCGATCTCAAGATCCGCAAGGAAGACGCGTTCCTCGGTGCCCTCTGGGAAGTTGAAGACGCGGCCGCCACGAACGTGAGCGGAAGTCCCTACAAGTTCCCCAAGGATTGGAGCGAGCTGACTCGTCGGCGCAAGGGCAAGTACGGGGCCGACAACAAGCAGCGGACCGAACCCGAAAAGCAAATCGAGCAGAGCCTCAGTCGGCAGGTGTCCTTGCACTTCGAGAAGACACCGCTGGAGGAGGTCATCAAGCACATCGGGAAAATCGCCGATGTCAACGTCGTGCTCGATCGCGCGGCACTCGAAGAGGAGCATGTTCCGACGTCGACGGAAGTCAACATCAGCGTCGACGGCATCACGCTTCAAAGTGCCCTCAACCTGATCTTGGAGCCGCTCAATATGGGCTACATGATCAAAGACGAGGTGTTGTTGATTACGAGCCGCTTGAAGCAGCAAGGGACGACGGTCCTGCGGACCTATCCGGTCGCGGACCTCGTGATTCCAATCTCGAATGCGCCTCCCACCACGGTTCCCTTCCAACGGGGAACGGGCGGAGCTCAATTCATTGTCCCCAGCACTGAGACCGCTCAACCAAACGGCGGCCAGGCGATGTACCAAGTGGGTCAGGGCATCGGCTCGACACCCCAGTTGGGCATAGGGGCGCAGGTCGGGCGAACCGCAGCGGCCAACAACACGCCCGATTTTGACTCGATCAAGCATCTGATCGTCGGCACCATCGAGCCGGAATCTTGGGATGAGACCGGCGGACAGGGCCACATTCAGTCGAGCGACAGCACGTTGAGCCTGGTCATTCGCCAGACTCAGAAGGTTCACGACGAAATCCGCGACCTGCTGCAACAGTTGCGGCGGCTCCAGGACTTGCAAGTGACCGTCGAATGCCGGTTCATCACGGTCGACGACAACTTCTTCGAGTCGGTCGGCGTGAACTTCAACTTCAATGTCAACGACAACGTTTCCCAATCGACCTTGGGTCTCGGACAGTTCGGTGCGCCCATCTTCTCTTCAGGCACGAGCAGCACGTCGAGCACGGGCAGCACGGGCGGCACGAGTACCAGCAGCACCTCGAGCACCAGCAGTACGTCGAGCACGAGCAGTACATCGGGCACCAGCACCTCGGGGACGTCAGGCACCAGCGGTACGAACCCTCCCTTCAACGCGAACCCGTTCCCGTTGAACATCGTCAACGTCAAGAGATGGCCCAGCGACGGAACCGTCGTCGGCATGGACTCGCCCACGAGCTTCTCGCAGGACCTCAGCGTTCCCTTCCGCCAGGGCTCGTTCGACATCGGCATTCCGCAGTTCGGCAACTTCAACCCGGCCGCCGGCATGACGGTTGGAATGGCCATCTTGAGCGACATTGAAACGTTCTTCTTCATCCGGGCCGCTCAGGGCGATACGCGAACGAACGTGATGTTCGCCCCCAAAGTGACGCTCTTTAACGGTCAGCGGGCCACCGTCGCCAACATCACGGAGCGGCCATTCGTCGTGAGCGTGACGCCGAGCGTCGGCGTGTTCGCAGTCGGTTTCACGCCGGTCATCGAGCAAGTGCCACAAGGCGTGCAGATGTCCGTCGCAGCCGTGGTCTCCGCGGACCGACGCTTCGTGCGGCTCGCCGTGGTCCCGAACTTCATGGTCATCGCCGACGTCTTCACGTTCACCTTCCTCAGCGCTCCCGGACAGGCGGGAACGACCGGACAAGGCCCGGGATCGACCGGCTCGTCGGGAACCACCGGCGGCACCGCAGGCGGATTCGGCGGAGGCTCCGGAGGAGCGTCCGGATTCGGAGGTATCGGCGGGACGTCATCCACCTCGGGCACGACGGGCACAACCGGAGGCACCACCGGCTCCACAACCAACAGTCTCGCGGTCGGCAACATCACGGTCCAACAGCCTGTCGTTCAAACGGTCACGGTCATCACCACCGTGAGCGTGCCGGACGGCGGGACGGTCCTCCTCGGCGGCATCAAGACGTTGAAGGAAGGACGAAACGAGGCCGGTGTCCCGATCTTGAACCAACTGCCCTACATCAACCGTCTGTTCCGTAACACGGGCATCGGCCGTGAAACGGAAAGCTTGATGATGATGGTCACGCCACGAATCATCATCCAGGAGGAGGAAGAAGAGCTCTTGGAATCCTCCGGCAACCAGTAAAGCGGGCCAGGCCCACAACTCCGGTTTCAATTGAGCCGGAGCCGGGGCGTGCCCCTTCTAGGACAGAGTGCGGGTCAGTCTCTCGGTCCTGAGCCGCTGTGATATTGCGGGTATCACAGCGGCTCATTTTTTTTCGCGCGGGCCGTTCCCAAGCGGGCTGGCCCGAAACCGGCGCTTCTTGCCGATAAATGGTCTTGACCAGATTCCCGGCAAAGACAAAATGCGGCCTCCTCACGTCTCGTGATCCGAGTCCAATGGCTCGGTTTCAAACCGCCGCTATCGCTTTCAGGACCCAAACTGGGACCGCGCCTCGAGCAGGCCGGAGGGATCGCGTCATGAAGCGCTGGATCGTCAATGCGGGAATTTGCGGCTATCTGGCGGCGCTGCTCTTCGGATTTCTGTGCGTCGCCTGCCAGGTGCAATTCTTCTCGGTCCCGATGTACTTCTTGACGTTCAACATGTACGGCAGCTGGTCAGGCTACGACTGCAAAATGCAGGTGCTCGGCGAAGGGCAGAGCGGCAAATTCTATGTGCTGTCTCCCGGCCCCTGGGGCGCGTTCAATCCCTATAGCAGTCGCCTCTCTCGCCAGTGCTACGACCAGGTTTTTGAGTACGGAAAATTTCTCGCTCGACCGGGTCTCTCCCATACGCAGCACGAACCGATCCTGCGGATGTTTGTCGTGGAGCAGGAGTACCCGAAAAAATTCAATCTCAGCGACGCTCAATACCAGGCGTATTACGAGAAGCCGAACCCCCACCGCATCTATTCCCACACGCGGATGGTGCTGACGCCCGAGGGGGAAATCCTCGCGGAATCCCCGACCTGGTTGCGTTATCAGGACAACCAATCCGTCGTCGACAACCCACGGCTATTCAATGAGGCCACACACAATCGGCCGTTCATCTGGTCGTCGCAGCCAGCGACTGGCCCGCAGGACTATTCCGGAAATGCCTATCCTTCTGCCGCCAAGCTTGAACGTGTGGGTTCACCCGTGGCCGAGTGACGGTCGGTCTGTCGTTACGTCATCCATTGGCAGACCGTCAGGAGCGAACCGAGCTGCGTGCTCGATGTGCCAGCTGCTCGCCAGGTGACTGTGGAGTCGAGAGATGAACGCGATCGAATCAAATCCCGTGCAGTTCGCCGCTGAAGTTGCGACGCCGAGCGTTTTGGAGGAGGCCGAAAGCGCGGTCGGCCGCATCCGCCGCGAACTTCGCGAGTTTTTCCACGGGACCGAAATGCCATATCGGCTCGCCTTGGTTCGCATCTGCCTGGCGTTCACTTTGCTGTTTCCGACGGTGTATCGCTGGTTCTATTCGCGAGAGATCTTCTCCACCGACGGCTCGGGAATTTCGCTCTGGACGATTTACGGCTGTCCGTGCCCATGGCTGGAGCCCACCGGAACCGTGGTGGTTGCCATTCACAGCATCGTGATCCTTGCCCTTGTCACGTCGTGCCTGGGCTGGTGCACGCGGACTTCGCTCGTCCTGTCGACGGTCGGTTACACCTACGTGAACATGCTCGACATCCTGTCGAGCTTGAATAAGTCCTCGGCCATCGCCTCGCACGTCTTATTTTTCCTATGCTTCACTCAATGTGGGGCCGTGTGGTCGATCGACAGTTGGTTGGCGCGCAGGCGCCTACTCCGACAGGGCGTTCCTCCCGAACTCATTCCCGGTCCGCCGTCTGGCCCGCGCTGGCCACGCCGCCTGATCCAAATCCTGATGGCAAGTGTTTACGTCAGCGCGGGAGCCACGAAGCTGCAGGTCCGGGGATATTTTACCGGCGAGCACCTGCAAACCTGGATGCTTTCGACGATCCACACTCCCAACGTGTTCGGGAGCTACCTGGCGTTTCATCCCTCGCTCGTGGTTGTGTGCGCCTACATCACCGTGATGTGGGAGCTGTTGTTCATCTTCCTGGTCTGGAAGCCGGGCGCGCGTCGCACCATGCTGGGCCTAGGTCTGTTGTTTCACGTGATGACGTGTTTGACGTTGGGGCTCTTCATCTTTCCGATGATTTGCCTGTCCACCTATGCCGCCTTCGCCACAGACTCCGAAATCGAATCATTGCGCCGAGCGGCCGCGAATGCGGGGCGCTGGATCGTTGCCCGCTTGGGTGCCGTTCCCCGTCTCGTTGCGTCAGCCGGAAACGTCATACCCACAGTCGCGCCGGCCTGGAGCCGAGGCGCTTTTGCGGCGGCCCTGCTGACCACGGGCGTGGGCGGCGTCGCCCTCGAGTACAAGCTCGATCGGTATGGACTGCACCGCCCCGAAGGCCCGTACCAACTCCAGGAGCTTGATCCGGAAGAGGTTTCCGAACTCTTGGCGCCCACCGTGCGAATCGCGCACGAAGACAAAGTGCTGAATTTCGATATCGGCTCGATCCTCGTCGGCGGCAGTCTGTTGGATCGTCGAACAACGTTTCATCAAGGCGAAACGTTGCGGATTCAATGCGGTCTGATTCCGCCGCACGAGAACATGTTCATCCAATGCAACTTGCATGACTCGCAGAACCGCGTGGTCGACACCAATGGTTTGTTTCTTTCCAGCGATATGCTGCGCGCCCATTTCTTCTACAACCTGGGCGACTGCGTCATGCCGGGCGAATACTCGGTGGTGTTGAAAATCGCCGGCGAAGAAATCATGCGCCGAAAAGTCACGCTGCTGTCCCGCTCGACGGCGTGTGCCGCGAATTGACGCGCCGACCGTTCAAGAGGCCGGTGGGCCGCCGTCGTCCAGCACCGCGCGGCAGGCTTCCAGAGCATCGCGCGTCGCCCCCACATCGTGTACGCGCAAGATGTCGGCGCCGTTGAGCGCCGCGGCCAGAGCGACGCCAATCGTCGCGGCCGAGACTTCATCGAGCTTTCGTCCGAGGATTTTCCCCAAAAACCGCTTCCGCGAATGGCCGATCAACACCGGCCGCCCCAAAGCCCGAAATCGCATGATATGTCTGAGGATCGTCAGGTTGTGGTCGGGCGTCTTGCCGAAGCCGATTCCCGGGTCGACGACCACACGCTCGCGCGCAATCCCACACTCTTCGAGCGCGACCAATCGGTCGGCGAGAAAATCAGACACTTCACGGACGACGTCTGCGTACCGAGGGTTGATCTGCATGGTTTGCGGCGTCCCCTGACGGTGCATGCAGATCACGCCGGCCTGCCCTTGGGCACAAACATCGGGCATGCGAGGGTCGAAGAGTAAGCCCGAGACGTCGTTGACGATCGCGGCTCCCACGTCGAGCGCGCGCTCGGCGACGGCCGCCTTTGTGGTGTCGATCGAAATCGGGACCGTGACCCGTTTCGCAACCTCCGCAACCACCGGCACGATGCGTCGGATTTCCTCGTCCTTCGCCACCGGCTCCGCATTGGGGCGCGTCGACTCGCCTCCCACATCGATCAGATCGGCTCCCTCGGCCACGAGTTGCAGACACCGATCGACAGCGCGGGACGAATCGAGGAACTGTCCGCCGTCGGAAAAGCTGTCGGGCGTGACGTTCAAAATGCCCATCAACTTGGGGAGACCGCCGAGTCGCCAGGTCTGTCCGCGGAAGTTCCAAGTGAAGGTCGGCCGCGTCGAGCCGAGTGAAGAAAGCATGGGAGAGGATTCGCTGTCCAAGATTTGCCTGGCTACAAAATGCTCGCGCTGGAAGATCCGCGATCGTCAGGAAGTCAGCAACACACTCAAACAAACTCTTCCTGACACCGCGTTCGCAAAAAACTGGATGACAAACAAATGGTAAAATGGGCAATTTAAGGCGAGCCGCAAGACGCGGTGAAAACCATCGATTTTTGCCCCTTTATGGTTTGACAACCAGGCGCCCATTGTTATTTTGAATGCGGTTATCGGAAAAGCTTTTACATTCTTCGCATCTTCACATCCGCCGCCTCGGCACATTTCTCGCAGCTTACGCCGATTGCCGGGCGCACGATTTGCGGATCGGTGCGAGATTTTTGAAAGACGCCCGGAACCCGTCGCCAACCGCAGCGTGTTCCAGGGGCAGAAGATGGTCAACAGAGTGTACGCGTCTCAAAACTTCAAAAGATGAGGAGATCGCTGATGTTTCGCAAGACTTTGCTTTCGGCCATGGTGGCCGGAGCGGCGCTCTTGGTCGCCGGACCGAGCCCAGCGTCCGCCAGCCTGTTCTCGTACGAGGGCTGCGGCGGTGGTTGTGGTGGATATAGCGGCGGCTGCGGCGGTGGTTGTGGCGGCGGCTGCGGCCACCACCAGCACTACCACCACCATCACCACGGCTGTGGCTGTGGTTATAGTGGCGGGTGCGGCGGCGGTTGCGGTGGTTGTGGCTCTTCGTGTGCCCCGGCCCCGACTTGTGGAGCTCCGGCTCCGAGCTGTTGTGCCCCGGCCGCGACCTGCTGTGCCCCGATGGCGCCGACCTGCGCGGCTCCGATGGCTCCCTCTTGCGGCGCCCCGGGTACGTATGCTCCTGCTCCGTCGCACGCCCCGGTGCAGGCCGCTCCTGCTCCTCCCCCGGAAGAGCCGGCTCCGAAGCCGAAGGCCTAGTTCAATGCTGACGCCCGGCGTTTGCCTCGCGTAGACGCCCGGTTCAGAAATCATAACGGGTTCGCTCGCCAGTTTTCGGCGGGCGAACCCGTTGTCTTTTGCGGCCTTCACGCCGCGCTTTAGGACCCTGGCGCCCAGATTTCCTCTCCGTTTTCCTCTCTGGCGGGTCGGATTGAAGACCGCCGAGAACCCGCTACAATGTGGGACTCGAATTTGGGCCTTGGTGAAACCTGTCCGCACGGCCGGGACTCGGCCTTTCGAACGATAGAAACGGTTGAGAAGCCATGTTTGCAGTCATCGCTGACGGCGGCCGCCAATTTCGGATTCAAGAGGGCGAGACCTTCTTGATCGACTACCGAGATGGGGTCGAGGCGGGAGCCGCTATTCAGTTCGAGCAGGTCCTACTGGCCAATGGAGGCGGACCCAGCGAGATCGGCGCGCCGGCGATCTCGGGAGCACTCGTCGAAGCCACCGTCGTGCGTCCGAAAGTGAATGGGCCGAAGCTCGAGATCGGCAAGTTCCGTAAGCGTAAGAATTCACGGCGGCACACCGGTCACCGGCAGCGCTACACGTCGGTCCGCGTGACGGCCATCAAAGTGCCCGGCTTGAAGATCGCCGAGAAAGCCGAAAAGAAGCCGGCGGCCTCGAAGTAGACTGAGGCTCTGCGGTCGTTTGCCGGGTTCGCTGGGGTGCGCACGCTACGGACAGATCGCTTCGATCCCGCTCGGCTCGTTACGCGCTTCGCCGATTCAGACCGTGACGGTTTCGCAGGCGGCTTCGTGCTCAGCGTATTTCGCGAGCGCCTCGCCCATGGCGGCAATCTGCTCTCGGTGAAGATTCATGACCTCGTCGGGAAAGAGTCCGGCGTGGTAAAACCCGTAGCCTAGCGGCGAACAGTGCTTCACCGTACACGCCAGGAAGCGCGGCTCAGACTCGTCGCAGAGTCCGATGATCATGCGCGGCTCATGGACGGGCACATTCAGAAAGATGCCGATTCCTTGTGTGCAAAGGTCCCGGCAAATCGCTGGGAAGAGTTGCGAGAAATCGGCTTTGGCGATTGATTCGCAAGGCAGTGCCCAGACGATCTCGTTGAAGATTTGCCGAGTCGCCCCGCGAATATTCTGACAGGCGATGCTCCGCGCATGCGCTCGGTTGACGCGGCCATGCAGCACCCGCATGACCTCTTCACGCTTTTTGTGAAACAGGCGTCCGAACATCGCGTCTTCGTTCTGGCTCGAGTAAACCGTGAGGGCATCCTGCGGCTCTCGCAGAGAGAATTCCGCACTGGTGCGCGCTCGCTACAACCATAGTGCCAGTTGGGAATTTGGACGCGGGATTCTACTTGAGAAGCTCGTCGAGCCGCTCCGGATATAGCGGACGTTCCGACGGCGCACGGGCCGGGTCCGATTCCTGAACAGACGTCTCGCCGCAGCCGCCAAGAACGGAATGAGTAGCGGCCAGAATATGACCAGCTACTACTTCAGTGTCGCGAGAAACGCGATCAGGTCACGGAATTCGCCCACCGTCAGCAGGTCGGTCAGCCGCTCGGGCATGATCGACGTCGACTGTTGCCGGCGCTCTTCGATCTGGGACGCGTCGATTTCGATCACACGTCCATCGGCACCGCCGATGCGGACATGTCCCTCACGGTCCTCCGAAACGAGGACCCCCGTGAGTGTCTTACCGCTGCGCGTCACGAACGACCAAGTCACGAATTGAGGCGCAATCTCCTTCGCGGGACGCAGGATCGACTCGGCCAATTTGGTTCGGTCGGACGATCGAGCGATATTCGACAAGTCGGGACCAATTTTTCCGCCCCGCCCCTGCACCGTGTGGCAGCGATAACAGGCGACCGAGTTGGGGAAATTGAAGAGCCGCCGACCGGCCTCAGGATCACCGCCATCGGCCCCCAGGTGAATCCATTCGTCGACCGAATTCGGACGAGGCGTGCTGAGCGATTGGAGGTCTTTCTGCACGATCATGTCGGAGGATCGTAGCGCCGCAGCGATCTGGTCGGCCACCGTGTGCGCTTGGGGCCGGTTCGGATGAGCTTGGAGGCGGACCATCAAGGCTTTGAGG
>DASRXU010000251.1:0-1669 GCA_035687365.1 Planctomycetaceae bacterium | reverse complement strand
GAGTGGTTGAGCTCGCTTGCGGGCAGGCTGCAGCGGCGGACTGCGTTTACTTTGACGGTTTCGGAGCAGCACCTTTACCTGTCGTTGGGGGAGGAGACCTTCTCGGGGGTGATCAGGCGGGTGCCGGTCGTGCAGTAGCCCACTCGGCTAGCTGGCGGCTAGCTCGTGATCCGGTTGCGGTGCCACTTGACTATTAGTTATCAGATTTGATAAATATTGACGGCACCGGAAACTACATCAGGAGTGCCCGCCATGACCGTCATTGAGCCGCCTCGACCCGCGTTCATCCCTTCCGTCGTCTACAAAGATAATCGTGCAGCCCTCGCGTGGCTGCAGAAGGCTTTCGGCTTCGAGCCGTCCATGGTGCTCACCGATTCGCAGGACAACATCGTGCACGCCGAGATGAGCTTTGGCGACGGCGTCGTCATGATCGGCAGCGAGTACTTTTCGTGGACCAAAAGTCCTACCGCGGTAGGCGGCGTCAACACCCAGCGTATCCACGTGCGGCTCGAGAAAGGCATCGACGAGCATTGCGCGCGTGCGCGTGCGGCCGGAGCGAAAATCGTGGGCGAGCCCGCCGACCAGTTCTATGGGGACCGGACCTACGGCGCGCAGGACCCGGAGGGTCATCACTGGACTTTCACACAGGCCAGCAAGACGGTCTCTGTTGAGGACATGGAGAAGGCGACCGGGTTCAAGTTCAAGCCGCTGACGTGAGCGCCGCGAACCTCGACCGCACTCTCGCCGCGCTGGCTGACCCTTACCGCCGGCGCGTTGTGGATCTCCTGCGTGAGCGCCCGCACCGGGCGGGCGAGTTGGCGGAAGCGACCCGGATCGCGTTTCCGCTCATGAGCCGTCACTTAAAGACGCTGCGCGAGAGTGGCCTCGTCGAGGAGGATCGGGACGAGTTCGACTCGCGGGTGCGGATCTATCGCTTGAGGCCTGAGCCTATGGCAGATCTTCGCGTGTGGCTGGAGGAGACCGAGGCGCTGTGGGGGCGGCAATTATTGGCGTTGAAAGCTCACTTGCACAAGACAGGCCGATGACGTCGAAGGTGTTCCTTGCGCTGCGCGTGCCCGCCGATCCTACGCGGACGTTCGAGGTGTTTACGCAGGAGATCGCGTTGTGGTGGCAACCGAGCGGTTTGTTCCAGGTGAGCCGCGCTGGCGACGGGCGGCTCGCGTTCGAGCCCGGACCTGGAGGACGGTTGTTTACGACGTTCGACGACGGGTCGACGTTCGAGATCGGGCGGGTGTCGGTGTGGGAGCCGGGAAAGCGGCTGGTGTTTGCCTGGCGGCAGGCTAACTTTTCGGCGGAGCAGTCTACGGAAGTGGAGGTGCTTTTCGAGGCCGTTGGGGAGGAGACGCGGGTGTCAGTCGAGCACCGGGCGTGGGATACGATTCCGCAGAAGCACGCTGCGCGGCATGGGTTTCCGTTGGAGGCAACGCTGCAGCGGGGGGCGGATTGGTGGCGTGGGTCATTGCAGGCGCTGCGGGGGCGGATTGGGGGAGCGTGAGAGGGGTGCGGCTACTCCGGCCAGTGCGCGAATGACAATCGCGAGTCCGACAATTATCCCGCCTATTACCCAGCGGTGACTGAACCACAGCGTGTCGATGCGCGCCCGCTCCGGATCGATACGCGAATAGGCGATCGGAACCGAGTCGCCCCT
>DASRXU010000250.1:0-8275 GCA_035687365.1 Planctomycetaceae bacterium | reverse complement strand
TGACCACGGGATGAAAGCGATCCGTGCACAAACCGCCAGGCGCGAACAACACGTCGCATTCGTCCCGAGCGCATCGCGGCAGGGTGCGGTGACGCCAGGCAGTTCGCGATCTCAGGGATCGCTCAAGCTCGGGCGGATTCGACTTTATCAGCCAGGGGCGATCGGACAGCCGCCGGAGCACGGCATCGGGGCCCCAAACGACGACGCGCTCCACTCCCGTGTCGGTCACATTGACGTGCGACAGAAGGGCCGTCAGGTGGGTGACGCCACCTCCGCCGCGCAGATTCGACGCATCGATTCCGATCCTCACAAGACAACTCCGCGACGCGTGAATGGCCCGCGATCGCTAGTGTGTTAGCACAAGGATTCGCCCGAGACAACGCCGACATCCCATCTTGCGTGAGTTCTGGCGATTTGTTACCAAACTCGCTCTGGGCGCGACCAAAGGATTGGGGGGGCGCGATGTGTGGCATTGCAGGCCTGGTCGGCGATTTTGTCCCCGGCCTGATCGATCGAATGAACGCCGCACAAGCGCATCGCGGACCCGACGGCAGCGGTGTTTTCGAATCGCCGCGGTCGCAGGTCGCGTTGGGCCACGTGCGCCTGGCTGTGCTCGATCTTTCGGAGCAGGCCGCCCAACCGATGACGTCCCCCGATGGACGCTTCACGCTCATCTTCAACGGCGAGATTTACAACTACCGGGAACTGCGGACCGCACTTTCGGATACGGGCTTTCGTCAAACGTCGTCGGGCGATACGCAGGTTTTGCTCCACGGTTTGATGCGCTGGGGTGCCGCGTTCGCCGAGCGGCTTAATGGGATGTTTACGTTCGCGTTCTGGGACGATCGCGAACGCGAACTGCTGCTAGCCCGCGATCCGCTGGGGATCAAGCCGGTCTACTACGCCGAGCCGCAGCCCGGATCGCTGCTCTTTGCCAGTGAGATCAAGGCGCTCTGCGCGCATCCGGATATCCGACGCGAGCCCGATTTCCAGACGATCCAACAGCACCTCACCTTTTGTCACTCCTGTTCCGAGCGCACGGCGCTGAAAGGGATCCGTCGACTACCCGCAGGCAGTTTCCTTCGGTGGCGTGCCAATCAACGCTCGCTCGAGATCCGGCAATTCTGGTCTCCACAACTGGGCGCCGGATCAGGCAAAGATGATTCACAGGATGCCGAGCGGCTGCAATCCGCCGTCGCCGAGGCAACCAGGCGTCAGCTCGTCTCGGACGTCCCGGTCGGATCCTTCTTGAGCGGCGGGCTCGACAGCAGTTTGATCACAACGATCGCGGCCGCCTCTTACGCGGGCGACGATCCGTTTCGCGGTTACACGATCACTTATCCGCAGCAATCCAATCAGCTCGACCGTGCGCATGACGACGCTCCTTACGCACGCAAGATGGCGTCGTCGCTGGGGCTCGAGTTCCATGAAGTCGAGATCGGTCCACAGATCGCTACGTTGTTGCCCCAAATTATCTACCATCTCGATGAGCCGCTTTCGGATCCCGCGGCGATCACCTGCCATCTCATTTGTCGACTAGCCCGCGAGCACGGCACGAAGGTGCTTCTTTCGGGTCAGGGGGCCGACGAACTTTTCGGCGGCTATCCGCGCTACGCCGTCCTGCGCACGCTACGCTGGCTTGATCGCTTGCCCCGAGCCGTTCGTGGAGGGTTGGCGTTATCCGGAAATCTGTTGCCCGGCGCGCTTGGTGGACCAATCGGTGCGACGTTACGACGAGCGCGGCGCGTTCTGCACGACGTTCATCGTTCGCCCGACGAGCGATTCTTGGCCTATTGCATGTCGACCGCTCCTGCCGCGACGTCCGGCATTCTGTCTCCCGGGTTGGCCAACTCGCTCGATGAATTCCGGCCCGACGCCGATTGCCTGACGCGAATGCGAAGCCGCGGCTTGCGCGAGGTCGATCGGTTTCTCGAACGCGACCTGTCCGTCTATCTGCCCAACCACAACCTGCTCTACACCGACAAAATGGGGATGGCCGTCGGGATTGAGGCCCGCGTCCCGCTGCTGGATCAAGAGCTGGTCGCGCTCGGCACGTCGTTCTCCGTCGCCCAAAAACTCGATCCCGTCCCCAAGGCCATTCTGCGTCGAGCGGCTCGCGGAATTGTGCCCGACGAAATCATCGACCGCCCAAAGGCCGGCTTCGGGGCTCCCTATCGTCATTGGTTGCGGCACGATTTGGGCTCGATGTGGAACGACCTGATGAGTCCGCGGGCGATCGAAAGCCGAGGCTGGTTCCGGCCCGACTCGATTCAGCGTCTGCGCAGTCAGAGCCAAGCCGGCCGAGCCGACTATTACATGTTGCAATGGGCGCTGCTCACGTTGGAGCTCTGGGCCCGCCAGTTCATCGACCAAAATCCCGCCAACATCGCTCTAAAGACGCGAAAGCGATCGGCGGACAGTCCTCAACTCGTCCCGGCCGCCTGAACAAGCCGAGATTCAACATGTCCAACGTCGTTAAGGAGAGAGTCGCCGCCTCGACCGACACGCGGCTTGACGCATCTCGGGGTGTGACGCGAACGACGTGGCGGGCAGCACCGGCGACCGAGACCGCGCCTCACCCACTGCACATATTGTTTCTGTCGCACTACTTTCCGCCGGAGGTCAACGCTCCGGCTACACGGACTTATGAACATTGTCGACGGTGGGTCGCCGCTGGGCATCGAGTCACCGTGATTACGTGTGCGCCGAATTGCCCGACCGGCGTCGTGGCACCCGGCTATAAGAACGCGTTATTGAGCCGCGAGTCGGTTGACGGCATCCACGTGTTGCGCGTCTGGACCTGGTTGTCGCCCAACAAGGGCTTCCTCGGGCGGACGATCAACTATCTGAGCTACATGCTGTGCGCGACGCTCTGCGCGATGTGCGTTCGGAAAGTGGATGCGATCGTAGCGACGTCGCCCCAGTTCTTTTGCGGATGGGCCGGCGTGCTGTGTCGATGGCTCAAGCGGCGTCCGCTGCTGTTGGAAATCCGCGACATCTGGCCCGAGTCGATCGTCACCGTCGGTGCGATGAAACGCTCTCCCGTCATGCGAGTGCTCGAAGTCCTCGAGCAGCGGATGTACGCGACCGCTCGACAGATCGTCACCGTCGGCGATGGCTATCGGGATCAACTGATTCGCCGCGGCGTGTCGGAGGAAAAGATTGCCGTCGTCCCGAACGGTGTCGACGTTTCTCAATTCGTTCCGCAGCCCGCCGTTTCGCAGCTGCGTTCCCAATGGCGGGGCGAGGGACGCTTTGTGTGTGCGTACATCGGCACCGTCGGAATGGCTCACGGTTTAGATGTCGTCGTTCGCGCGGCCCGCAAACTGAAGGAGGCCGGCCGCGACGACGTCGTGTTCTGGATCGTCGGCGACGGTGCCGAGCGAGGTCGCCTCGAGAGTGAGTGCCGGGCGGAAGGCCTCGACCAGGTCGTGTTCACCGGCTTGGTGCCCAAATCGCAGATCGCCGAGGTGATTGCCAGTTGCGACGCCTGCCTGGTGCACCTCCGCAAGACGGAACTCTTCGAGACGGTGATCCCCTCGAAAATCTTCGAGATCATGGCGATGAACGTGCCAATCGTGATGGGCGTCCGCGGCCAGGCTCAGCGAATTGTGCTGACCGGACGAGCCGGCGTGGCGATGACGCCGGAAGACGAAGATTCCCTTCTGGCCGGCATCGAAACGATCGCCCGCGATCGCGCGTCGTTCGCTCGCGGACGAGACTACGTCGCCCGCCATTTCGATCGCGACGTTCTGGCTCAGCGTCTGCTGGACGAATTGGTCGCGATCACCACGCACACCCCAGCGACGATTCAATTCCCCGCGCCGGTCCTGGCGGAACCGACCGCTGCGACCGGCGACGCTCTGCCGGCGGCCGCCCCAGAACGTCGCGCGGCCGCCTAAGATCAGCAACTCGCAAGTGTTGGATTGCACCGGGCTGCCCCGTGAGCAGAAGCGGACCGGACCCGCGCCCCCAATTCTGCGAAAGTGTCCGGACCTGGGCCCGCTCGGCCTCCCTCAGTGAATGCGTCCGGTCGCGACTTCCCAACCTTGCCTTGTTTCTCATGTTTAACAACCGGGTCACCATTTCACCGGGTCAGATCCTTAGTGAAACTATCTGACCCGACCCGGTGGCTTTGCCTAGAAAGTCCTAAATTGCGGTGACTTTCTGGGCAAACGTGGATTCTGCCCAGAAAATCGGATCGATTCCCAACTCGTACATTTCCTGAATCAAAACGCAGAGATTGTGGCAAAGGATTTTGCACAGCGCCTCATTTCGCATGGCCGTGTCCGTCTTTGACCGGACGTGATCGCGGAACTTCGCCTTAATCATGCTGAACGTCGATTCGACGTTGGACCGCTTGTGGTAATGGCTCAGGAAATCATCGCGGCGGAAATTGAAGTAGTGGTGCATCTTCGCCCACAAGCCGCCGCCCTTGCCCGTATGCCGCGCTTTGAAGGCGATGAACGGGGTCGCGCCCGCTGCCTCGATTGCGTCGTAGTTCTTGAAGCTGCCGAATTCCTTATCGCCTGAGACTTCGCGAGCGGTGAAGGTCTGCGTCGTGGTGGCCAGCAATGCGGGCAGCATCGGAGACGAGCCCGCCTCACGCCCGGCAATCTCAACTGCGGTGACGATATTCGTCTTCACCCCGCACATCAGGTGAACCTTGACCCATTCGTGATGGGCGCGGGCGATGCCATATCGGTGGTCGTACCAACGGGTAAAGCGTGACGACGTGAAGCCCGACGCATCGACTGCGAAATCCACTTCGACGGCTTTCAAGGGGCGGCTCGATTCGACGATCAGCCGATGCAGGATCGGAGTGACCGCTTCCGATTCGAGACACACGAAAATCGAGTTGTACGACGGGACGCGGCCGATGTGCCCAGCGCTGTGAGCAGCGCGGAGATCGGTCATAAACCGCCGACCGCTGAACGTCGAATAGACTTTGAACACGGCAGAGAACACCGCGTCCGACAGGGGAATGCGGGGACGACCACGCTTTTGCGTTGGCTCTTCGATCCCCTCGCACAACTCCCGGAGCAACGCCTGGAATTTCTCTTTCTCCGTCGTCTGGGCCGCGTTGTACGCCTTCCAATTCTGCGGGTAGGACTTACAGACCGTCTTCGTGAGGGTCAGGGATTCCGTGACCCGCTCCGATCCGTCGTCAAACAACTCCCTTTGTCTCACGATCTTCACAGCCATGATGTGCTTGCATTCGCACGCCCTCAGCTCGTGGTCTGGGCAAGTGCAATGCGGGGTGTCACCGTCGAGATTGACCGTGTATGCCGCGTGGCCCCTTCCCGACTGAGACGGAACGCGCCATCCCTTGGCGCTTTGCGTGATCTTGACCGTCGCCGCGAGCAATACTGCCCGGCCGTTGCGATCCAACATTTTCCAGTCCGACATGGCTGCGTCCCCAGTTGGTTTATACAAGCAGTATATACCAATAGGAGATTGACAGTCAATACAACACGTATATACTTTTAGTAAAGTCCTGGAAAGGATCTCCGATGAAGAAAAAGCCAGAAATCGGGATGGTTCAGTTGCTCGGCTGCCGGTGCCGGTGCGGCCACGAATGGCTGCCACGCGATTCCAGCGACAAGCCGCGAGTCTGCCCCAAGTGCAAGAGTCCGAATTGGGACCGGCCCAAAAAGTTTGAGCGACCATCGCGAGACTAGACCAAGATCAGACGCAGTTTTTGCGGGTTCGCCGACGCAGACATAAATTTTCCACTTTTTATAAGTTGCGCGCTACCAATGACTTGCATCCATAATGCAAATTTGTAAAGATTACCTGCCAACACAAGGAGGGACTAGGTGACGCAGACATCAGGTCGCACGATGCAGAAGACGGTTGCGACACGGCTTCGAGAAGCCCGGCTGGAGGCCGGCTTGTCGTCTCGGTCGGTAGCCATGGGGCTGCCAGCCAGACTCAAACTCTCCCATGCCACTCTGCACTCTTACGAGCGTGGACTGACATCTCCGCCACTCCCAATCCTGGCCATTCTTGCCGACTTCTACGGTCGCCCCCTGAACTGGTTCCTTCAGCGGAGTGAGGGGCTCTCCGGCTTCCGGTATCGGAATGAGAAGTCGCGGGTGAGCCTGACTGACAAGCGGCGTTTTCAGGCTCAGTCGGCGAAATGGGTCGACGCATATATCGGTCTCGAACATCGCCTGAAGGATCCGCTCCGAAATCTACGCCGCAACTTCAGCGTTGACCCGAGTCTTCCGGGAAAGAAGTTAGCGGAAAAGGTTCGCGCGGAACTGGCACTTAGAGACGACGAACCTGTGGTGAACGTCATCTCAGTGTTGGAGGGATTTGGGATCCGCACCCTGGAGATGCCGACAGAGCTGAGGGTCGACGGCATGGCTGCGCGCTGGGGTGCGAGTTTCGTGATCGTCCTGAACCCGAACACGTCGAACGACCGGCTGCGAATGAATGCGGCGCACGAATTGGCCCACGTGCTTTATGACGACTGCAAGGAGATGCTGGGGTGGAAAGATGCCGACGTGGAGAAACGGGCCTACGACTTTGCGTCGTCGCTTTTGTTGCCGACCACCCAGCTTGAAGAGGCCTTTAAGGGAAAATCGTTTATTCGACTAATCGAGTTTAAGGAGCGATTCGGGATTTCGCTCGCAGCCATGATTTACCGCGGACAGTTGAGGCGCCTGATCCGTCCATCACAGGCGCGATGGCTATGGACAGAGTTCTCGCGAAAGGGTTGGAGGAAACAAGAGCCGGGGCACGTCTGGCGTGATCGCGCCTTGCGATTCGAGCGGCTGCTTGAGACCGCGATCGCGATGCGTGAACTCACCTGGAAGGAGGCGGAAGAGGCAACCGGCGTTCGCGAAGAAGAATTGAAACTGAGGATTTCGGCCGCGCTTGGTGGGGGAACCGTGGTCGACGAGGAAGGGGGTGACGGACCACCGAGCGTCTTAGAGTTCAGGCCGGAATAAATCGTTGCGGCGTAGGCCGCAGATCAGAAATCGATTGGTGCGGGAGAACAGCGGAAAGACACGTGACAATGTTGCCGCTGTTCTCCCACAGCGAAAGTCAATTCTAATGGCGATTAGACGAAATGCAATTAGGTTGAGCCCAGACGAGGATCACGCGCTCCGGGAACTTTACCTGGAGTTCGGGATTCCAGCAGATCAGTACGAAAAGCGTCCGGAGGACATGGCTCTGTTCATCGAAGAATGGAGCCATCGCACGGGGCGCAGTGATGCTTTCGGCGAAGTCATTCACTACATCCGAACCCAACGAAAGCAGGGGCTGTGGGTGCGGTTTGACGGTTCTCATAAAACTGCGCCTTCGATGTTGCACGCACTACCTGCGACGCAACGGGACATCCTCGTTGACATCTACCGGGAGCATGTCGTCGAGGCGGGGTTCGGATCGGACAATGTGTTTTATGATCCCGATATCTCCCGCCAAATCGCGACGGAATTTTTTCACCGGACACGGCGCAGATTGCCTGAGTACGTCCTCGTCGCTGTTCTGACAGCACTGCGGAAGCGTGGGCGGCTGCCGGTTGTCGGTGATCGGAAGCCGCGAGACGAAGGGCTTGGATTCTCAGACATCAACAAAATTCCTCCGCAGACTGGCACGGACCCCTGAAAGCAGCGCAGCCAGCGGCTTGTTTTCCGCTGGCTGCACGAGGGGCTGGGAGCGTGACCAGACCGGTAGGTTGCGTCGCCGGAAGTCTCCAACACTTCTGCGCTGCGGGGTCCAAATCCGCTGTCCCAGTTCCTTCCTTTTTATCGTAACGTCCCCTGCTCCCGGTACAATCGTGGCATGAGAAACGGCAAGACGATAACCCTTGATAAGATGCGCCCAAGCACCCGAATCGCCCACTTGTGCGTTTTGGGACTCGTCTTTTTGGTCCCCTGGATAGCCATCAATCTGTGGCTCCGCATGCCCAATTTTCGCCTGTGGACTTTCGAGGCGGGAGCACTTGTGGCATACGCCGCCGTATGGATTGCCTTTCGGGCACTCCAGCGCCACGCATGGACTGAGGCTCAAGCGACTGAACCGCCGCCGGCTCCGACAGAACTTTCAAACTGAGCCAAAGCCAGTGCGCCCACTACCGCGGTGACGGCATGAGCGACGAACGTGGCGGGAAGCAATGGGGGAGGCTGGCAGCGCTCACACTCCGGCTAATCGGTCTCATGGTTGTCTTCTCGATTGTCGCGATCGTCGGCATCCTGCTCGTTATGGACCGAAGGTTGTCCAGCGAAGAAGAACTCGGCCTTTGCTTCAATATTGGTCTGCT
>DASRXU010000249.1:0-3152 GCA_035687365.1 Planctomycetaceae bacterium | reverse complement strand
AGGATCGCGATCCTCGCTCTCCTGATTTCGGCAGGAAAGGCAGGAGCTACGTAGCCGGTCGTCACCGCAACTTTTTGCGTGCCGTTCACCGTATAAGTGATCACCCCGCCGCCGATCGCGCCGCCGATCTTCCGGCCCCACAGCTTCTGGCCGGTCGCCGCGTCAATTGCGTAGAAATTGCCGCCCAGGTCACCGAAGAACACGAGGCCTCCAGCGGTCGGCGTCACAGCGCCCATAATCGGATAATTGGATTTCAGCCTCCACTTCCACACCCCAGTGTCGGCGTCGGTGGCGTAAAGCCATCCCGCCCAATAACCGTCGGCGCGCGAGAACTTTCCGAACTGGTTGAACGGATCGATGTACCTATCTCCCGTCCACAGCTGCCCGAGCGGGGCAGCTGCAACTTCTTCCCTGGTCTGCAGCATCACCGTCACGCACCAGTCGACGTCACCGGTGAAGATGAGATTGGTCAGAGGGTCGTAGCCCGGGCTGTTCCACTCCTCCCCGCCAGCGGCGCCCGGACAAAAATGGACATCTTTGTCGACAGCGAAGGACTCTTCCACATTCTCGATTCTCGTCACCGGCGTCCGGTACAAGAGCTTGTTGTCGGCAAGATCAAAGCCGTAAAGGTGTCCGTCCTTCGGCGACACCGCCATGAGCCTCTTGCCTCCCCTTGTCTTGATCAAAATCGGCGGGTTGGAGACGTCCCAGTCGTGCCAATCCCTGGGCACAAGCTGGAAATGCTTCTTGTAAGCGCCGGTCTTGGCGTCGAGGACAACGACGGAGCCGGTGAAGAGATTGTCCCCCTGGCGGACGCTGTTGTCGTAGTCGGGCGCAGGGTTGCCAACCGGCACATACAAGAGCCCGGTAGCCGGGTCCAAGGTCGTAGAAGTCCAGCTTCCGCCGCCGCTGATCGGAACGCCAGGCGCGTTTTTCCAACTTGAGGTGTCGAGCGGCGAGGCGCCCTCGGGCCCGCGAACAGTATCGCCCTCGGTCTTGGGCACGAGGAAGAATTGCCAGACAATGTTGCCGGTCTTGGCGTCGAGCGCGTACATGTGCCCTTTGGCGCCCTTGAAGTCTCCGCCGGCATTGCCGATGAAGACGAGGCCCTCCCAGGCGATTGGTGCCGCAGGCACGTCTTCGCCCTTCTTCACGTCCGCGATCGTCGTCTCCCAGAGCCGCTTGCCCGTTTTGAAGTCATAGGCCAGCACGCGCCCGTCATCTGTCCCACGGAACAACTTACCGTCGAGGTAGGCCGCGCCCCGATTGGTCGGCAGAATGTAGGCCGGATATTCCTCGTGCGTGCGCCAGTTCTCGGCGCAGGTCGAGGGGTCGATCGAGAAGATATCGAATTCGGTCGTGCCGATGAGCGCGCCCTCCACCATGATCAGGCCGGTCTCGAAGCTCGTTATTCGCCAAGTGTCGTAGGTACATAGAACCTTGAGCTTGACGACGTTCTTCGTGTTGATCTGGCTGAGGTCGGAGAAGCGCTCGGAAGTCAGCGTCTTGTTGTAGCTCGGCCAGTCCGCGGCGGCAGACGAGGGAGGAGCCGCAGGCGCGGGCGCCGCAACGCCCTTGTAATTTGAATTCGTTTCCGTCGCGACGGCACCCACGGGCGCCAACAGCGACAGAATTGCGCCGCGCAACTCGCCGACGCGCGCCTCGAGTCCGGCCTCGTCCGCGAGCGAGGAGGTGACCCCTCCGCCCACCACGCCCGCGTTTAGCGCGAAGAGTACGATGCTGAAGAGTTCGAGTTTGCGATTCATCTCCGTCTCCTTGCCTCTCTTGAACATTTCGGCGGCCAGCAAGGCTGGACTTTGGGTTTCCCTTCGCTTGCAGATGACGGTCCGCTTGTGGCGTCGTAGCCGCCGCGCTGTCGGCTACTTCCCTGCTGCGCGACTCAAAATGGCTGTCATCAGTTGAGCCGGCGTTTGATTTGAGACAAAGGCCTGCCGCTTAAGTTCTCGAAAGACGTCGGGCGGAAGAGGAACGCTGGCGATGATCAGCGTTCCCGCCGGCATCATGTTCGCTGCGATCTGCCGTTCCAGGACATTGTCGAACTGTCGCATGCGACCCCATTTCTCGGCGGCCGTAAGTCCCCCCTTGCGGGCCACGACACGACAATAGGCAGCAATCAGGACGTTCTGCGCGTCAGTCCACGAGATATCGGGGTTGGCGATCTGCAGCCTGTTGATCGACTCGTTGATCTCGTTGACGAGGTCGACGCGGCTTTCGGTGGTGAACAACCCGCCACCGGAAACGTCGCCGATGAGATCGGGAACGGAGCTCGCGCCGATTTCTGGACATTCGAGAGTATCGGCGCCGTAGCTTTGCCCGGTTGAGCAACAGAAGAGCATGAAAAGCACGAGCACACATGCGATGCGCTGGTACGTCAACAAAGCCGCAGTGGGCGAATTGGGCTCTGCGATTGATTCCACGGTCGCCTCCGGGACGGAAATTTGCGTTCGGATGGAAATTTGCGCTTCCATGCTGATCACCGTCCAGTTTTCCTTAAGCGATCTATTTGATGGGCCACCTAATTATTCGCCGGGGGCAGCCTGAGTTTCTCCATAGCCTGTTCGACCGAAAACGAGCCGGGTTTTTGGCGCGGCGGAAATTGCACGAAGCTCGCAAGATGCTGAGCCACGATCCCCTGCGCCGGAACGACCACGAACGCATGCTCAATGAACCAACGCACGTAGTCGCCTGCCTCGTGCTGGGCCCGCTCGAACGGGTCCGAGCGCAAGTTGAACAGCATCGGCAAACGCAGCTGGACGAGCGGCTGCTGCCAGACATCGAAGCCTTCGGCCTTCTGCTCCAGGAAAACCGCCTTCCACTGTTCGTAGCGAAGGCCGGCCAGGTTGCCGTCGTCGGTCCAGTAGAAGAACTCGCGGCGCTTGTCCGGGCCCTTGCCGGAGAGCAGGTCGCGCTGGTCGTAGCCATCGAGGTGAACCTGGAAGTTCTTGCCGGCGGCCTGATAGCCCTGCAGCAGCTTGTTCTTGATGTCCGGCTCGCCTGCTGCGGCGACCAGAGTCGACGCCCAGTCCTCGGCAGAGAATATCTCGTTGATCTCGGTGCGCGGCGGCACCGTTCCGGGCCAGCGGATCATCGCTGGGACGCGATAGCCGCCCTCCCAGTTGGTATTCTTTTCG
>DASRXU010000248.1:0-8475 GCA_035687365.1 Planctomycetaceae bacterium | reverse complement strand
GCGTCGAGCAAAAGAAACATTCCCGCCGCGCTCAAAAGGATGCGGTAGACCGGCGACCAGTGAGAAAAGACACGTCCCATTTAGCCTGTCTCCCAACCGTTTTGTTTGCGCGGGTCTCGTGCTCGCGCCGGCGACCGCGATTGTACCATTCGGCACGTACCAGTCGGGCCTGCTGTGGACAGAACGAACCGAAGCACTCGATTGCAGTCCATATTTTTCATAGCTTTCCGGGCACGCGATGAAACATGGGGTGCACCGGACTTGATGCAACAGAGCGTGGTGCTTGACCCAATATGTCGCGATCAACGGAAACTGGCCGTGGGCAGCCCGGCGAATGTCCATCGGAATGACGATGGCGCGTCCGCCCGCGGAAAGAGTTGCCCGTGTCGGATCTGAACCGTTGAAATATCAAAGATTGAAACGAACAGCCGCAAGAATCTTTCAGGATCTTCATAAACTAGCGGGTTGTGGCCCGTTGCTAATCGCAACGGAAGGGCCGTAGGCTGGGATCAACGATCACAGGTCCCCCGCATGAGTGAACCGCAAAACCCGATCGATAGCGCCTCCGAGCCGCTACCTTCGACCATCGTCGGGGCGGTGGGTGTGGCCTTGCCGCGCGAGAAGGTCGGCAGCGTGATCGGGCCGTACAAGCTCCTGCAACAGCTCGGCGAAGGCGGCTTCGGCATCGTTTACATGGCCGAGCAGGAGAGGCCGGTTCGCCGGATCGTCGCCCTCAAGATCATCAAGCCGGGCATGGATACGGCCCAGGTGATCGCCCGCTTCGAGTCGGAGCGTCAGGCGCTGGCCCTGATGGATCATCCGAATATCGCCCGCGTGCTCGACGCCGGGGCGACCGATTCGGGCCATCCTTACTTCGTGATGGAACTGGTCAAAGGCGTTCCCATCACGGAGTTTTGTGACAAGAACCACTCAGCTCCCGGGGAACGACTCAAGCTGTTCATCGATGTCTGCCACGCCATTCAACATGCGCACCACAAGGGAGTCATCCATCGCGATATCAAGCCGTCGAATGTGTTGGTGACGCTGCACGACGGTGTGCCCGTCGTGAAGGTCATCGACTTTGGCGTCGCCAAAGCAACCGTGCAGAAGCTGACCGAGAAGACGCTGTTCACCGCTTTCGGACAGATGCTCGGCACGCCGGCTTACATGAGTCCCGAGCAAGCCGAGATGAGTGGGCTCGACATCGATACGCGCAGCGACGTCTATTCGCTCGGGGTGCTGCTCTATGAGCTGCTTACCGGAACAACGCCGATCGAAGCCGTCAAACTGCGGGCGGCAGGCTACGCGGAGATGCAGCGATTGATTCGCGAGCAGGACGCGCCGCGCCCGAGCACGCGGTTCTCCAAACTGGGTGATACGGCCACGGTCGTCGCGGTCAATCGGGGCGTTGATGTCAAACGGCTCGTGCAGTTGCTCTCGGGCGACCTTGACTGGGTGGTGATGAAGGCCCTCGAGAAGGATCGCAATCGCCGCTATGACACGCCCGGCAGTTTTGCCGACGACGTCCAACGTTACCTTCGGGACGAAGCCATCGTGGCGCGGCCCCCTTCGACGGCTTACAAAGTTCGCAAGTTCGCTCAGCGGAATCGCGGCACCGTGGTTACGGCGACCCTGGTCGCGGGCGCGCTCTTGGCGGGCATCGTAATCTCATCGTGGCAGGCGCTCCGAGCGCGACGGGCGGAAGCAGCTGCCGTCGCTGCTGCCGACGAGGCCGCTGCCCGCGAGGCAGAGACCAAGGCTGCGCTCGGGTTCGTCGAGGATAAGGTCTTTGCCGCCGCGCGGCCGACAGGCCAAGAAGGGGGCCTGGGACGCGACGTTACGCTCGAAAAGGCGATCGAGTCCGCCGTGCCTTACGTGACTCAAAGTTTCCCCAGCCAGCCACTGATCGAGGCCCGGCTGCGTTTGTCCCTTGGAAAGTCGTTCTATTTCCTGGGCGAGGCACAGAAGGCCGTGGAGCAAGAAGACGCGGCTCGTGCACTTTACACGCGCTACCTGGGTCCCGACGACCCCTTAACGCTGCAGGCGATGCACAATCTGGCCAGCAGCTATGCGGTCCTCGGTCGCATCGACGAGGCCCTCCGGCTCCGCGAGGAGACACTCGCGTTGCGCCGCAAGAAGCTCGGCCCCGACGACCCGGACACGCTTGCCAGCATGAACAACCTGGCGCTGAGCTACGGCGACGCCGGCCGCCACGCCGATGCACTGAAACTGCGGGAGGAGACGCTCGCTCGCTTCAAGTCGACGCGCGGATTCGATCATCCCGACGCTCTGATGGCGATGAACAACCTGGCCAATGCCTATTTCGCACTGAACCGATATGACGAGGCGCTCAAACTTCGCGAGGAGGCGTTCGCGCTCTACAAATCCAAACTCGGACCTGACCACCCCGACACGCTGCGGGCCATGGGCAATTTGGCCAGCAGCCTTGCGGTCGCCGGGCGCAATGACGAGGCCATCAAGCTCCGTGAGGAAACGCTGGCGCTGCGCAAAGCTAGACTCGGCCCTGACCATCCCGCCACGCTGATAAGCATGAGCGCCTTGGGCGACAGCTATGAAGCACTCGGCCGACATGCCGACGCGCTCAAGATCCGCCAGGAGAATCTGGCGCTTCGCAAAGCGAAGCTCGGCCTCGACCACCCCGACACGTTGTCGAGCATGAACAACGTGGCGGACAGCTATTCCGCCTTGGGCCGTAACGCCGACTCACTCAAGGTCCGCGAGCAAACGTTCGCACTGCGGAGAGCCAAGCTGGGCGCAGACCATCCTGACACGCTGATGACCATGGCGGTACTGGCCCAAGGTCTGGTGGGGGCCAATCGCAGTCAGGAAGCGTCGCCGATGATCGACGAGTGTCTCCGCCTCGCCGTCGGGAAGAATGTCGATTCGACAGTCCTTGTCAGTGCGTACGACGCGCGACTACGGATTTACGAAAAGGCGAAGGATGCCGCCAGTTGCCGTCAGACCGCCGAGGCCTGGGAAAAACTCAACCGTGCCGATCCCGACAGCTTGTACGCGGCAGCCTGCTTCCGCTCGGTCACTGCTTCCGCGATTCGCGCGACCGACAAGTCTCTCGGTTCCAATCGATCGGCCGACGAAGAGGCCGACCGCGCAATGGCATGGCTCACGAAAGCGGCCGCGGCGGGCTACAAGGACGCTGCGAATCTGAAGAAGGACCACGATCTCGACTCACTCCGCGCCCGCGAGGACTTCAAGCACCTAGTTCGGCGGGTGAACGAATGGGAAAAGGCAAAGTCATGACTTGCCCCCCCAATGCGATGACTGAACGCCCTCTGGTGGTTTCGGCAACGCTAGAGATACATCATCGCGCGATTGATAGTTCGGACAGCCGGATCGTTGGTATCGTCGCGGCCTGTAAAGGCAGCTGCCGCGAGATTCAATCAGGGCGTGTCTGATGAACGAATCGTGTCGCCAAGTCAACTCTTGTCCGAAACCATCATCAAACGACCGTTAAGCGGTATGCACTTCCGAATGTCTAACCGAGAAGGTCCAGCACGGGTGGCTCGGTGGACACTTGCCAAGGGCGGCCGAGCAATGTTGGCAAGCGGACACTCGGATCGATGCCCAGGGCGTGGAAGATTGTCGCGGCGAGTTCGCCGGAGCGGATTGGTTTTTCGGTCGGATAGGCTCCGTGCTTGTCCGTCGCCCCGTAGAGGCGGCCGCCCGGAATGCCGGCGCCGGCCAGAAGCACCGAGAACGCCCATGACCAATGGTCGCGACCCGCGACCGCATTGATTTGGGGCGTGCGGCCAAACTCTCCTGTCACGACGACGAGCGTTTCGGATAAGAGACCTCGGACAGCCAGATCCTCCAGCAAAGCGGCTACGCCACGATCTGCGCGCGGCAGCAGGGGATGCTTGAGCAACTGGAAATTATCCTTGTGCGTATCCCAATTCTCGACGCCGCCAAAGATGCTGGACATGCAGTTCACATGGACCAACCGCACGCCCGCTTCGATCAGTCGCCTCGCGAGGAGCAGCGATTGACCGAAGAAATTGCGCCCATATCTCTCTCGAATCGACGCGGGCTCCCGGTGGATGTCAAGAGCCTGAGTGGTCAGCCCGGATTCCAGTAGGGCAAATGCTCTCTGATAGTTCGTATCCACGGCTTGCAGGGCTGGGTCATTTTCTAGCCGGCGAAAATGATCGTTGACGCTCTGCAGCAAGAGGCGTCGATTGCGCAGCTGCTCAGGCTCCAGCGAGGTCACCAGGCCCAGGTCGACCGGCTTGAAGTCTGAGGTGGTGGGATCGCCGCCAGGCACGAGTGGATCGTATCGGCTCCCCAGAAAACCGGCGTTCTGCCCAGACCGAAACTCGGAATTGACCACCAGATATTGAGGAACCATGGCGAATGGCGGCACGGGACAGCGCCGGGCCTCTACGGCGGCAACGGCTGAGCCGAGATGGGGATGGTCCTCTCGCGTGCTCTTGCCACTCAGATTTGTCGGACGCGGGTAAGCATTGCCCGTCGTCATCTCGTAGGCGGCGCTCGCGTGATTGTTGTCAGCATGACACACGGAGCGTGCAATCGTGAAATGGTTCGCTTGCCGAGCCAGCAACGGAAGCTGCTCGCAGACCATCATGTCAGGCACATTTGTCGCAATTGGTCTGAATTCTCCGCGGATCTCTGCGGGAGCGTCAGGCTTCATGTCGAATGTGTCGAGCTGCGAAGGTCCGCCCTTCAGAAACACGATAATGCACGACTTGGCCTTTCCGAACGAGGTCGGTCGGCGACCAGGCCGTTCAGAGGCGTGCGCTTGACCACGCAACAGTTCGGGCAGAGACAGCCCCAATAAGCTCAGGCCGCCGACACGTAGCAGCTCGCGTCGGTTGGTCAACATGAGACGGCCGCGATGAGACTCAGCGCCCGATGACATCGGTACGACCTCGGCAATTACCCACGTCGCCTGATCTGAATGCGTCTAAGTTTAGGTGATCAACTCCCGCCCGGCTACACCTTGTCGGTCCTGCTGAGATAACGCCCTGTGGCCGTTCGAATTCGTTCGGCCGGCCTGTATGATCGAGCCGATCAGGAGGAGCCTCACCACTCCCGGCACGCAAATTGAGCGACGGGCCGTGTCTCGAAAGGTCCAAGGATGAGCGACGACTGGTACGTTCGCAAAGGACACAAGACGCTCGGACCGTTGCCGGAAAGTCAGGTGCGGAGCGTTTTGGAGACGGGTCGCATCGCCCCCGACACGCCGGTCCGACGAGGGACGAGCGGACCGTGGATCCCGGCCGAGCAAGCGCTCAGCGAGGCTGCAAACCAAAAGACGCTCACCCCGAGCCGAACGAAAACGCGAATCCCGATCGCAATCGGTGCCCTCGTAGGGCTCGTAGTGGTCGTCGGGGGATTGATGGTCGCTTTTCGAATGGGGCGCCATCGAGATCAACCCGCGATTACGGCAGCGTCTGCAGACGATGACGTCAAATCGGACGACGACACCTCCGCGAAATCTACGATCGAGGATCCGATTCCCACCGAGGCTCGCACGTCTATCATTGCCACGCGGCCGAAGGCGAACGGAGGCGTGGGCACTGTTGCCGGCGATCACGCGCCCTTGAAAACGCAGCCTCTCGCAAGTCCGAAAAACTCAACGGGGCAGGGCGCGTCGCACACGCAGCCGAAACCAACGGAAAGACCTCAGCCAAAAGTCTCGGTCGCGAAGATGGCGCCGGTCATTGTGCCGAAGGCACCGGCCACGGAGAGCGATCTTCGCGCGCTTGAAGCAACGGCCGTCCGCTCCCCAACCGCCAAGGACGCGCTGGCTCTCTACGAGACTTTCGGGGCGACTCGTACGATTCCACGAACCCTCGAAGACACCTTCAAGGCAAACCATCAACTCTGGTCAGACCGAGCCACGCAGGATCTCGTGCGACTAGGTGATCAATGGGTTTCCGCGTCAGACGCGACGAGGGCTCATGAAGAGGCCGCTCAACTGTTTCAGCAAGCCTACGAAATGACCAAGAATCTGAGTTTTGAGGAAGCGCGAAATGCGCTGGAGCGAGCCAGCCGAGTCGATCCCAACTCGATTGCGGCGGACTTCACACTCGGAATTTTGAGTTCGATCACGCCTCCCAAGTATCGGAATCCGCAAGCTGCCGCGAAACACTTTCAAGCCGTCTTACAACGGTTCCCGGGCTACGTCCCGGCCTTGAACAATCTTGCCATCGCGGAAATTCGTGAGGAAAAATATGCCGAAGCCGTCCAACATTTGCGGGAAGCAGCGGACCACACGCCGACCTCCGAGGAGGTGATGCAAAACCTCGGGCGGTTCACCAGCGAGGCGCAGTTGGGCCGCATTCGTCCCAGTGAAGCGGTGCTCTCAGAGGCGACCAACCTTAACTCCGAGGTCCGCCGGATGAGGGAAAGTACTGCCACCGAGGTGAAGCACGGTTGGCGTTACATGCCACTGGTGTCACCCAAGGAGGAACGCGCGGGTCTCTCGCGCGTGCCAGCGCCCGAAGCCGACTCGATAGCCTGGATCGCGCAAGGCACCGGCGTCGTCGTGGAGCCTCACTACGTCCTCGCTTGTCGCCACGTTGTCGACGACATCGCGCTTGGACGAGCCGACAAAATTGAACTGATCGATCCGACAGATGCCGCCCATCAGCGACGCCTACCGGCCACGTGCGTTGACGTCAGTCAGGAGGAGGACTTGTGTCTGCTACGGTGCGATGCGCTGAATGCACCGCCGATCGCACTGGCCGATAAATTGCCGCCTCGGGGCAGCGACGTCGAACTGATCGGCTTTCCCGGAGGAAGCTGGGGTGGGCTCCGACTCAGGACGAGTCGCGGCACGGTAACGGCCCTCCCCGGAGATGTGCCACGCATTGGTGGCCCGAACTGGGTCGACTTCTCTCACAAGCTCTGGTCCGACGCGACCTCGACCCCTGGAGCCAGTGGCGAAGCCCTCTGCGACGACCACGCCCATGTCGTCGCCATTCATTCGACGGACTATCGTCCCGGTAACGACCCGGCAAAAGTGACTTACAGCGGCAGCGTACCCGCACCTATCGCGGCGGCTTTCATCCGGCACTCGTTGCCAAAGTTCGCCCATCCCCCCGCGGGGGGACTGGTGCTCAAGTGGTCCGACGTCGAGGCGAAAGTCAGCCCGTCGTTGGTCCTGATTGCCGTCGGCTATCGCAAGGTTGCGCTGGTGATGGAAGGAAAGCCGGACACTTCGCCGCTCACGCGTGCCGTTCGATTGGCGACGACGGACATTTATGACGACCGCGTTTGCTCCGTCTGCAATGGTGCCGTTCGCATCCGGTGCCGCGCTCCCGGTTGCCCGTACAGTGGCCTGCACGATCCGACTGCGGCAAATGAGGCGACCAATGCAGGCGCCGCCAAGACGACGACATCGGTCAAGCGCATGTGTCCGGCGTGCCTCGGCACGGGCTATGTGCGATGTCCTCACTGCAGCATCGGCATCGACCCTTTGCTCCGCTAGGTGCGCACGGCGGCTATCTGCAGGATCCACCTGAGAAGGCGACTCGAACGAAGCGGACATGTGCCCGGATTTGAGGCGAGCCGGCTTGATCGCCGCGCATTGCCCGTGCGTTTGATTTCAGTCTAAGTACGTCGACGACGAGCAGCGTTCCAAGTCGGCTAAGCTGCAAGTGCGATTCGGCTTGCGAGTTAAGACCGCCACTACGCGCGAGCCGGAGCCGCGGACCTGCGCGCATCGGCGGGATCATTCGCATTGGCATAAGTCGTGCATTCCGGTCCTCAATTCATCAACGTACGAGCGAAGCCACCTTTGCCAGCGCGGGTTTAGATGCGGCCAGCGTACGCCATTCCGAGCCTCGATTTGAGGTCTCTGGCGCGGATCTATCAGGCTCACGAAGCGTCGCCCAGCGACGTGATCGAGTTGGTCCTCGAGCGGATTGCGGCCTACCCCGACCGGGCCGTTTGGACGCACCTCGTTCCGAAAGACGAACTCCTGGCCCGTGCCGCGCGCCTCGAAGCGCGACGGGCAGCGGGCGAGGAACTGCCGCTGTTTGGCGTTCCGTTCGGCATCAAAGACAGCATTGATTTAGCCGGCCACCCGACGACCGCGGCCTGTCCGGCCTATTCCTACGTTCCCAAGCATTCCTCCCCGGTTGTGCAGCGATTGCTCGACGCCGGGGCGATCGCCGTCGGCAAAACCAATCTCGATCAATTCGGCACGGGCCTCGGAGGTGATCGCACCCCTTACGGCGCGTGTCGGAACGTCTTTCAGCCCGAGTACATTTCCGGCGGATCGAGTTCGGGTTCAGCAGTAGCGGTCGCGGCAGGGCTCGTCGGCTTTGCGCTGGGGACCGACACAGCCGGTTCGAGCCGAGTGCCGGCAGGTGCGAACAATATCGTCGGATTCAAGCAGGCTCCCGGCCGGTTGAGCACGCGAGGCGTTGTACCGTCGTGTGCGTCGCTCGATTGCGTCGCGTTTCTTGC
>DASRXU010000247.1:0-2206 GCA_035687365.1 Planctomycetaceae bacterium | reverse complement strand
TGACGCAAGAGCGGGACGTGGTCGAATCGCATAGATTGGGGCGGCGCGAGCGACAGATTGTCGAGGCCGTCTATCGGGTCGGTGAAGCGTCGGTGGCCGATGTGCGGCGCGCGCTACCCGATCCGCCAAGCTATTCAGCCGTTCGCGCCACGCTCAACCTCTTGGCGTCGAAGAATCTTCTCAGCCGTCGGCACGAGGGGAAACGCTTTCTCTATCGGCCGGTGACCCCCAAAACGACCATGCGGCGTTCGGCTCTGCGCGAATTGGTACGGAACTTTTTCAGCGGGCGGCCCGTCGAAGCCGTCGCCGCACTCCTGGACGGCGGCGCAGGCCGTCTGGATCCCGAAGACATCGAGTGCATTAAGAAACGCATTGAGAATGCGGAGGCGCGATCATGATCCTGGAAGCACTCTTCTCCCCACCCGATTTGCCGCTGTGGCTGCTGCGCCTGGTTTTCAGCGTCACCCTGGTGTGTATGGCGGCAGCCCTTGCGAACCTATTGCTCCGGCGGTTTTCGGCCGCGATGAGACACCGGGTCTGGGCACTGGGTATTGCGGCCTCGCTGGCCATGCCGGTGATGATCTGCTGGTCGCCCGAAGTGCGACTCGGGTGGCTCAAGGTTGTCGAACCGCGCGCGACAGTCGACTCCGAGCGTGCCCCGACGCCCGGGCAACCGGCCGCGCCCACGAGGCGGTTCGATCGTCGCTTGCCTGCTGAACCGGCTCGACCGGTGAGCACCGCCTCGCGCAACACTGTGTCGACGGATCATGAGTCGATCGCCAAAACAGCCCCGTTGCCAATTCCGGCCGAATCCAAGCTTGAAGTTCAATCGGATTCCCCGGCTGCGCAACCGCGCGTTGCGACCGCGAATGCGGCTTCGACATTCCCCATTTTTCGGATGCTCGACCGGAACACCTTTTGGATCTTGATGTTGATCGTGCCGGCGGTGTGCGGAGCGTGGCAGTCGCTGCGCTGCTCGCGGGCGGCACGGCGGCTTGTCGAAGAGGCACAACTAATCCAAGACCCCGCGACGCAGGAAATCGTCTCGGACGTCTGCCGGCGGTTGGGATGGAATCACACGATCGAATTGCGTCAAACCAAGCGAATGCCCATTCCCTTGTGCGTCGGTTGGTGGAGGCCCTGCGTGCTGTTGCCGCCGGGATGGCGCAGCTGGGGCGATATGACTTTGCGGGCCGTGCTTGCTCACGAAGTGTCGCACGTTGTGCGTCGCGACGTCGCCTGGCAGTTTGTGGCTCGGACTGCCTGTTTCCTGTATTGGTTCCACCCGCTGGTGTGGTTGGCCGCCCGGAAAATGCGGATCGAGCGAGAGTCGGCCTGCGACGACAGCGTGTTGGGGATGGTCGACCAGCCTGTCGATTATGCGTCCGTTCTATTGCGATTCGCTCGCGAGATGGTGGCTCGCACGAAGCCGGCTGCGGCGGCGCTTCCGATGGCCGGACTCTCGGGCCTGGAAGGCCGCGTGCAAGCGATTCTCGACAAGGGCCGCCGGCGGTCGCCGGTCGGGACTCGGGTCAGCCGCGTCTTCACAGGTGCTGCCCTTCTGATTGCGGCGGGCGCCGCCGCGCTCAGTCCGCTCTCGTGGGAAGTCACCGAGGCCCTCGCGGACACGAACGGTCACGGCCCCTTGGATTTCTTCCGCGCGGAGGGGTCGGTGATGAAAGGACGCTTAACCAAAATGGGCCTGTTTGGAGAAATCTCTGGCCGGGTCGTGTTGAAGTCGGAGCCGGGGCGGGGCGCCTCGCGGGCCCGGATCCTCGGAATTCCTGAAAATCCGAAGGCTGCTTACGTCACGGCTGTCGCCGACGCCCAGGGCTACTTCCATGTCCCGCGAGTCCGATCGGCCATGTTGTTCTTGGCCCAAAATGACGAGCGGACGTTGGCTGGCATCTCGCGATTTGACGGTCAAGAGATCGGCGTTTCCATCTCGGTCGGAAACTCGGTCTCGGCCAATGGTCGGCTTCTCGATGCCACGGGTAAGCCGCTCGCATCCTGGCCGATCGAGTACTGTCTCGTGCTCGATGGCGCGTTTCTCGACGAGTATCACGTGTTTCAAACACGGGATGCCAAGAGATTGCTGGGCGGCTCGGCATCCACCGGTCCCAACGGCGAGTTTACGTTGACAGGATTGGCGCCCGGATGGACTTACCGCATTTCCTGCTGTCCGGGGACCATGGTCAATGGCGTG
>DASRXU010000246.1:0-10427 GCA_035687365.1 Planctomycetaceae bacterium | reverse complement strand
CGACCACCCTTGCTCGCGACCTGCGAGGAACCGCTGGGCGAATGGGCCCTGCATTTTTTGGACTGTCGCCCGGACGTCGATGCGTGTGAGCGGCCCCTGTTGATGGAATTGGACAGCGTTGGTCGCCTCGAAGATCGGCTTGCCCTGGTCGTCGAGAGGGATGGCCGTGAAGACCAGGCGTTCGGGAGGCACGACTTCAAGGAATTCGCCGACCATCGGGTGAAGAGTGCCGTCGGGACGCTGCATATCGATGTGGAGTTTCCCGCCGACGCGCAGGTCGACTTCGCAGCGCGGACTCGAAAATCCGCGCGGACCCCACCACTTTGCGAGGTGCGCGGGATCGGTCCAGGCTTTCCAGACGAGTTCGCGCGGGGCGGCAACCACGCGCGACATCAACATTTCATGCGACCCGGCGCCCATCGCCGAGAGCTCGACGGCAAACTTGTCGAGGAGCTGCTCGTTACCGGGAAGGGCCAGGTGCTTGACGCTGTGATAGGTCTGGGGCGTGTCGAAGAGCTGCCGGAAGATGATTTTGGTTTTGCCGCCGAGCTCTTC
This sequence comes from Planctomycetaceae bacterium, assembly GCA_035687365.1. Classification (GTDB taxonomy): domain Bacteria; phylum Planctomycetota; class Planctomycetia; order Planctomycetales; family Planctomycetaceae; genus DASPSM01. Next base: position 9,872 of record DASRXU010000246.1, on the reverse strand, counting down.
GAAGCAAATCGTCAGGCGAAAGTGCGGCAACGAGACGTGGTCGAGCACGAGCCGCCCGGGACCGGCGATCTCGACGAAGCGAAACTCGCCAGGGTAGTCCGTCCCGTTGGGGCCGTGCATGACGAGCCGCCAGATGCCGCCCGGTCGCAGGTCGAATTCCTGAGACGTCGTCGTGAAGCCGTTGGGCCCCCACCATTTCACCAGGGCTTTCGGATCGGTCCAGGCGCGAAACACTAACTCGCGCGGCGCGTCGAAGACCCGGGTCGTGACAATCTCACGATTTGCGTAATCGTCGGCGGGGACGGTCATGGCGTTTTTCCTGTTTGGACGAAGCTTGCATTTCTTTGAGATGTTCAGCCAGCCGATCAAACGATTCGGCCCAGAAGCGGCGGTAGTGGTCGATCCAGTCGTCGACCTCTTCGAGCGGTTCCGTGCAGAGGCGGCAGGGACGACGCTGCGCCGACCGACTCCGCGTGATGAACTTCGCCCGCTCGAGCACTTTCAGATGTTTGGAGATGGCGGGCAGACTCAGGTCGAAGGGCTCAGCCAGCTCGTTGACCGTTTTTTCGCCCGTCGCCAACTGAGCCAGAATGGCCCGCCGCGTGGGATCGGCGAGGACGGCGAATGAGCGGGTGAGCGAGTCTTTCTGTTTCACGGCTGGCACAGCACGCGGCATTATTTAACCAGATAGATAATTAACTAAAAGGTAAAATACAGGCGTGGGTGACTTTCGTCAAGCGGCGTTGCAAAAGAAAAGAACGGTGGGCCGGCGCTCGCTGCGCGAGCTTGTCCCACCCTACGTCGGACGGCAGCGCAGGAAGTCAGCCTGCACGTCGCGTCATCAAGCACGACCAGGCCAAAAAACCTTCCTGCGGATTGGGGACCGCGAAGCGAAACTCACGCAGGAATTGAATCTCGAACAGCGGCTCCAGCTCATTGCAGATCTCGGCGGCTGTGACCGTCGGTGGGCCCGGCGGCCCCTTCTCGTTGGCGTTGCCGGCGAGCAACAGGAACCGCGTGCCCGGGCGCGTCAGGCGTTTGAGGGTGGCGATGAAGCCAGGCTGATCGATCCGTCGGGCCGCATGATAGCAGCCGCGATCGAACAAGAAATCGAACGGCACGTCGAGAGTGAAGCGACAGAGATCCGCCTCGACAAACTCGACTTTGGCCCCCGCCTTGGCCGCATTCTGACGCGCCGTGGCCACTGCGGCTGGCGACAAGTCAAATGCGGTGACGTCGAATCCTCGCGACGCGAGGTAGATCGCATTGGTCCCGGTCCCACAGCCTAGCTCGCCCGCTCGGCCGGGCTTAATCGCCTCTTCGTCGAGCACTCGAATCAGTTCCTTCGACGGCCGGCCCGAGTCCCACGGGAGATTGCCGTCGAGATAGTGCTGGTTCCAATCGTGGAGAGTCGTCGTTGGCATCTTTTGGCCTCCTCGGGGTCTCTTTTCATTATTTTACCCGCGTTGCCCGAGTGAGCGGGATCTGGCGCGTGCAGGCATGTCATCTTCCGGTTCTCCGCCGGAGTGTGTATGACCGAACTTAGATTCCGCATTGCGTCGCTTTCTGAGGTCGAACATGACTGCTCATTCGATGCGATTGCTCAGTCTGATCACCATTGTGGTCGTTGTCCCTTCGCTCGCTGGTCCCGCTCAAGTCGCGGGCAAAAGGAACTTGCCGAGTCGGGAAGGTCCCAAACCTGCCGCGGCGTCCGTCGAAGCGGGTTCGCTGGCTCATCTTGCAGAGCACCTGCAAGCACTCTGTAGCGACAAGTCGCTGAGCTACCAGAAGCTTCTCCACGATGCATCTCACCTGGCTCGCGATGCGGCCCTCGATCAGCCGTGGGACGAGGTCGAGACGGTACTCGGACGCCAGGGCCTGCGACAGATGTCCAAGGGGATCGGGCAATACATGAGACACTACGAGTATCTGATGAATGACAAAGCCTGGATCGCGGGAGACGGCACGAGCCACACAATGTATCTGGAGTTCGAGATAGATGAGCGCCGCCGCACTGAAGTGCGCACCGCGAAGCCCGGCTGCGTGATGGCCGCCGCAGCTGGCCTTTTCCTAGAGCCCAATCGCCCCTACGAGCGAGTGCTTGCCAGCGCGCCTTATCCAAAAGGTAACTGTCGTGTTCCTGGGTCTTCGCGTGCCGGAAGTAGTCGAAACCGCGAGACGCTTCTCTGTCGTGAAGAAAATCGACGTGACTTACGACTTGATTAAGGACCGATGGGCCGAAAGCGTACCGCAAGGCTTTCATCTGCACTTCACCTTCGGAACTTCTGCGCTCGATGACCGTCAAGGCAAGCAGCTCTTTTTCACGACTCAAAGCGGCCTCGATGGTCTGCAGGACTGGGAGGGAAAACCGCTCAAAAACGAATCCAAACCTCAAGACACAATTGGTGAACTCCAGTTCTGGGGAAGCAACGAATGGAAGCAAACAAATTGAAGGGGAGATTCTTGGCTCGGCTACGGCGCAACGCCCGCGGTTCACAGCATCTCAGAAAATGCCGTGCAGCGGTCCGCCGCGGGCGGCGAGCTCGTCGACGCTCTTGGTGACAGCCGGATCTTCGATTAACGGCGGCGCGTGATGCGGTTTGAGCCGCGCGTCGATGATCAGCGAACCGCGGCAGCCCCAGTGCTTGTCACGGACGAAAGATCCAATTCCATGCACGTCGGCCGCTGGATTGGAACGCGTGAACGTCGTCCACAAAAAATTAGTGAGCGTGCGGCTGGCGAAATCGCCGTCGTCGACGAGGACGACGAGTGGGAACGCGTTCAGCGGATGGCTGCCATCGATGGCCGCGCAGAATAGTTCGATGGCCGGCTCGGTTTCCGCTTCGCCTCGGGCATAGGGTGGGGCGTCGATGGCGAGAATTCCCGGAAGGCAAAACCGCGGGTTGCGGAAGTTATCGGGCAGCGGCAATTCGGCGGGAACGCTCGTCGGCAATTGGCGACGAGGAGGGCCGGCGGCCGCGATCATCAGTTTCGAGCCTGCGTTCAGCTCGCCGCTTGAATAATCGAGCGTGTCGAGCGTGGTGCGCGTCTGAAAGTGCAGATCGCAGGTCCAATCGACGCGCGACAAGACGTGCGCGAAGAATGCGGGAATGTTTTGGATGTCTAACTGCGGATCATCCTCGCGCGCGACGATCAGCAGATATTTCGCGAGCGAAAGCTGCCCCTGCCCGAGAATTGCGTTAGCGTTCGTCAGCAGTTCCTGCGGCTTGCGGCGGCCGGCATAGGGGACGTAGCGCTCGCTGCCGATCGCCAAGAGCAGCGGATGCACGCCGGCTGCGTCGACGGCGTGGACCGCGTGAACGCCGGGAATTACTGTCGGCATCAGCGGCCCGGTGAGTTCGTGGATCAGCTCGCCGAACGACGTATCCTCCTGCGGCGGCCGGCCGACGACGGTGAATGGCCAGATGGCGTCGGGGCGGTGATAGACGGCTTCGACGTCAAGCACCGGAAAATCATGGGTCAGGCTGTAGTAACCCAAGTGATCGCCGAACGGGCCCTCGGGCAGCAGCTTGTCGGGGTCGACTGTGCCGCTAATGCAGAAATCGGCCTCGGCATACACGGGCAATCGATTGGCGACCGAGGCCATTGGGATCCTCCGGCCGGCAAGCGCCCCGGCGAAGGTCAACTCGCTCAACCCGTCGGGCAGAGGCATGACAGCCGCGAGCATCATCGCCGGCGTGCCGCCGACGAAGACGTTGACGCGCAAGCGTTCGCCGCGGCGGATGGCGGACGCATGATGCACGCCGATCGAGCGGTGAATCTGGTAGTGCAATCCGACTTCGCGGTTGGTGGCATAGCGTCCGCCGGAGAGCTGGATGCGATACATGCCCAAGTTCGATTGCGCGAAGCCGGGCCGGTCATGATTTTCCGTGTAGACCTCGGGCAGGGTGATGAATGCGCCGGCGTCATTTGGCCAGCTTACGAGCTGCGGCAACTGGTCGATCGTCGTGAGGTTTTGGAGCACCGGTCCGTTTCCGACGCGCTTGGGCCGCATGCTCCACAGGGCCGTCGGCACGTGACGATAGTGCCAGGGCCGTTTCCAGGCGTCGGCCGGGTCGATCTTGAGGGCGATCAGTTGGCGAACGGCTTCCAACGTGTCGCGAAACAAGAAATGCGTCCGCTCGCGGGTTCCGAACAGATTGGTGACCATCGGGAAGCGGCAACCCTTGACCCGAGCGTAAAATAGAGCCGGGCCCTGCGCCTGGTAGACGCGGCGCTGGATTTCGGCGGCCTGCAGGTAGGGATCGATTTCCGTTTCGATCCTGACCAGTTGTCCGGCCTGTTCCAGGTCGCGGACGCATTGCTGCAGGTTGCGATAGCCCATGTCGGAGAGTTTTCGTTTCAGCGTTGGGAGCGCGTCAGCGTTGGCAGTCAGTTGAGCAATTCTACTCACTGGGGGCGGCAGACACTTGGGTCGTCCGCGTTCACCTTTCCAAATCCCTCATCGCATGGTTTACTGACAGCATGAAAGCAAAGCGGACCGCGCCACAAGGCGAACCGGCGGAGCCGGATCCTCGGATCTTGCAAGAGATCCTGGGCTATCTGAACTTTTCCGGAGGAAAGCCCGATGTGGCTTTCCAACGGAACTGGAACACGCTGTTTGCCGGCGCAAACTCTGCCGCTGCGCGCGACGCGTCCGGTGCGAAGCGGTTGCTGCTGGACCACCTCTTACAACTGCAAGCCACGGTGCCCGCCTTCGGAGAATCGACTCAAGCGCAGGCCGTGATTGGGTTCGCCTTCGACGACTGCCTGGCGGCCTACCGGCGGCATCATGCCGATTTGTTGTTCCACCTCGGCACCCCGGATTTTGAGCAGCCATTCTTTCTCGTACGGATGATCGAGGCAATTCTCGAGCAGGGTTCTCCCTGGGACCAACCCGAGCGAATCATCAACGGGACAATCGGCAAGCTGAACGACTTCCTCGGCTACCGTCCCTTGGCCGTGCTCGAAAATGGCCGGCAGATGGAGCCCTATCCGCATGAGCGGTTTCGTCCCGTGCCGCTTTATCTGCGAGACGCCGGGGCAGCGCATGGGCCGTATCATGACTTGATTGAGCGAACGATCGCCTTTTTGCGAGAGACGCCAGCCGACATCTTGCGCGAGTCGCATTTTGACCTCGAGCAGATGGAGGAGCTAGCGCTCGACGTGCGAGCCCACGATCATACGCATCCGGTGACCAAGCGGACGAATTACACGTTCGGCGAATGGGACCCGCATCGCATCGACACCAAAGGCAGCTATACGCGGTTCGTGCTCCGCAAGATCGTCCTCGACGCGCTCCTCGACTGGATTTCCCAGCAACAGAAGTTGAGCGAGGAGGAGCGCTACTACGATGCGGCCGCCGTGCTCAGCGGCACGATGCTGATGGCTTCTTCCATCAGCGGATCCGGCCCTGAGAGTCATGACTCCGGAGTGAATCTGATTTCGCTTTTGCCCAAGGTCGCGCGGCAGCGGGACGCCTATTACGAACGGTTGATGACCGATGCGAAGGGAGCACGCCGCACTCGGTTGCGCCGCGAGGCGAAGCTGACCCAGCAGCCGTTCGGGCACATCCGTCAGCATTTAAACATCGTCCTGGCACGCCACGGGGCTGCCCAGGTGCAAGACCGACACGTGTCCGGAATTTATGCGCAGCTTGGTTATCCGGGGGCGGCTCGCGAGCAGAGCGCGCGGGTGCCGGCCGCCTCGGCTCGATTCGAGACCGAGATCGAATGGCGGATTGTGGCGGCCGGTCGCGCTGTCGAGCGCGGAGCGGCCCGCGAAGCCGGACAGTTGCTGCACGAGATCGAAGATCATCTCGATCGGGGCATCAACTGCGGGGCGCTAGCCGATCCGTGGAATATCCTCGGTTTTCAGGGAATGTTTCCGCTGTTCACTTCGCGCGAGGATGCGGTTCCCGATCAACGCGTGCCTGAACTCGTCGAATTCATGGAGGGGCTGTTCGGCGTCTACTCGCGCGCTTTGGGCGAGGCGGCCGCCTTGGCGGACGAGGAGATGGTGGCCAAGCTGTCGTCGGCCTTCGAGCGGCGAGCCGCGTGGTGGGACAAATTCGCTACGACCACCGTCGAAGACGTGCCCCACGTCTCCGGCCGCGAGAGTTTTGAGTCGGCGGTCCGCGTTGCCAGCACGCTGCGCGCCTGGCGCGAGGCGGGTGAATCGGCGGGCGACATTTCGTTCTGGCGGACCCACGTCGAGCATTTTGAATCCGCACGGGCCTACGCGCTCGTGGTCGACGTGCTTTTGCGTCGTCAGGATTTTGTAGCTGCGATGGGTCTCCTGATTCAATGGCTCAGCGATGCCGAGGGTGTCGGATTGGAGTCGGAAGGATACTCCTTTCACGCGCTGTTGCTCCGCTGGATGCACGGCCAAATGGGGGCTGAGCAACCGGGCGCCGTCCCGCTCGCTCCGGGCGAGGATTGTTGGCCGGCGATTCGGCGGCTGTTTGATTTTCTCGAAGCGAACGCGGGCGCGTTTTGGACCGTGCCCTCGCTGAGCGACGCGCTCGGAAGCCGAGTGCAGTCGCATGCAGAGGACAGTGAATCGGCGGATGAATCCAAAGGCGAAGACGAGGCCGCGGCGGAGGAAGATCCGTTTCAAGAAGAGCAGTCGCTCTTCCAAGCGGCGTATGAGGGAGTCGTCTATCGCGATAGCACGCGCGACGGGCGCGAGGGCGACACGCTCGATACGGGGCCGACACCGCAAACGGCCGAAGTCGAGGCCTTGACCCGGTTCTTCGATCCGCGGCTGAGATTCGTCAACACATTGGCGCAGGCTTGGTTAATGGCCGCGCTACATTTTGCAGGCAACGGTTCCGTCCCTGCGGGGAATTCGGGGGAAGGGTCGGGCAGTTCGCGGCAGGAGGTCATTTCGAGCTGGCGGCGCAAAGCCCGGTCGCTCTCGCGCGAACTGTCGAAGCTGGCCGACCAGTTTGCGCAATACGAGCTTCCCATGCCTTCGGGCGATCACGACGAAAACGTCGAGTACGACTACCAGCGGCACGCACAGCTTTACTTGATGCACTCGTTCGTGCTGACGCAGGTACGTCTGCGGATGGCCGAACGACTGCTGACGGCCTGTCTTCCCGAGCGTCGCACCGAGGATGAACACTCGTTGGCCGAGGAGCGAATTGTCGACGTGTTCCGCGCGGTCGTTCACCGCGACTCCGGCCGCTTGCGGCGATTACTTCCCGCTCTGCGAAAACAACTCCAAACAAAGCCCCTCCTGTACGTGGCCCTCGACAGCGGGGGAAAGCCGGGGCAATTCCGGCAGGCCAAGCTGCTCCAGGCGACGCTGCGATTCTTACTTTCGCAGTTGCCCCGCGCCGGCTGCTTGCGCGAGACATGGCAGCTCTTGCAGACCGTTTATCAAATGGAGCGCGGAGCGCGACCTCCGGGCATGGTGGTCAGCGAGTTTGATCAGCTCTTTCGGACAGCGCTCAAGAGCACCCTGGAGAGCATCGTCCGATCCTCCAGCGGGTGGCGAGTCGCGGCCAACGATGGCCGGGGGCGCGGGTCGAATCGCACCGGCGATCCAGGCCCCCCGTCGCCGCAGCGGCGAGCGTGGGACCGTCGGCAGTCGAAGCGGGCCAAGTTGACTGGCAAGGCGTCCCGCTCGGCCATCTGGTATGCCGGGACGTTACGGGCCACGGGACCTTTCCCGTCCGCTAAGCGGGCCGCCTGGCGCAACGACCAACTCGTCACCATGGCCAGCGACGTCGTGCAGCGCTACATGAAGTTGTGGTTGACGCACAGCCGTTCGATGCGGCTCTCCAGCGTCGAAGAGATGTCGGAAACCTCTGTCTGGAAACGTGTCAGGTCGTTCATCGAGGCTTACGGCGCCGATCTGTTTCACGCCAAGGTGCTCACGCTCGGCAATATCCGCACAATTCTCGACGCGGGAATTGAGGATTTTCTCGATTACCTCGATGAGAGCCGCGATCCGATTCATCCGGTCAAGCTGATCGACGACTTGGAAGCGGGGGCCATCGATTCCGAAAAGGCGATGACCTATCTGGAGCTGATTTACGAAACGATCGTCGACAAGTTCGATCGCTACGTCGAATACAACACGACCACGACTCATTCGGACTACGGCGAAAAGTTCTACTGCCTGCTCGATTTTCTGCGGGCTGAGTCAGCCTACGAGCGCGATGCGTGGAATTTGAGCCCAATCAGCTTGTGTCACGAACTCTTTTCCGAATGCGGACGACCGGCCGCCGCCCAGGCCTGGGAGCAGGATTTCCGCGCGCGGTCTGGTTCGGTCGCCAACAAACACCTGATTCGGCTGCGCTCGCTCGAGAAGAAATACGGCATGCGACTGCCGTCGATTTCCGATCGCCTGTCCGAGCGGTTCGTGAAGCCCCTGGCCGTGCACCGAATGAGAGCCCTCTTGCCGCAGGCTCTGCGAGATGCGCGGCTCGGGCGTGACGCGTCCCCCGCGTTCGATGCATTGCGGGCCGAGATCGATGAATATCTGCAGACGACAAATGGCTCGGGGATTGATGTTCCCGCCTGGCTACGAACGCTCGAGCGCGATCTCATGCACCTCATGGATGAATCGTCAAGCGTTTTGGAGACGCTCGAAGCGCCCCGCTTGCAGGCCGCCACGCTCTTGACGTGGAATCGCCTGCAGTTGGAACTGCAGCGATGGGAATGAACGATTCGTCTTAGCGAGCGCGTTTTTCGGGGACGAAGGTGGTCCGCTCCAGCGTGCCGTCGGGCCGGATCTCAAACGTGACTGTCCCGGCATCGTCCGTGGAAACAATTCGCGTCGACGGCTCGTAGGCGGACCGTAGCGAGGCGAAATCGACTCGGGCGTCCGCGCTGATGACGAGTTCTTTCGGCTGAGCCCAGTCGGCGAGCGCCGCCGAGTTCGCGCGGCGGCTGCCGTGATGCGGGGACTGTAAGACGTCGACCGGAAGCGGCGGCGTGCTCAGAAGAGTCGCCTGGCCGTGGCCATCGAGGTCGCCGGTCAACAAGATTCGCCGTCCCGCGAACTCGATCACGAGCACGATCGAATTCGCATTATCGTCCGAATGCGGACGGCCGAAGGGCGGATGGAGCACGCGGATCTCGACCTGATCGTCGAGTCGCAAAACGTCTCCTTCGCGGACCAGCCGGATCGGCACTCCGTAAGTTGCCGTCGCTTCGCACAAGGCGGCGACAGCCGGCTGCTTGAAGTCGAGAAACTGCTGCGAGACCAGCATCGAGCCGACGGGCAGCGACCGCATCAGATCGGCCGATCCGTTGAAATGATCCAAATCGGCGTGGGAGATCACCAGCGCATCCAGACCGCGGCGCCGGCGATCCCAGAGCGTCTGCTGCACGGCTCGCTGAGCGATGCGTCCGTCCTGCATCGCGCCAGCGTCATAGAGGAGCGTCCCTCCGTTGGGGCATTCGATCAGAATCGCGCCGCCGTGACCGACGGAGAGAAATGTGCAGCGCAACGAGTCGCTGTTCGGGCTTCTCAGGCCCCACACCAATCCGACGACGAGCCACGCGATGAGAACGCACCAGCCGCGACTTCCCCAGTTGCGGATCGGCCGCACAAAGGCCAATGCGCAGAGCAGCGTGTAATAGCCCCCGAGCCACCATTCGGGCGGCCCGGGGACGTAGAAGTGCGAGAGCCGCACGTGCGCGGCCCATTCGACGAGACGCAGCAGCAGGCCGAGTCCCAAGTCGAAGGGAATTGCCGCGACCCAAGAGATGTCGGGCGCGACCAGTCCGACTCCCAGGTAAATGTAGCCACTCCACAAGACGAATGTCGACACGGGTGCCAGCACCACGCTGATCAACACGCCGACCGGGGAGACAAGATGAAAGCGCGCTGCCACCAAGGGCAATGTGAAGAGG
>DASRXU010000245.1:0-38465 GCA_035687365.1 Planctomycetaceae bacterium | reverse complement strand
GCAACACAACTCGCACCCACTACCGCCGCTAGAATGACGGCATGAGAGGCAACATCCGCTTTGCGTTCACTTGTCTAGCCCTAGTCGCCTTCCTCGCCGCCGCCATTTGGGCCATGTGTCAGCCGGCGCCGACCTCTCCCTCAGCTAGTAAACCGCGCAATGCCGGAGCCGACCCCCAGCGCGTGGACTGACCTTCGCCGTCGGCCTTGGGCGCGCCGTAAAATGGCGGCATGACTCGCAACCGCGGAAGACGTTCCCCTCGACGAGACCCAGCAGAACTGCAAGCAGAGATCCAAGCGGCCCGTTTGAAGTGGGAAGCGACCCCTCTTGAGGAAAAGTTGAGGATGCCGGTCTCGCACAGCACGCCAGGGCCGCACAGGGAGCCAGTCTACAATGGCCCCTTCGCCGCGTGGGCCGACTGGAGCTGTAGCCGCTAGGATGACGGCATCGCATCAGGAGAAGCCGATGACCCCCCTGTGGAAGATCATCGTGTGTGCGAGCGCGGCGATTGTTCTGGGACTCTTAGGCCGCCTTTTGCGCCGCGATCGCCGCTAGAATGTCGGCATGAGACAGCCGAGGTTGTGGACGCATTTCATCGCAGGGGCCATTGTCTGTGTAGTCGGCGCGACAATTCGCTTGGACCCTGCACCGCTGATCGTGATGGGGGGTTTGGCAGCGTTGTTGGTCCTCGGATGGCTGGTCTACTGGTGGAGATCGCGTTGGGAATGACGGCATGAGCGACCCCATCAGGATCATCTCGACATTCTTGTTAATCGTGGCCGCTGGCTATTTAGTCCGCGCGACCTATCGCCGTTGGACCAGGTGACGGCATGAGCGACGAAACCAAGAACGACAAGCCTGCCCCGTCCGATCGCCGCCTGCGCGACTTGGCGCGTTGCTTCATCAAGAGACACTCTGTCGCTTGATCCAGCGGCGCGACAACGGTTGCAGCCCACAACCGCTGCAAAGGGACACGCTACCCTTTGATCCCTCTTGCCTCCGGCTGTGTTGTCGCTCATGCTCACTGGCGTTCGAGCGATGGGGTGACGCGCAATGCTCGTTGAATGTCCGAACTGCCGAATTCACTTCAACCCAGAAATGGGCGTTTGCCCCAGATGCCGAACCTTCCGCCCTAGTGCCACTGAATGCGAAGACTTCCTTCGAACCCGTGTCCGGAATGGCATTGAATCGGGCCTCGTCAAGGAAGATGAACTTCTACGAATGCTCCATGACAAGGGCATGGCAACTGAGAATGCGGTCGAGATCATCAGAGACGAGCGTCGACGATACAAGCGGGGCGTGAGGCAGCGAGCGAGGCAGCGAATTGTATTTGGAATCGTTCTCCTCTTCGGCGGCCCCTTTTTTCTGCTCGTTGGATTTTTCGCTGGTAAGCACAAAGGCGCCGGGGAAGCAATGATAATCGGAGCCATGAGCCTTATCGTGGGCATTGGCTTCCTGTGGCTGGGCGTCGTACGGCTCGTGCGGGGCCGTGACTGACGTACCCCAGATTTGTCGCAGTCCTTCCGAATCCGCCGGTAAAATGACGGCATGAGCGACGAACCGAAGACGGTCGAGCCGAATCAACCGACATGGTAGCCGTGGGCAGGGTGTCTGTTCGGCTTTTGGTGCGCAATCGCGGGCGTCGCGCTCGGCCAGTATTGGGGAACCCATACCCATCTACAACTACAGGCGCAGGTACAAGCGCAGACAGCCGACATACTGCGGGCAAAAGGGCGGACAGTTGATGCCAGCGAGATCTCGTTGCCATTCGCCCTCGTTGGGAGGTTTTTTGGCGGATTCTTCGGCTGGTCGTTCGGCTGGTTGCTCGCAGCCTTTGTGCCCCGCAGACGCACGCGGACAATGGGCGATTACCTGCTGATTGGATTCTTCGGATTATTGCCGCTCTGCGTGCCGATCGCGGCGATCCTCTCCCGCCATCTGTTCCGCTGAACTCGCGTGCCCTCGGCACCTTTGTTGGCACACCTGGACGCAATGACGGATCCCGAGATCAGAGCGATCGTCATAACGGAGCGGGAGGCGGGGCTCACGAGGCGATCAATGTGTTGTTCGCACGCGTCCAGAACACCAACGATTGCAGTACGCGTTGATGCCGACCACCATAGGGATAGGCCACTCCCTCTCTTCGATTGCCAGATTGCTCCGTCGGCTCCCCTGCAGGATAGGAATCCATCGCGTGTCCCGAAACCTGATGCTCGCGCTCGTTGTGATTGTGACCTGTCATCTTGATGGCACGACTGTTTTCGCGCAAGCGCGGGCTGCGACAGCCAAGGCTCCGGCCGTCGGCGACGTGATCTATCTGACGGTGACTGAACCGGGTGTGAAACCTTCCCAAACAGTGCCGTTATTGCTGCGCGAGCTGATGCGCCAGGCTTTTCTCGTGACGGCCCGCGACGAGCTGGGACTCGCCACGCGCGATGTGATGTTGCGGGAAGACTTTCCGAAGAATCCCGACGAAAAGTCGATTCCCTTCGAACTGTCCTGTCTCCCTACGGGGAGCACGACGAATTCCAACATCGAATATGCGCTCGCGCGCGGCAGCCAAGATGCTGACAACATCTGGGGCCACAACATCCGCGTCGATATCGACGCACCTCAATCGATCGCGATCATTGCGAAGGAGGCCGAAGCCCAGTCCCGGGGCCAGATGAAGCAGGCGCTGATGAAGGCCGGTGGGAAGGGAAGCGTGCCCGCAGCGAGAGCCTCCTCCGAGGTTCCCGCTTCCGCGGCCGGCTTGCTTTGGAACTGGAACGAGATCTCCGTTCTGGCGGGTTTGCGGCGGGTACATGCCGAGATCCACGAGAAGGGAGAATCCCCCGAACTGTTGGCGGCCTTGGTCGTCGGCTACGCCAATCTCGGCACGCTGACCGAGTACTACTATGGTGCTGCGCACAAAGCCTATTTCGCCCGCGGGCTGCTCTATGCCGAACGGTTATTGCGCAAGACCGATGAATCGGCCTGGGCCTATTGGCATCGCGCCTACGTGCGGACGCTGGTGGGTCTGCACAACCTCGCCGCGGAAGACGTCGCGGCCGCCAAGCGGAAGCAAGGCACTTCATCGCCGGCATTGGCTCTCCCCTTTTGGAGCGAGATCCTCGATGCGTTCAGTCAGGGCCAGTGTTCTCGCATGTTGAAGCTCGCGAAGACCCCGCAAGAGCGCCGGCTCGGCCGCTATCTGAATCTCCAAGCCGTTCTGCACGGTTCGCTGAAAAGCCTCTCGATTCAGGCGATGCACGAGTTTCTGAACGATTGTCCCGATTGCCCGCGCGCGTACGACATGCTCGCGTCGTCGGGTGAGATTGGAACTCTGCGCCAGGGATCTGACGTGGGACTGCTCGTCGGCGGCGAGGTGGTGCGCAAGCGGCTCTCGGACATCTCGGGCCTTCCCGAGAAGATCAAGAAGCAGGTGGCAACGGCCGGGCAGAAGCTGACTGGGCCCGAAGAGATCGAATTCCGACAGTCGATCATTGCCGACCTGAAACAGAGTGGAAGCCCAGAACATGATCGGGGGGAACCGTCGCTTTCCGCTGTGGGCCACTCGCTCGAAGAAATGAACTTTGCCGAAGTGATTCGCAAGCTGGAGGTGGATCGAAACTCGCTCGGCGTTCCGACGGAGGAGACGATCGCGGCCCTCAAACCGCTCGTGGCAAATCATCCGTACGCGGCCTATGTCGACGCATTCACCGGCGACAAGCGGACGACGGAAGCGGCCGCCGAGGCGATCGCCGGCAAGCTCACCAAATACGATCTGGGGCTGAGCGAGCTCTCTCTGCTGACTTGGCTATCCCTGACTACCAAAAAGCCAGAGCACGCGCATCTGTGGCAATTCTCTGGTGGCCACGCCGACATGGTGCTTGGCGACGAAATGCGCTTGGCAGCCGGCGGGCTTTTCGGCCAGGAAGAAAACGTGGTTAACAAGGCCTACATGCCGCGGGTCTGGAACACGAGCAACAAGCTTCCCGTGGCCGTGGCTTTGCGAATTGCCCGCGATTGGCCCAATGCGGAACCACAGGCTCAGACGTACGAACGAGAATACGCCGACGAGCCGCTCGTCCTCTATGAATTGGTCAATCGTTATTACAAGCTGAAACGGTACGACGACGCCGAGCGTTGCGCCAAGCGGCAGGTCGAGCTGGCGCCCAGCTACGCGGCGTATTGGGCTTTGGCCACGGTCTACAAAGGGAAGAAAGACCAGACGCGTTGGAAAGAGACTTTGGATAAGTCCCTCGCGCTCCCCTCCTATGGCCTCGAGCAGGCACAGGCTCAGAACCAGCTGGCCCTCGACGCGATACAGCGCAAGAAATTTCAGGAGGCGGTTGTTTACGCCGACGCCGCCGCGGAAAGCTACGCCGGGTGGGCGATGGTGACGGCGGCGCGCTGTCACGAGTTGCTGGGCGAGTGGAAGAAATCGGAACAAATCATCCGCGCCGCCTCAGAGCGCTATGACAATCGATCACTCGAGTGGCTGAAATGGTGCCGCCGGACCGGCCGCGGCGACGCCCGCGCGGCTGACGAGTTCACGCACGCGAAGCTCGAAGCACTGGGAACGTCCCTCTATCAGTCCCAATATCGCGATATCGGTCACTATTACTTACTCACGGGCGAGGGCGAGAAAGCGCTCCTGCTCTATCAGCGGGCCTACCAGGAGGGGCACGACCCCTTCGAAGAATTTCACGCGGCGATCATCGCCGACAAGCTCGGCAAGACCGCGGAGCGTGATGCGCTGTTTCGGCAACTCGTCGCGATCAAGTCGCGCGAGCCGGAATCCCTCCACTTCAAACAATTGGCAGTGCAATTGCAAAAAATGCTGCCGCCTCGGCGGGCGAAACGTCTGGACGTTGCCGCGGTCGACAAGATCATTGCTGCCGCCGCTCGCGCGAACTCGGTCGATCCTTCCGTCCTGCCGTATTTCGTCGGCGCGTTCCTCAAGAATCGCGGTGATACGGAGACGGCCAAGAAATACTTGCTCCGCTGCGCGTACTGCGACGATTGGGAGCAGATCAATCAGACGCTGGCTTGCCAGTTATTGCGCGAGATGAAAGTCGAAGTCCCGGCGGCAGGAGACGCGGCCCGAAACGCGGATTCCCACAAGACGCCCACCGAGTGAACCCCTCGCGCTTTCGTTGGTAGAAACCCTAGTTCGTCGCGGCTTCGGTGGGAAATACCTTTTGGAAATGACTCCTGAGCTGAGCCATTTTAGCGGAGCGACAACAAACTGACCGGTGACGCCGCGCTTCCTAAGTGCGATCACCAAGATCCCGTGCGGAGACGGTTGCGAGAAGCCCAGCGCCTCACCACCATGAATTAAGCGCTCGCCCCAGAATCTCGAACCCTCAAGTCCCTCACCGCCGCTCTTCGCTCCGGAGTTTTCGCATGTCACGCACGTTTATCATCGCGCTCGTCGCCATTGCGGTCGTGTTAGCAGCAGTCGGCGGTGCGGGGTTCTGGGTGTTTCACATGGATCGCGAGCCGCCCCACGGCAAGCAGACGACCGAGGCAGCTCCAGCCAAGGCCACGCTGCCTGTTGGCGACACGATCTATCTCGCCTTCGATGACGCTCAGCCCGCCAACCCAAAAAAGGCAAAGCGCGTATTTGCTTTCCCGCTTGCCCTGCGCGAGTTGATGCGGCAGGCCTTTCTGATCACCGCCCGCGACGAATTCGGCCTCGCGACGCGGGACGTCATGTTGCGAGAAGACTTTCCGAAGAACGTCGACGACCAATTCATACCTTTTATTATGTCGACTCAGGAAACCGGATTGGCTCAAGGCAACAGCTTCATCACCTACAAACTTGCGCGGAAAGGACCTGAAGAGGAAGACCTCTGGCACACGAAGGTCCGGTTCGACATCGACGATTCTGTTTCGATCACGACCCTCGCCGAGCAGGCCGAAGCGCTGTCGCGCAGCGAACTCAAAGAGGCGCTGACCCGCGCGGGCGGCAAAGGGAAAGTTCCTGCCGCAAGAGCCTCGTCGGAAGTCCCCAGCGCGACGTCGAATCTGCTGTGGGCCTGGAACGAGATCTCGGTCCTGGCCGGCCTGAGACGCGTGCATGCCGAGATTCGCGAGAAAGGCGAGTCGCCTCAACTACTGGCGGCCTTGGCCGTTGGATATGCCAATCTCGGGTCGCTGACCGAGTACTACTACGGAGCCGAGTGCAAAGTTTACTACGCTCGCGCACTGCTGTACGCGGAACGCTTGTTGCGCCGGACCGATCAGTCACCCTGGGCACTCTGGCACCGCGGCTACGTCCGGGTACTCTTCGGCCTGCATAGCGCGGGCGGACAGGACATTGCCCTGGCCAAGAAAAAACAGGGGACCGCGCCGGCCGCGCCGCCATTGCCGTTTTGGACCGAGGTCGTCGACGCGTACGCGCAAGGGCAGCTGGCCCAAATGTTGAAGGTGGCAAAAACGCCGCCGCAGCGCCATTTGGCGCGCTATCTCAAGCTTCAGGCCGTGATGTTTGGCGACCTTCGTGAGCTTGAAGTCAAGGCAATGCACGCGTTTCTGGAAGACGTTCCCGATTGCCCGCGCGGCTTCGACCTGCTCGCGGCCTCGGGCCAGGTTGGGACCGCACGAGAGGGATCCAACATGGGGCTCGTCCTCACGGGTCTGCTGGTACGCAAGCGGTTGGCCGACGTCGCCGGTTTGCCTGCGCCCATTGCCGAGCGGATTCATGACAGCGATGCCACGTTCGGGTCGGCAGAGGTCGAATTCCGTACGACGCTGATCAACGAACTCGAACTCGCCGGCAGATCGGAACTCGATCGTGGGGAACCGTCGTTGTCGGCAGTGGGGCATTCGATCGAAGAGATCAATTTCGCGCAGCTCATCCGCAAACTGGAAGTCGATCGAAACACGCTGGGCATTCCGGTCGAAGACACGATCTCGGGGCTCGGACCGATGGTCGCGGCCCACCCCTATGCTGCTTACATCGGGGCCTTTACGACGCGCAAGCCAATCGTCGAGGCGGCGGCCGCCGCGCTCTCGGCCAGACTCCCGGTCTATGAAATCAACGTCAGGAACTTGAGCCTCGTCGATTGGCTGGCTTCGGTCATTCAGGACTCGACCCATGCCGATTTGCGGCGCGTGGCCGGCGCACATGCCGACGTGATCGTCAGCGATCAGATGCGAAAGATTCAAGGCGGGTTTTACGGCAGCACCGATGCCAGCAACGCCGCCAATGCCACCTCGATGAAGCACCTGCGGAACACGTGCGACAAGCTTTCGGTGGTGGTCGCGGCGCAAATTTCACGCGACTGGCCCAGCGCGTCGCTCGACGCCGACAAGTACGAGCGTGAATACGCCGACGACCCGCTGGTGATGCACGCGTTGTCGGATCGCTATTTCAAGTTGAAGCGCTACGACGATGCCGAGCGCTGCGCGAAGCAGCATGTGAAGTTGGCGCCCGGCTATTCGTCCTATCGAGCACTCGCCGCCGTCTACAAGGGCAAGAACGATCCCGTGCATTGGAAGGAAACCTTGGACAAGGCGATCAAGCTGCCTTCCGCTGGACTCGAGCAAGCCCAGGTGCAAGACGAGATCGCACTGGACCTGCTCGAGCAGAAAAAATGGGATGAGGCCGTCGTCTATGCCGACGCGGCTGCACAGAGTTTTTCTTCCTGGTCGCTGATGACGGCTGCCCGCTGTCACGAAATGGTGGGCGAGTGGGACAAGGCCGAAGCGCTCGCCAAAGTCTGCTCGGCGCGCTACGACGATCATGTCTTCAACTGGATGTGCTGGTGCCATCGCACTGGGCGCGGCGACGTGCAGGCGGCTGACGCGTTTACCCGCAACCGCATCGACGGGTGGGGCTCTCAACTCTTCCCGGCCCAATTGCAACAGTTCGGGATTTACTACTTGATGACGGGCGAGCCGAAAAAGGCGATGCCCATGTTCGAGCGTTCGTACCAGACGTCGCACGACCTCGATTCGGCGTTCCATGCGGCGCTGATTGCGGATGCCGTCCGCAAGCCCGGCATGCGCGACCGCTACTTACGGCTGATCGCGGCGCCGCCCAAGTCGAAGCCTCAAGGCAACATCGACCTTTACTATCGGCTCGGCGCGCAATTTCGACAGGCCGTAGCGGCTAACGCTCCGCAGAAGGTCGATCTCGCCGAGGTCGACAAGATCCTGGCGGCGGCCGAGGAGGCGCATCTGTCGCCCGCGCTCAGTCTGTACGTGGGATTGTTTTTCAAAAATCGCGGCGAAGCGGAATCGGCGAAGAAGTATCTGATTCGCTGTGCCCAATCGAATGACTGGGATGGGGTCGAACACACGCTCGCCTGCCAACTGCTGAGAGAGATGAAAGTCATCCTTCCCGCGGACAAAGCCCCGCCCAAGAAAGATGCGCCCAAGGCCCTGCCCAAAGATCAAAAACTCCTGGACGTCGATCTCGGACGGCCGCGGCGTCAACCCGCGTAAGGGGAGAGTGTCGAACACGCACGGGACGGCCGGGCCGTCGCGAGAGATAAGGTGCCTCATGCCGCGGATGCCTGGCGTTTCGCTGCTGTTGAGTGTCAGCCTGGTTGTCACCGGCGTGGCCTGCGCCGCGGACAAACCTGCGACGCGCCAGACGGTCTATCTGACGGTTCGCGAGCCCGAGGTCGACGGGCCTGGGGGCGGGGTCCCGCAGATGCTTGTCCGCGAGGTCATGCGGCAGGCGTTCTTGTTGGCGGCCCGCGATGAACTGGGCCTGGCCACGCGAGATGTGATGCTTCGCGAGGAGTTCCCCAAAGAATACGACGAGGCGTCGGCGCCGTTCGAAGTCTATTGCCGCAGTACCGATGCCGAAGACGTGAGCAAGTTAGAATTCGTCCTCACGCGTCGAGGTGCGCCCGGCAAAGTCCTGTGGCACATAAACTACGTGCCCGACAACTCGCCCGGTTTGATGGACATCCCGGTCAAAGCGGAGATCTGGTCGCGGACGGAATTCAAGGACGTGCTCGTGCGGGCCGGCTTCAAGGGGAGCGTGCCGCCGCACCGCGCCTCGGCCCCGGTCGCGGCGTCCACCTACGACTTGCTTTGGACCTGGAACGAAATCTCGGTAATGGCCGGCCTGCGCCAGCTGCACCAGGAAATTCGCGAGAAGGGCGAGTCTCCGGAACTGTTGGCCGCGTTGGCTGTCGGCTACGCCAATCTTGGGACGCTCACAGAGTACTACTTCAGCGGAGCGTGCAAAGTCTATTACGCGCGCGCCTTGCTGTATGAAGAGCGGCTGTCGAAACAGACGAACGACACGCCCTGGTCGCTTTATCACAGTTCGTACGTCGCCGCGCAGCTCGGGCTGACCTTCGTCGGCGAACAGTGGGTGGCCGATGCGAAGAAAAAACTCGCCGCGTCGGGGACCGACAAGCCGCTGCCCTTTTTCGCGCCGGTGATGGAGGCCTTCATCGAAGGCAAGCTTCGCAAAATGGTCGAGATCGCAAAAACGCCGGCCGAGCGTCGCCTGGCTCACTATTTGAACGTCGAGGCGCTCTTGTTCGGCGATTTGGACGACTTGTCGGTGAGCGCGATCAAGGCTTTCCTGCACGAGTGTCCGACTTGCCCGCGGGCTTACGACATGCTGTCGCGGTCGAACGAACTAGGCCCGTCAGGAGAGGGAGCCGAAAGAGCTTTCGACGTGACTAGCCGCTTATTGCGCACGCAGCTGTTGGATTTCCCCGGGTTGCCCAAGGAAATCGCCGAACGCGTCAAAAAAGCCGGCACCCTGGAACCCACAGAAGAAGTCGAGTTTCGCAAGAGCCTGATCGCAGACCTCAAGAAAGCGGGAGCGGCGGGCGCCGACCAGGGAGAACCGTCTCTCGCGGCGCTGGGGCAGACGATCGAGGAGATCAACTTCGCGCAACTGGTGCAGCGGCTCGTTTTCTATCGGAACAAGATCAGCGTGCCGATCGATAACATCCTCGAGACTTACGGGCCGCTCGGCGAAGCGCACCCCTATGCCGGGTACCTGTCGGCATTCACCTGGCATCGCAAGAAAATGGAAGACGGAGCCGCGGCCCTGACCGGGAAGCTCGAAGTGTTTGCCTTCACGATGAAAGACCGCCCGGTGATGCAGTGGCTGTACAGCATGACGAGTGCGCAGCGGTTTCACAGTCTGTTTCAAGTACCCGGCAAGCACTGCGACTCGATTCTTATTGACGATATGCGCTGCATGAAAGCCGATTTGTTCGGCCCGCCCGACGATCCCACCTACGGCCCACCCAACATGATTCGGTGTTGGACGTTGTACAGCAAGTTGCCGCTGATGGTCGCGATGCGCATCGCGCGAGATTGGCCGCGGGCCAAAACCGAGGTCGACAAATACGAGCGAGACTTCGCCGACGAGCCGCTCGTCCTCAACGCACTCACGAACCGGTACTTGTCGCTCAAACGCTGGAGCGACGCGGAGCGCTGTGCAAAACGGCACGCGGAAATCCATCCGAGCTACGCGGCCTATCGCTCCCTGGCCGCCGCTTACAAGGCTCAGAAAAACGACGCGAAATGGAAAGAGACGCTGGATAAGGCGATCGATCTGCCTCCGCTGGGGCTCGAGCAAGCCTCGATTCAAAACGAGATCGCGAACCACCTGCTCGACAAGCGCGATTACCAAGAAGCCGTCACTTATGCCGACGCCGCCGCTCAAAGTTTTTCGGGCTGGTCACTGCTGACGGCCGCTCGCTGTCACGAGATGCTTGGCGAATGGAAGAAATCCGAAGGACTCGTTCGCGCGGAGGCGTTGCGCTATGAGAACTCGGACTGGCTGTATTGGTGTCATCGCACCGGTCGGGGCGACGTCGCCGCGGCAAACGAGGCCGCTCACAAACGGTTCGAGGCCTTGGGGACCGGAATGTACTCGCCGGAATATGTGCAGATTGCGATTTACTACCTGTTGACCAAGGAGCCGGGCAAATCGCTACTGGTTTGTGAGCGCGCCTACCAACTCAGAAAGGATCCTTACATCGGACTCTTGGCGGCAATGATTGCCGACGGAATCGGCAAAGAGGTCAACCGGGATCGACTCCTCTCCGAGGTCATGAGCACCACGCTCGCGCACAACTACGGTGAGGCGCCCACGCAAGATTTTTATAAGCGGCTCGCCGCTTTGATGCGCGAGACAGTGACCACCAAGGAAGTCCCGCACCTGAATCTCACCGAATTCGACAAGCTCCAGGCGCAGGCCGCACCGAAGAAACTCTACCCGTCCGTTCTCCTCTATTTCGCTGGCGTCTTCCTCAAGAACCGGGGCGATCTCGACGACGCCAAGAAATACCTCATCCTGGCAGCCCAGTCGGATGATTGGGAGAACTCCAACCACGTGTTGGCCTGCGCACTGCTGCGAGAGCTGAAGGTCGAAGTTCCGGCTCTTAAGAAGTGACCACCAGATTGTCGCGGTGGATCACTTCGGCATACGGCAGGCTCGTAGGGTGGGACAAGCCTCGCCAGCGGCGAGGCGCAGGCCCACCATCTTGCTGAATGTGAGTTTCACTTTTCTATCAATCGGTGGGCCTTCGGCCGCTTTCGCGGCCTTGTCCCACCCTACGGCTTCGCTCATGCCTCGTTATCGGAGGAATTACGTTGCCGGCGGAACCTACTTCTTCACGTGCGTCGCCTTCGAGCGGCGGCCGATCTTGACCACCGAGCTTGGTCGCGACTGTCTTCGCGAGGCATTGAAGAAGGTCAACGCTGATTATCCGTTCGACCTCCTCGCCATCGTTCTGCTTCCCGAACATTGGCATTCGGTATGGACGCTGCCCCGCGGCGACGATCGATTTCCGCTGCGATGGATGCGGATCAAGGAGGAATTCAGCAGGTTATGGCTGGCCGGCGGTGGGGAGGAAGTTCCGCAGTCCGCCTCGCGCGTGAAGCATCGAGAACGTGGCATCTGGCAGAGGCGCTATTGGGAACACACGGTTCGCGATGAAACCGACTTGAAGCGGTGCGTCGACTACATCCATTGGAATCCGCGGAGGCACAATCTCGTAACGCGCGTGAGAGATTGGAAGTGGTCGTCGTTTCACCGTTTCGTGCGCGCGGGCGAGTATGACGCGGATTGGGGCAGATCGGATCCGACGCCGGCATGGAACGAGCCTGAATGGGGCGAGGCAACGTAGGGTGGGACAAGTCTCGCCAGCGGAGAGGCGCAGGCCCACCATCTCTGATTTCGGGCTCGCGCGCAAGACGGAATTGCGACTAAGCGGGCAAAGCGGTGGGCCTGCGGCCGCTTTCGCGGCCTTGTCCCACCCTACGGGATCGCGCGTCCTTATATCAGGTCGTCACGACCAGATTGTCACGGTGGATCACTTCCTGGTACGGCAGGCTGCCGAGGGCTTGGACGATTTCTTCGGTCCGCTTGCCGGCAATTGTGCGGGCTTCGCTGGCGTTGTAGTTCGAGAGGCCGCGGGCGAATTCTTCGCCGGTGCGGTCGACCAGCGAAACGACTTCGCCTTTCGCAAACTCGCCTTCGACGGCCGTGATCCCAATTGCCAAGAGCGACTTGCCCTGCGTCTCGACGGCGCGACGGGCTCCCTCGTCGAGCGTGAAGCGCCCCTTTGGGCGGACTGTGAAGCCAATCCAGCGTTTCCACGCCGGCAGATCCTTGCCCTTGGCGATAAACAGCGTGCCGATTTCCTTGGCGGCCAGGATGTCGTCGAGCACGTTGGGGCGCGTGCCGTTGGCGATGATGACACTCTCGCCCACGCTCGTGGCCGTGCGCACGGCTTCGAGCTTCGACGGCATTCCGCCGATGCCCCGCAAGCTGCGGCCGGGAGCGGCCAAACTCATCAGCGAATCGCTCCACTGATCGACCAGCGGAATCAGCTTGCTAAGGGGCGATTTCGGATCGCCGTCGAACAGGCCGTCGACGATCGACAGAATGATCAACAGCGGATCGGTGAGCAGACCGGTGACCATCGCGGCCAACTGGTCGTTGTCGCCGAACTTGATCTCGGCCACGCTCACCGTGTCGTTTTCGTTGACGATGGGGATCGCCTTGTACTCGAACAGCGTGTGCAGCGTGTTGCGAACGTTGAGATAACGCGTGCGACTCTTGAAGTCGTTGGCGGTGAGCAGCACCTGGGCCGCGTGGTACCCGTGCTTGCGCAGGCAGTCGTCGTAGAGGCGAATCAAATGGGCCTGGCCGGCGGCAGCGGCGGCTTGCAGATGGGGCAAATCGGTGGGCCGCGTCTTCAGCCCCAACAGTCCCATCCCCGCGCCGATCGCTCCGCTGGAGACGACGACGACCTGGCGGCCCGTCTCGCGCACGCGGTGAATCTGTTCGGCGATTTGGGCGATGCGGTCGACGTCGATCGTATCGTCGTCGCGCGACAGGACGTTGGTGCCGATCTTGATCACGAACGTCCGGGCGTCGGCGATGATCTCTCGGCGGACCAGGTTATCCATGCGTCGCGCGTCTAAGTGAGTCAGGCCGGCGCTCAAAATTCACCAGGAGCGAGCGGACTTCGACCTCGGGCATCCTTGCAGGTGATATGTAGCCGAATTGAAAGACCGCGCAAAGGGTGGGCGCAAGCAAGCGAGCGTGATGAGGCATGCCCACGCCGAGCCGTGGGCATGGCACCCCCAACGAGATTTGGGCACTGGGTGGCGGGGGCGCCCCGGCCACCCCCGCCGATCAAAGGCTCATCGTCGATTGTTCAATCGGCGACCGCATCGACCGGAACGGCCGCTCGTTCGATGTCCAAGTTTTGGCAGCGTTGCACGAGCGAGGATTCGGATCGGATGCCGAGGCCCATCTCTTGGTACTGCCGATCGACGGATTCGGCTAACCGCTCCAGGCGAAAGGCGGGCCATTTTCGTTCGAGTTTTGACAAGAGTTCCAAGCCTTGCTGTCCCGGGCAGAACTGATCGGGCAGCAGGGCCGACAGCGCGGTGGCGGCGACGGGCGATCGGCCCAGTTGCGCATCCGTCAAGATCTGCAGGCCGCCGTGATGGTACAGGATGCAGCAGACCAGCTCGGGGGGCA
Organism: Planctomycetaceae bacterium; assembly: GCA_035687365.1. Classification (GTDB taxonomy): domain Bacteria; phylum Planctomycetota; class Planctomycetia; order Planctomycetales; family Planctomycetaceae; genus DASPSM01. The sequence continues at coordinate 24,487 of DASRXU010000245.1, read as the reverse complement.
GTTTCCAGGCGTGCGCCAGGCAGGCGGCCGCCAATCCGTGGTCCCAGCCGAAACGTGCCTGCTCAAACTCACTCAGAGTCTCGGTCGGAGTCTCCCGTGCCTGCAGGAAGTTGCGATATTCGTCTGCCAGGTCATTCGTCAAAAATGGCAGCAGGTAATCCTGCAGCAGCGCGCCGATGAACGCGACGTCGGGATCGGTTCGCAGGAGCAACGCGATTTCGCGGGCGAAGATCGCCTTCTGCAGGTTGTCGCTCCAGAACGCCGTCTGGTCGATGAGCTTCGAACAGCGAGCCCGCATCGCCGCCTCGATGCCGGTCGCAATCACGAACAGCCGGCTGCGGCTGCATCCAAGAAACGAAAGTGCTTGCAGGACCGTATGGGCCTTGCTTCGTAAACCACAGGCCGAGGAGTTCACGTACTTCAGGAGTTCGACCGTCAGTGCCGAATCGGTCTCCAGAATTCCGGCCAGTTCTTTCAGCGGAACCTTCTCATCGCGGGAACGCTGCGCGAACAGCGTGACGACATACGGCAGCGCCGGCAGTTCGACTGTCGGCGGCATCGACGACATTTCGAACCCGGCCAGCGCCTGTTCACAGATGGCCGCCCACTTCATTGTCCCGTTCTCCGTCGTCCCGTTCTCCCGCGTCCCGTTTTCCGGCCGACGACCGGGCTCGGGCACTTGGCGTTATGTTCGCGAGCGGGGGATGTGAGCATGGCCCAATGAACTCTCAGCGATCTCGAAGGCTCCGTGAGATCGCTACGTTCGTCCCAATCGATCGATTCGCTGGAGGCGATAAATCCGGACAACAGGCGGGGGTTTCCCCGTAGAGTATGGTCCAAGAAAATCGCCCGAGGCGCACCGGCCGACCGAAAGGCCAATCCGCCGGGGAGGACGGCGACGGGAAACGAGGACTTTGGGGGTTTGCCCGGCTGGCCCTTCATACCTGCCTAACAAAATTCGCCCTTCGTGCTGCCCGTAACTGCCTTTCGCAGAGTGTGGCCAAGCGGCCAGGGGATGGCCGGCGCCAGGCGTAACCCGGACGTCGTTTTGGTATGCTCAGACGCGCCAGAAGCCGGAAGTTCGACCTCGGACAGATCTAACCAGCCGTTTCGACAAATCCAGCGAGCCTCCCGATGAATCAGCTCCTTCGACTCCCTGCCTTCAGCCTGACGTGCGTCGTGCTTTTTGTTGGATTGGGCCGACTCGGGTCGGCAGCGCCGGGCGATTCGCCACCCGCCGGGGCGAAATCGGCGACCAAAGAAATCACGCTGGACGACGCGCGGAAATGGGCCATCGCCCTGCAGCACGCCGTGAGCGTTCAAGACGTCGACGCGTTTAACAAGGCGGTCGATTGGGACGCGTTCGTCGCCACCGCCACCGCGTTACCGGGGAACTCCGCTCAGCTCAAAGAGTTTCGCGCGCACTTCGAACGCGATCTCAAAGCGGCGACCGCCTCACCCCGCAGCGGCTTCGGGCGGGCCATCATCGGAGCCATCGACGGGCCGGGCGAGTATCGGCCATTGCACACGCATCGCGAAGCGGGTCGCGTGCGCGTGTTGTTTCGATTGATCAGCACCAACGGCGCCCTCAACTATCACGACTGGGTTTTGGGCCGATCGAAAGACGGCAATGTGGCCGCCGCTGATTGTTACGTGTTCCTGATCGGCGAAATGTATTCGCAGAACCTCCGCCGATCGTTCTTGCCGCTCGCCCACAAGCAGGGCGGCGCCAGTCTCGACTCACTTTCCGGAGAGGAAAAGGACCTCGTCGCCCATATTAATGAAGTCTCGCAGATGGGCTTGTACGTGCGCCAACGAGACTGGCGGCAGGCGATGAGCGTTTATGCGCAATTGCCGCCGACCGTCCAGCAATCGACGCCCGCATTGACGATGCGGCTGCTGGCGACGCAAGGGATCGGCAACGCGGAATACCTGGCGACGATCGACGCCTTCCGCAAGCAGCATCCCAAAGACGCCATGATCGACCTGATCTCGATCGACGCCCACATCATTCGCAAGGACTACGCGAAAGCGCTCGAAGCGATCGACCGCGTCGACAAGTCGGTCGGCGGCGATCCGTATCTCAACGTGCTGCGAGGGAGCGTTCTGGAGCAAGAGAAAAAGCTCGACGCGGCTCGCGCGGTCATCGAAAAATCCGTCGCCCAAGAGCCGACGCTGTTGCGCGGGTATTACGCCTTGATCGATCTGTCGCTCGAGCGGCACAACTACGCCGACACGGTCAAATGGCTTAAGCAGGCCGAAGCGAAAGGCGTCAAGTTTGGAGACATGCGGAACGCCGCCACCTTTGGTGACTTCGTGAAATCTCCGGAGTATAAGAGCTGGGCGAAATCGCACGGGCGATAGGGACGGCCGTCCGGGAATTCGATCGTGCCTTTGAGCCGCGCCCGTGAGGAAGCGGGTTATTGCGCGTAGAAGCGAGCGTTAGACCCCGCTCTCTCACAGTCGCGGCTCTAAGTCCCCAAAATCTTGTTGGCCCAAGCCTCGGGCCGTTTGCGATCTGCGGAGCTTTCATGCCCAAGCGTTCGATTGCCGACGTTGACGTCAAGAACCGCGCCGTGTTGATGCGGGTCGATTTCAATGTGCCTTTGGATGAGCAGCAGAGCATCACCGACGACCTGCGGATCCGCATGGCTCTGCCGACCATCGAATCGGTGCTGACGCGGGGCGGCAAGTTGATCCTGATGAGTCATCTCGGTCGCCCCAAGGGAAAAGGGGCCGAGCCGAAATACAGTTTGCAACCCGTCGCCCAGCACCTCGGCGAACTGCTGAGCCGTCCGGTCGAGTTCGCTCCCGAGGCGAACGGCGAACAGGCTCGGACCAAGGCCGCTGCACTCAAGCCGGGGGGCGTCCTGCTGTTGGAGAATCTGCGGTTTCACGCGGGCGAGCAAGCGGGCGACACCGAGTTCGCTCGGGCGCTAGCCGGCCTGGGCGACCTCTACTGCAACGATGCGTTCGGCACCTGCCATCGGGCCGACGCCTCGATGGTCGCCGTCCCGCGCGCGATGGGTAACAAGCCGAAAGTGATGGGCTTTCTGCTCGCCAAAGAGCTGCAGTATTTGTTGGAGACGCTCGCCCATCCGCAACGGCCGTTCCTGGCCATCCTCGGCGGGGCCAAAGTCTCCGACAAGATCGACGTCATCCGCAACTTGCTGTCGATTTGCGACCGCGTGCTGATCGGCGGCGCCATGGCGTACACGTTTTCGCTGGCCCAAGGCGGCAAGGTCGGCAAGAGCCTGGTCGAGCCGGACAAAGTCGAGCTGGCTCGCGAGTTGCTCGAGGCTGGTGCCGACAAGTTGATGCTGCCTGTCGATACGCATTGCGGCGATGCCTTCGCGGCCGACTGCAAGAAACAAATCGTTGCGGCCGGACAAATTCCAGACGACTACGAAGGGCTCGACATCGGACCGCAGACGGCACGGCTGTTTGCCGAAGCCATTCGCACCGCGAAGACCGTCATCTGGAACGGACCGATGGGAGTCTTCGAGATGCCCCCCTTCGACGCGGGCACGCGCGCGGTCGCGCAAGCCGTCGCTGACAGCGACGCCACCAGCATCATCGGCGGGGGCGACAGCGCGGCGGCGATCCAACAGTTCGGCCTGGCCGATCGCGTCACCCACGTCAGCACGGGTGGCGGCGCGAGCCTCGAGCTGATGGAAGGCAAGCGCTTCGAGGCGGTCGAACTCTTAGATGACAAATGAACACAATCTGTCCGCCGAATCGGTGAAGAGATTGTTATTTTTCCGTCTCGCGATCCTTTGAAGCGCCGCACAGCGCGGGTATCATTCGCCTGCCGCGCGGGCGAGTTGCTCAATCATTTCTTCTCGCAGCTCTTCGCAGTCGGCGTTTGCGGGCCAGTGGTTTTTCTCCACAGTTGTTCTCCGTCCATGGAAGCTTTCACCCGGAGGTAACACGATGGTGCCGCAATTGCTCGCTTTGTTGCGTTCCCGTCCCCGTGCTCGATCTCGCGCGCGCGTCTTTGTTTCGCCGAACTGTGCAGGGATCGAGAACCTGGAAGAGCGGACGCTGCTGTCGTCCGCGACCCTGGCGATTCTCAACGGCAATTTCACCGGCACCTACAAGGGGTCGATCACAGTCAATAATAACGGCACCAAGACGACGACCGCCGTCACGTCGACTGCGTTTCAGATGGCGATCAATAACGGCGCCATCACCTTCACGACGCCCAGCGGCAACGGCAGCGGAACCGTCGACCTCGGTCGCAACATCACCGGCACCGTGAATGTGCCAAACAACGGCGGCACCGTTCCGGTCTCGGTCGTTGGCAAAATCACGAACGTCAACGCCATTCAGACGGTTGGCTCGGGCACGTGGAGCTTCTCGGTCAACTTGGGCGGCGGCGTCACCGCGACCGGCAGCGGAAGCTGGTCGGCCAGCGCCCCCCAAGTTCTCAGTAACTTCAACGGCAACTATGCCGGGACCTACCAGGGATCGTTGACCGTCAACGACCACGGGACCAAGACGACGACGCCCGTCAACGTGTCGCCCTTTACAGCGGTCATTAACAACGGGGTCATGACGGTCACCTTCCCCAGCGCAAGCGGAGTGACCGGGAGCGCGACGATCGACGTCACCGGCCGCGTCACCGGCACGAGCACCTTCACCGAGAACGGAGTGACGATCACCGTCACGTCCGGTGGCCCCGCCTCGCGCGGCATGCAGGGTGTCAACGGCAGTGGCACGTGGAGCATCAAGACCACCACTGTCGCCAGCGGCGTCACCCTCACCGGCAGCGGCACCTATAACTTCCATAGCGTGCTCGTGCTCGACGGCTCCTACACGGGAACCGCTTCCGGCAACGTCGTTGAAAACAACAACGGCACCATCACCAATAACCCGATTCCCGGTTCGATCTTGTCGAACAACGAGGCCGACTTCACGATCTCGAACGGCACGGTCACGGTTTCCGTTCCGGGCATCCCCGCGACGGGCACCGGCACCATCGATGAGAACGGCGTCATCTCGGGCAGCGCGACTTTCACCGATGACGGCGCCACGATCACCGTGACCTTCAGCGGTCAGGGCGCTCCGACGTCCACCGGCAAAGTCATTAACGGCACCTGGAGCTTCCCGTCGACCGCCTTGGGCGGCGGCGTGAGCGTCTCCGGCTCGGGCACCTTCACCGCAACCGCGTAGAAGCGGCTCAGCCGGCACTCAATTTCACTCGACCATTGGGGGAACACTCTGGCCGCATTGCGCGGAGGGGTGTTCCCCTTTTTCTTTTTGGTCGAGTGTTGATCGTTCGTCACGCAGTGCCACGGTTAGGATGTGCGGACAACCACCGAGCCGGCGATGAAATCGTGCAGCGCGCGGCGCTTGCGGTTGGCAAGCACGGTGATGATTTCGAGCGTGAACCAAGCCATTCCCACGTACAGCAGGATCCGATCGGTGACGCTCCAATTCGCGCGGTTAGTAATATCAATGCCACGAATAATCAGGGGAATGTTCACGACCAGGTCGATGGGCACGACGACGACTGCATAGATGTTGCGTAAGACGGCTTGTTTCATGCTCAGAGGCGTTTCAGAGACATCGAGCACGATGACTTTGCAAGCCATCTTCCCGAGTGTCTGGCCATACTTGCCGTGCATCCAGATGGAGTAAAGCGGGTACGCGGAACAATACGCGACGTACACGAGCACTTGCCAAGGGGCCGATGCCGAACGCACAGGCGCGTAGAGATAAAGTAACGTCAGCGGCGCAAAGATCAGCCCGTCGATCCACGTGGCACCAAACCGACGCAAAAGCGTGGCGTACTTCTGGCCGCTGAACTCGATCGTCGAATACTTGCTTCCGATCGGCTGGTCGAGCACGTGCCCGCGCAGGGCTGCCACCACGGCCAGTGCCTCGGCTCGCGTGAGGGGCGGTTGGCACCGCCGATCGATTTCGTCTTTCAACTTCCCGAGATCGGTCGAGGCTTCCACGCACACCGATTGTTCGTCGTCGATCGTCCAACCGTCCGCGAGAAGAGCATCGACGATGCTCACTCGATACTGCCGCCCTCTTCTCAAGATGTAGACGGCAATCCATCCCGCTTTCCCAGTTGCCGGCTCGGACATGGTTTTCTTCCGCGGTTGTTCGCGCAGCGATCGGGTCAGATGACTTTATAGCGTAGTCGCAGCGGCGCTGCGCGCACCGCCACGGATTCGGCTAAGAAGACGCGGCTGAGCCGCACGCGTTTTCAGGGGATACGGGAATCGATCGAATTTTGGAGCCGCGACCGTGAGAACCGTTTTGCATCTATGTCGTAACTCGCCGAGACGGCTGCAGTGGAACCCGTCGAAGATGGAATCATTGCCGCGTTCCGTTTCCCAAGTCGACGGCTTGCCGTCGTCTGACTGGTGAGCACGCCAGAACGACGGCAAAGCCGTCGGCTTGGGAAAAGTGTGCCTCGCTACGACTTCCCCCGTTGATTCGTTCATCCGGGTCGCAATGACTTGCGCCCGAGATGCAAAATGTTCGTGAGGGAGCGGGGTCTAACGCTCGCTTCTACCCGTAATAGCCCGCTCCCTCACGGTCGCGGCTCGAAATCCTTCGTCGTGTCTTCGCGAACAACAGAAAAAACTCTTCTTTTCGTCGCCCCACGTCCAGCAACTTCTGAAGTTGTTTCTACGCGCTGGGGTGCCACGACTGCGAGCGGCTTTCGATTTTGAACGGTTGTTTCTACGCGCGTAGAAACTCGGTCTGGTGGGAATTCCAGAATTTGGAAAATAGAGATAGGGCCTTTGTTTTTGCAAGAACCCAAATCTGGAAGTGCGACATGCCTGGTCAGAATGATCGACGAAATCTGTGGACGTTGGGAGATCAGACTTTCTCGAGCGAGGCCGAATACCGTCGGGAACAGGAGCGTCGCGTGAGGGAACTCTTCGAGCTGCTCGAGACGGAAGACGTTGTGAATTCGAATCGGCAGTACGGCCTCGCCCTCAAATACGGACACGCCAACGCGGATCAGAACCGCAGCGCGAATGGGCATGCGAACGGCCACGACTCGACGCCGATTGCTGGGACTGGACGGAGGTCTGCGCAGGCTTCGAGCGCACAACGTCCCATCGGGGTGGCTGGGGTCGAGCCGCAGGCGAGCCCCCAGTCGGGTCCGGCAATCCCGTCCCACGTGGCACCTCTGGGGGCGGCGAAGACGCCGACCCCAGCCACCCGGATCCAGCAATCGCCGGGTGCCGGGGGTGTTCCGCGCAGCGGAAGTCCCCGTGTCCTCGATGGAGTTCCGGGGGATCCGCAAAGCGGGGCGCCCCGGCCACACGGCTTGTCGATCGACGCGCCTTCGAAAGAACGGTTTCGCCTGCTTTCCGGTGCCCAACTTAATTCGAGTCGGTTCGAGACGCGGTATCTGATTCCGGGAATTCTGATCGCCGGTCAGCCGGGTGGGATCTTCGGGGCGTTCAAGACGCTTAAGACTTCCCTCGCGGCCGATTTGATGATTTCGCTGGCCAGCGGCACGCCGTTTCTTGGTCGCTTTCCGGTCCCCGAGCCGGGCAAAGTGCTGTTTCTCTCGGGCGAATCGGGGCTGCCAGCATTGCAATCGATCGCGCGGCGGATCTGTGCGCAGCGCGGTCTCGCGCTCGAGTCGCTCGGCAACTTAGTGCTGTCAGCCGATTTGCCGCGGCTCGATCAGCCGGCCGACGTGCTCGCGCTCGAGCAACTCGTTGAGAGACACAAGCCGGTTTGTGTGGTGATCGATCCGGCTTACCTGGCGCTGGGCGGCGACCACTCGCGCGACCTGTTTGCGATGGGACAACTTCTGCGGCCGCTGACCGATCTGTGCAAGTCGACCGGCTGCACGGTGCTCCTCGTGCATCATTGCAAGCGATCGCGCAAGTCCGGCGATCCGGCCACGCTCGATGACGTGGCGGGAAGCGGCTTTGCCGAATTCTCGGCTCAGTGGTTGTTGCTGTCGCGTCGTCGCCCCTTTGATCCGGGAACGGGCAAGCACGAGTTGTGGCTGACTGGGGGTAGTCGTGTCGGTCACCAAGGGTTGTGGGAACTGGACATCGACGAAGGGACCGTCGGCCAGCCGGGAGGCTGCGCTTGGAAAACGACCCTTCGCCCGGTCACCTCGGCCGAGGCCCAAGTCGATGAGCGATTTGCCGCCGCCAGCGAAGATCGGCGGTTACGTCGCCGTGCGGCGGCCTTCGGACATCAGCGCCAGCGAGTGTGGGAGGTTCTGGCCGCGTATCCGGACGGCTGCAACGCGACCGTGATCCGCGACGCACTGGGCATCAACGGCGAACGCATGAAGCGGATCTTCCAGGTGCTCGTCGAAGAAAGAGTGGTGCAAAAGACGGAGGAACAGGTCGATCGCCGACGGTTCAAAGTGACCTACCAGCGGATTCCCAGCGTGATGGATCTGTCCCCGGCCGCGGTCGAAGCCCGGCGTGCCCATCCGCCTGACCAGAAAGTGTACAACCTCAGGTCCGGACACTTTGTGGACCGGTCCGGGACCGGCGCTGTCGGCCCGAAGCTCGTCGGCTGGATCGGCGACCGCCTCCGCGCTGTCGACCCCGGTACACCGACAAATCCACTGGCGGACAAGCCGCCAGTGCCACCCATTGAGGGTGTCGAGGTGTTGCCTCTGCCAAAGTCAGGTCCGGACACGTTCTCGAATAAGGTGGGGACGCAAGATGTGGCCCAAACACAGAGCAACGCCGCAGTTCAACCGCAGCCCCCGCAAGGGGGCGACAGAGCATAGCCCAGCGTGTCAACGCTGGGATCTAATGTCGACCGCAGTCGTGCGTCTTTGTGCCTTCGTGCCTTAGTGGTGCCAATCCGCTCCGCTTCAACACCGCATCGCGTTCGCTGGGAACGGAGGCAACCTTTGTAAGAGTTACAGGCACGGCCGCTGGGCGGGGCGGGCTCGTTGCAATTGCTTAATGGAGCGATAAATTCGCAAATTGTTGTCGGCAAAAAACTTACGGCGTCAACGGGCTCGGTTAGAGATTTCTCTGTGCGAGTTTTGGGTAAATGGTTTAAACTTTGCTCCCCAGGGAACCATCGGCCGGATTTGCCGATTCGCGGACGAATGGATTTCGCCGCCTGTGTTTGGGAAACGATCTCAGGGAAGAGATACTCGCATGGATGCTCGGCTGTTGCGCCTGGCCGTGTTTGTTCCCGCGCTGCTTCTGCTGGCCGCCGCTTCATCGCAGGCCGCCAACTACTCGTACGCGACGCCGAATTTCGTCGTCAGCGCACCGAGCCCCGAGTTCGCCAAGCAGGTTGGCGAAACCGCCGAACGTTATCGTTCGGTCTTGGCTCGCGAGTGGCTCGGACGCGAGTTGCCACGCTGGTATCGCCCCTGTCAGGTGACGATCACGGCCGTCGGGCAGATCGGAGCCGGCGGTGCGACGACCTTCACTTTCGCCGGCGGTCAGGTCTTCAACTGGAACATGCGCGTGCAGGGCTCGGCCGAGCGGATTCTCGACAGCGTGATTCCGCACGAGGTGAGCCACACGATTTTCGCCAGCCATTTTCGTCGCCCGCTTCCCCGCTGGGCCGACGAAGGGGCCGCGTCGCTAGTCGAGCATGAATCGGAACGAAACCGCCAGCTGTTGCTGCTGCGACAAGTCTTCAACACGCCGCAGCGCATTCCGCTGCCTCAACTGATTTCGATGAAGGAATATCCGACCGACATGAAGGCCGTGCTGACGATGTATGCCGAGGGCTATTCGTTGGCCGACTATCTGGTGCAGTCGGGTGGCAAGGATCGGTACTTGCATTTTCTACAAGACGCGCACGAGCGCGATTGGAACTACGCGATTCGCACCTACTACGGCTTGCCTGACGTTGCCACGCTCGAGCGTCGCTGGAGTGATTGGGTGATGGCCGGCAGCCCGGAACTGGAACTGCCGAACGGACAGATGATGGCTCAGGCTGACGGTCGCGGTCGTCAGCCGGTGATTCGTGCCCAAAGCCCCGACGCCGCGCCTGAAGCGGCCGAGCAACAGCCGACCGCACGAGTGGCCCGCCCGATTCCCCATAACGATGAAACGGACGCGCCCGCCGCACCGTCACCTGTCGCCCATTCAGCCGTCGATCGCCGTGCCATGAGCGTTGGCAATCAAGAGCGTCGCTCGCCGGCCGACGAGACGGCCGCTCTTCGCCGCGAAGGTCGTCAGCGCTTGCTGAGTGCGGGCTGGCAACCGGCCGAACGCACGGCTTCGAACGAAGTCGAGACGGTTGCTGCTCCGGCTGAATCGCGCGGTCTGTCGAATGTCGACGATCACAACGCGAACGAATCGCCGGCCCGTCGCCGATTCCGCAGCGCCCAAGAGCGACGTCCCATCGAAGCGGATGCCGTTCAAAACGCAGCCAGCTCTGTCGAGGAAACGCCGAACGAAATCACCGAACGCGATCTCGCCCACGCCGAAACCCCATTTCATATGGAGAACTAATCCGCAGCGGATTGGTCTCTCGCAAGCTTTCTCTTCCGAAGTTCTGACCCAGAAGTCCGCAGTGTGAAGGTTGGCGTCGCTCTGGACGCCCGCACCGGCTAGCCGGCTTCCCGCAGGGCCGGCCTGTCGAAGGTCGTTTACGACTCGGCCAAATATCCATGGTCCCTCCGCTCCCTAACGGGTAGGTGACCGAGTCACAAATCGAGCAAGCGTCAACCATCGCACGGAACGAGCCACCGACTTTGTTCGGTGGCTCGTTTTTCGCATTTGGGGGCAGGTGAGATTTTGAGCAATGCCAGGTGAGATTTTGAGTGATGGTTGTGAGACCGCTCTGAAGCGCTAGAATATCACTGGCCGGGGCCCCTCGGCCGACAGAAGACTGCCAGCTTCGAGCTGGCCAAAAGAACACGGCCGGAATTAATCCGGCACAAACAGCGCTGGCCGGCAACAGCTGGCCGTTTTGCTCGATTAGCACCTACGGCACACCGACGGTTGAAGGAGATCCTGACCATGGCCTACACGCTTCCTGAGCTGCCCTATCCGGAAAACGCGCTCGAGCCGCACATCGATGCGCAAACCATGAACATCCACCGCACGAAGCACCATCAGGCCTACATCAACAACGTCAATGCGGCGCTCGAGAAACATCCCAATCTGTCCAGCAAGCCGATCGACCAGTTGATGCGCGAGCTGTCGTCCGTTCCCGAGGACATTCGCACCGCCGTTCGCAATAACGGCGGCGGTCACGCCAATCACAGTCTGTTCTGGACGATTCTGGGACCGAAAGCGGGCGGCGATCCGGCCGGCGACTTGGGCCAGGCCATCACCAGCACGTTCGGCAGCATGGCCGCGTTTCGCGAACAGTTCGCCAAAGCGGCGACGACTCGGTTCGGCAGCGGCTGGGCCTGGCTCTCCTCTGATAAGGGAAAGTTGGCGATCGAAAGCACGGCCAACCAAGATACGCCGCTTTCAGAGGGCCGGACACCCATTCTGGGTCTGGACGTCTGGGAGCACGCATATTACCTGCATTACCAAAACCGCCGACCCGACTACATCACAGCTTTTTGGAACGTGGTGAATTGGGGCGAAGTGGCGAAGCGATTCTCCGCCGCCAAGTAGGCGATTGAGTCGAGAGAGTATCGCGGGGCCGTCCGTCTGACTCGGATGGCCCCGTTTTCGTTTCCCCGCCCGTGTGATTGTGCCGATATTAAAGGAGACGGTCTCTGGGGGGAGATTGCCGGATGAGGGGACGTTTCGGGCGATTGACTTGGCTGGTGTTGGCGACGGCCGGCGCCTCGGCGGGTTGCATCGTCCCCAGCTATCATCTGCCGGCGGGCTTCAGCAGCAGCTACGAGCGCCAGATCTACGGCATGGATCCGGCGCCGCCTCCCGTCGACGGCGGACTCGCGGCTATTACGACCAGCCCCGGGATCTTTTACCCGATGACGGCGTTTCGCGATCAGCCGAATACTTGCACCAATGCGAACGCGAACCGGCCGCCGGGTCCGATGGTGCTCGGCACCGATCCGCTGAGCCCGCCGCCGAAGGTCGTCGAGCGGCCGCCGCTCGATATCAGCGTCAACTGAATATCGCGTTCCATTGGGCGCGATGCTGCGCTGGCAAGCCTCGGCTGAATTGTGGGTGCCCGCGGGGGCGGACTATCATCAATCGCGTAGCGCTTGCACCCACCTTCGACTTTTTCAGCGAGCCCGCCATGTCGACTCCTCGCCCTCAACGTCGCTCCGATAATCACGCCGCCAGTCAGCCCACTTCCACCTCTCGACGCTCGTTTTTGAAAACGGCTGGCACGGCGACCGTGGTGGCTGCCGCGGCTGGGCCGACAATTCTTCGCGCTACCGATAAGGCCGGCAGCAAAGCGCCCGTGCTGGGTAGCGGCGAGCATCAGTACGAAGTCGTCAGCCACACTTGGGGCGAACTGCCAAGCAACATCGTTTGGGGCGAAACGCATGGCGTGACCGTCGACGAGGCGGGCCTCATTTACGTCAAGCACCGCAACTATGCCAAGACCCCGATGGACGCGATTGTCGTCTTCGACCCGCAAGGGAAGTTCGTCCGCTCCTTCGGCAAGGAATTTCATCGCGGCGGACACGGCATCGATCTTCGCAAAGAGGGGAACGAAGAGTTCCTGTATCTGTGCGATGTCCAGCATGGCATCGTCGCCAAGACGACCCTCAAGGGGGAGCACGTGTGGGTCAAGTGGGTGCCGGAAGAGCCCGGCGTCTACACCGACAATAAGAAGTACAGCCCGACCAACGTCGCCTTCGCCGCCGACGGCGGCTTTTACATCGCTGACGGCTACGGATCGAACTACATCCATCAATACGACAAAGAGGCCCACTGGGTGCGCACGTGGGGCGGTTCCGGCGAGGCTCCCGGCAAAATGAAAACGCCGCACGGATTGTGGCTGGACGATCGCCCGGGCCGAACTCTTTCGCTGGTGGTGGCCGATCGTGCCAATGCTCGGCTGCAATATTTCACGCTCGACGGAAAGCATCTGAGCTTCGTTCACGATGTCAGCTTTCCCGCTCACTTCGACCTGCGTGGCGACGTGATGATGGTCCCCGACCTGCACGCCCGCGTCTCGCTGTTCGATAAAGACAACAAGGTCATCACTCACTTGGGCTACGATCCCGCGTGGACCAAACAAGTTTTGGACAAGTTCAAGATGCGCGGCACCCCAAAGGATTGGAAAGCAGGCCGATTCATTCATCCGCACGATGCGTGCTTCGATCGGGACGGGAACATTTTCGTCGTCGAATGGGTGCCGACCGGACGCGTTTCGCAGCTACGAAAGGTCTGATCCCCTGTTCGAGTGGTCACTTCGAGCGGGTCGTCGCCGGGCCGAATACCTGAGCGTTCCCTGAAGCAATCGACATTGCAACAGCCGCGCAGTGGGGCGATGATGAAGCTTGCGGTCGAGAGCACTCGCCATGCTGCGGGCGAGCCTGCGTTCGCGGGCGGGGTCCTATTTTGCCGCATTCCTGAATCGCCGCCGACGAGTCGTTTTCATGTCCCCCCAGAATGGTGTCGCGACGGACGGCAAACAACTGTCGGCTGACGCCCAATCGCCGAGCGAATTGCGCGGCTTGTCGCTGGTGCCGTTGGGCCGAGCGCTCCGCAAACGGGCGTCGCTGCCTCTGGCCGCGTTCTTGCTAGGCGTCGCGGCTTTTGCGCTGACACTGGGAGTTGTGATCAGCAGCTTTTTGCAAAGTCGCGAAGAAGCCAAGCAACGTTACCTCCAGACCACCACCACCGAAGTGCGGATGTTGGCGGCCGCGATTGATCAGGGACGAAAAGACAAGTGGGAGCAGGTTCGGAAATCGGTCGTGGAGCAATGGGTGCAGGCCGGCCACTGGGGCATTCACCCGGACGAACACTTCGTCATCGTCGACAACAAAGATGGGCACATCGTTCTGGACGTGGGGCGCCACGCGGAGGATCCGCACACTTCTGATCCCGAAGTGCGCCGGACCATTGTCGCCCTTCGCGAACGAATCGGACTTCAGTCGCTGACCAGCGCGCCCGTCCGGTTCACGGGCGAATTTCGCTCGGACAACGGTCAAGAAATGTTGGGCGCGTTCCGCGGCCTCGCCGAGCCGAACCGGGTGCCGGAGATCGATCGCAACTGGCTGGTGGGCGTCTACCGCTCGAAAGAGGGCCTGTACGAAGGGGAGTTGAAATTCGGACTGTTCGGCACTTCGATCCAGTTTGCCAGCACGGGCAGCCTGGTGCTCGCCTGCATTCTGGGGATGCTGCTCTCGCTGGCCTTGATGTACTACACCTACAATTTGGCGCGCCGTGAACAGGCGCGGACGGAAGAGGCCCGCGCGCGGCTGGCCGCCATCGTGCAAAACTCGGATGATGCCATTTTCAGCCAGACCTTCGACGGCCGCATCACGAGTTGGAATCGCGGGGCCGAGCACGTCTTCGGTTTTGCCGAATCCGACGCCGTCAGTCACACCAGCCGCACCCTGATCCCTTCTCAGTCTGAAGACGAGGAGCGGAGGATCATTCTGGAGATTCAGCGCGGCGAATCGCCGCCCGAGCACGCGTTCGAGGCGATCCGCGTGCGCAAGGACGGCCGGACGATCCACGTTTCGCAATCCGTCTCACCGCTAGAAGACAGCGCCGGCAATCGCGTGGGCGTCTCGATCATTGCCCGCGACATCACCGCTCGCAAGAACCTCGAACGCGAAGTGCTGGAAGTCACCGGCAGCGAGCAGCAGCGAATCGGCCGCGAGTTGCACGACAGCCTGGGCCAAGAGCTGACGGGACTCAGCTATTTGGCCAAGGGACTCGCCAAGAAGTTGACCGAAGAGGACAGTCCTCAGACTGGCATTGCCCAAACAATTGCTGGCAGCGTCCAGAAGGCGCTGCGCGAGTTGCGCACAGCCGTGCAGGGATTGGTGCCGGTGGAGGTCGATGCGGCCGGTTTTATGGCGGCCCTCGAACAGCTGGCGTCCGACACAAGTACCCGTTGCGGGATCGATTGTCGCGTCGAGGCAGACGAACGGGTCTGCATCGAAGACAATGTCGTGGCGACTCATCTCTTTCGCATCGTGCAGGAAGCGATCAACAATGCCGTCAAGCACGCGCAGCCGCGGCAGATTCTCGTGCGGCCGGAGCTTTCCAATGGAACGCTGCGCGTTACTGTTCAAGATGATGGAGTAGGGTTCGTCGCCGGCACCCCCTCGCGCAACGGGAGCGGTATGGGCTTGAGGATCATGCAGTATCGCGCGGGCGTGATCGATGCGACGCTCGAAGTCCGCCGCCAAGAGGGCCACGGAACGGCTGTGGTCTGTCAGATCAACACCCCGACACCCGTGTCCGAGTCAGACTGATACAGAACTATGAAACGTGCGGCAGTCGAAAATACGCGGTCCCGAATTCTGATCGTCGACGATCATCCGCTGGTGCGCACCGGCCTGCGGCTGTTGATCGATTGCGAATCGGACCTGTCGGTTTGCGGAGAAGCCGCTAACGCGACGGAAGCCATGCGCCTGCTCGAGAGTCAAAAGCCCGACTTGTTGATCGTCGACTTGTCCCTCAAGGAGAGCAGTGGGCTCGAGCTGATCAAGCGAATCAAGGCCCGCAATCCCGAGACCAAGATGCTGGTTAGCTCGATGTTCGAGGAATCGTTGTACGCTGAGCGCGTGCTGAGCGCCGGCGCCCTCGGATACGTGCACAAGCAAGAGGGCCAGGAGCGGGTCATCGAGGCGATTCGTTGTGTTTTGTCGGGTCGAGTGTGGCTCAGCACCGCGATGAGCGACCGCATGCTGCGGAGGATGACCGCGTCGCAGGCGGTGCCGAGCCAGTCGCCGGTCCACACCCTGTCCGATCGCGAGTTGGAGGTTTTCGAGCAGATTGGCCGAGGCTGTGCGACGAAGGACATCGCCCGGCAATTGCACCTGAGCATCAAGACGGTGGAAACGCACCGGGAAAAGATTAAGGCCAAGCTGGGGCTAAAGTCGGCCGCGGAACTCAATCGGGCCGCCTTTCAATGGGTGGCCGAACAGGGCGGCTGACAGTGTGGCTGAATAGGGGGGGGCTGAACGCTAGACGAAAAGCGACAGGACCTCCGTCCTTATGTGTTCATGAAAGTCTAATCTGGCGATTTGTTTTGACGGGATTCCCCAATGTGCGATAGCATAGCGGGATGGTTTGGGGTGGCGTGCGCCCTGCGCGACGGTCCCCCGTTTTGAAAGCGGCGAAGTTGCCAGCTGTCCGGGCCGACCTTCCGGAGATGGCCGCCGTGCCTCGTCGACTGATTGCGGTCTCATTCAACGTCTTCGCCGGCTTCCTCGAAGGAGGTGCACTGTGTCCCAACGCCGTGCTTTGAAGGGTTTTACACTCATCGAGTTGTTGGTCGTGATCGCGATCATCGCAGTGCTCATCTCGCTCTTGCTGCCGGCCGTCCAACAGGCCCGCGAGGCGGCGAGGCGCACCCAATGCCTGAACAATCTCAAGCAGATGGGTCTGGCCCTGCACAACTACCACGACGTCAACCTGCGGTTCCCGATGGGGCAAATCGCCGTCCTGTTCCTGGATCAGGTCAACATCAACGGCTTCCAGCACGCCGATCCGACTGAAGCTTCGACGTTGACGGCCAACGGGCTGGGGCTGCTGCCCCCGGGCGGCAATCCGGGGCCCATCGGCGGCGGCGGCAACAACCAAAACCTCGGCGGCTTCGGCCTGCACGGGACGAGTTGGATGCTGATGATCCTGCCCTTCATCGAGCAGCAACAACTCTATAACGAGTGGAACTTCCAATTGAACGTCCGCGCGAACGGCGAACTGCTGACGTCAACCAACCAGTCACAGCCCGCCCAAGTCGACGTCGCCGCCTTTTACTGTCCCTCGCGGCGCGGCAGCATGAACGTTGCCAAATACACGAACGTCCGCCGGGTCGATTTCTACCAGCCTGGCACCATTCCCTGGACGCGCGGAGGCAACGACTACGGCGGCTGTATCGGCTCCGGGATCGGTTGGTTCACCAACCAGATCCCCATGCCCCTCGATACGACGACCGCGCAACCGCAAATCACCGACATCGGCACGCTGGAACTGACCAGCGAACAGCTGCACCAACAAGAGTTCCTGAACCCCACCGAGAGTTTCGTCCCAACTGGCAACTTCTTGGGCCTGTTCTCGGTTAATCGTTCCCTCGGCATTCGCGACTGCACCAACGGCAGCTCCAATGTCATCATGATCGGCGAACTCCAGCGACTGAACGGGACCGATCTGAACGGCAACGGTTCGGTGCTCGACCAGACCGAACAGCAAACTATTAGTTGCGACGGCTGGGCTTGGGGAGGCGCGGCCACTCTGTTCAGCACTCGCAATCCGCCGAATCGTCCCTTCACGTTCGATACGCCGGGAAGCGATCACACCGGCGGCATCATGCAGGTGGGATTGGCCGATGGAAGTTGCCGCGCTCTGAGTCAGAACATCGACTTGAACACGTTCAACAATCTGGGCTGCATCTCCAACGGCAAGCCGGTCACCAACTGGAACGTCGAATAACCGGCTGAATCGCCGCGTGCAGGGAGCGCTGATGTCGATCCGCTTCTCGTGTAGTTGCGGCCGCAAGCTCAAAGTCTCCGACGAAAAAATCGGGATGAAGGTGCTCTGCTCGTCGTGCGGGGCCACGCTCAAGGTCCCGAAAAAGTCGCAGGACGAGTACTGGCAGGATGTGCCAGCCAAGAACGACGGGCCGAAGACCGATTACGCCGGGGGCATCAAGGAGTTTCTGATCCACTTCCTGCCGGGCGGGTTGGTCGTCGGGCTGATGTGCTGGTTCGCGTATTTTCTGTCGAACCAGATCCTGACCGGAAAAGGAAACACGCCGCCGCTCGGGCAAGTGGTCGGCAAGGTCACCATGGCCGGCCAGCCGCTGGCCAACGCCACCGTGCGCTTTGCGCCGAAGGATCCGATCTACGGCGAGGGGCAGAACGGCAAGCACCTCGCCGCCTCGGTTTCGATCAGCATCACGGACGATAACGGCCATTACAATTTGTTGTACGTAAAGGATACGAACGGCGCTTACGTTGGACAGCACAAAGTCACGATCGAGGCCAAAGACGCCTCGGGCCGCGAGCGAGTGCGGTCCGACTTCAACACACGATCGACTCTCGAACGAGAAGTCAAAGCGGGCTCGCAGACGATGGACTTCGACGTCCAAG
The DNA here is from genome assembly GCA_035687365.1 of Planctomycetaceae bacterium. GTDB lineage: Bacteria > Planctomycetota > Planctomycetia > Planctomycetales > Planctomycetaceae > DASPSM01. The sequence continues at coordinate 6,342 of DASRXU010000245.1, read as the reverse complement.
ATTCGTCCAGCGCGCCCGGCTCCACGCCTGCCCCGACGACTGCTCCACAGGTCCAACCCTAATCTCTCTTCGGCCGGACCATGTCCGTGTCTCCTCTCGATCCGGCTGACAAGCCGTTCGGTCTGGCTGGCGCGGACTCACCGCCTGTCGAGGCGAAGCTTTCGCTCCCGAACAAGTTGATCGGTGATTCTGCGGCCGCCGCGCCCAGTGAGGTCACCGTTCCAGCTGGCCACCTGCCGCCTTGGAATCTCTCGACGCTCGAACCGGCTCCGCGGCACTCGTGGCGTGATTGGAAAACGCTCGTCGGCCCCGGCATTCTCTTGGCCGGGTCGTCCGTGGGAGCGGGAGAATGGCTGTTTGGACCGGCCGTCTCGGCGCAGTTCGGCGGCACGTTCCTCTGGCTGGCGACGCTCAGCATCGTCACGCAACTTTTCTACAACCTCGAGGTCATGCGCTACACGCTGTATTGCGGTGAGCCGATCTTTGCCGGATTTTTCCGTCTGGCGCCGGGCCCGAAGTTTTGGACCGTCGTGTACCTGGTGCTGTGCGTTTCTCATATTTGGCCGTTCATGGCATCGAATGCGGCCGTGCCGTTGGCCGCCGCCCTGTTGGGCCATTTGCCTGGAAACAATTTGATTCATATCGCCGGCTTCGTCTTGAGCGAATCGCGGTTGGTCAAACTGTTGGGTTACGTGCTGTTTTTGCTGGCTTTTGTGCCGCTGATTTTCGGCGGCAAGATCTACAACGTGCTCGAGCGGATGATGGCGGCCAAGCTGGTGATTGTGCTGGGCTTCTTGGTGTCGATCTCGATCTTTCTGATCGCACCGCGTAACGCCTGGGAGGTGCTGACCGGCTTCTTTCGCTTTGGCCAAGTCGCGCTGCGGGGCGACACGGTGATTGCCGGGCCGCATTTCGACGTTCGCCTGCGCAAGGGCGATACGACTTACATCCTGAAGGGAACTTTCGAGGAGAACCAATCGGATCCGATCACGAAGTTCGGTGTGTGGGACGGCGCGCGGTTGGAGGAACTCCACTCGCCGCTGGCTCCCACGGTGGCCGCCGATCGCACCGGGCTCTTGGCTGAAGTGCGGGAGATGGTGAAGCCGGGCCGCTTCCTTGTCGAAACAACACGCGATGACGGCGTCTGGCGCGTTACGGGCACAATTGGCGCAGGAGGTGTCTGGTCAGCGGACGAAGTGACGCGTCAGACTGTCGACGGACCGCTCACCCGTTTTCGCCCCGAAGAAGTGACCGGCGGCGACGCGGAATTTGTCGAGGCTGTCGTCAAGAACCAAGGCTTCGAGCGCGTGGGGATGCTTCACTACTGGAGGCAGCACGGGAAATTGCCCTTCCTCGATTGGCCTCTCCTGGCCGCGTTTGCCGCGATTGCTGGAGCCGGCATGCTCTCGAACGCGCTGTTCTCGAACTACGCGCGCGACAAAGGCTGGGGCATGGGCGCCAAGACCGGAGCGATCCCGAGCGCCGTCGGTGGGGGCCGCATCTCGCTCAGTCACGTCGGCAAAGTTTTTCCGGTCGACTCCGAGTCGCTCGTGAGGTGGCGCGGTTGGCTCAAGCATATTCGACGAGACCAAATCATTTGGGTTTCGTGCAGCTTTGTCGGCATGGCGCTGCCGTGCATGCTGTCGCTGGAATTCATCCGCAACGCGCCGGTATCGGACGATCGGGTGGCCGCGCTCACCGCCGACGGCTTGGCGTCGCGCTTCCCGGATTACGCTTCGTTCTGGTGGATGAGCACGCTCTTTGTCGGCTTCATCATCCTGGCCCCGAACGCAGTCTTCGCCGGCGATCTGATTGCCCGTTTGTGGACCGACTTGATTTGGATCGGCAGTTCGAAGGTTCGCAACCGGCCGGGCAACAGCGTGATGTACGTCTACTACGGAATCCTCGCGGGCTACTGCGCGTGGGGACTCGTCGCGCTCACCATTTTGAGTCCCCTCAAGATCGCCATCTTGAGCACTGTGCTGGGAAATGTGGCGCTCGGTTTTTCGGCCTTTCACACGCTGGCCGTCAATCGCACCCTGCTGCCGCCACCCTTGCGGCCCAATCTGTTCATGCAGGCTGGGTTGGCCGCGTGCGGTTTGTTCTTTCTCGGAATCACCGTAGTGGTGGTCTACGCCGCCTTCCAATAGGCCACCCGACCCCGGCCGGTGCGGAAGATTCTGGATTGGCCGCTTTTTATGGGGTAGGCTTCTGGAATCATGCGCGAACTCGTGGAACTCTTGATCCTGGCGCTGGCGGTCGGCGGGGCGTGGATGGCTTTCTCGCCCAAGCCCGTCTTCAAAATCCGCGTCGCCAAGGGTTCCGTGCGAGTGACGCGGGGCAAAGTAACGGCCGATTTCCAGCAGCAAGCCCGCGAAATCTTCGACCAGTGGCGCATCTCCCGCGGCTGGTTTGCGGGCGTACGCCGCGGTAAACGCCTCACGCTCGTCTTCTCCCACACCGTTCCGCCCGGTTGCCGTCAGCAACTTCGGAATTTGTGGACGAACTACTAGACGCAGACGCGGCGGACGCTTCTTAACACGGCGATGCCATCATAGTGACGGCATGTTGTCTGCCCAGCGACAGGTCGTTTCGATCGCACTTTGAGCTGTCTTAATTAGCCGAATATTCTTATCTCGTTCGCGAACAAGTGGTTAAATCGAGTCGGACCGGCAGCAACCACGATTGGCACCGCGTTCGCTTTAGAGCCAACCATGGATCGAGACAGTGGAGTCAAAACGATCGATCCAGACCCCTCCCACGAAACACAAAGGAAATGGCCATGATCGCCAAGAAACTGCTGGTTGCTGGAATGGTTGGAACCGCCATGTTGTTTGCTGCCACCTCGAATACGGCCTCTGCCGCTCCTCCTCGCGTGCGTGTTGTCGCGCGACCCGGTTACTACGGCGGCGCGTATTGGAATCGCCCCTACTACTACAACAACTACAACTACGCGTATTCCACGGTCTACGTGCCGAGCACTCCCGTCGTGGAAACCGTCGCCCCCGTTTGCGAATACGGGCCGTACTGGCGCAACGGCGTGTATGTGGGTGCTCCGCGCGTCGGCATTCGCATCGGCCGCTAGTCGACCGTGAGAAGACCCTCGCGATCGTGCGCCAATAATGAGCGGCGGCGGCGATTGGCTCCCTTACGGAGTTATTCGTCGCCGCCGACTTCGTTCATGCCGAGCTGGCGCATCTTGCGATAGAGGTTCGAGCGATGGACGCCCAGCAGTCGGGCCGCCTCGCTCATGTTGCCTTGCACGCGTTTGACCGATCGGCGGATGAACTCCTGTTGGAACTTGCGGCTGGCCATCTCGAGCGACATGTCGCCCGAGGGCTCAAGCGCCGCTTCGCGACCCGGACTGAGAATGAACGCCAAGTCCTCGGCTTCGACTTTGTCGCCGCTGCCTAGATAGACGACGCGTTCCATCAAGTTACGCAGCTCGCGAACGTTGCCCGGCCACGCGTGGGCCTGCAATCGTCGACGCGCATCGGCCGAAAACTTCAGTGACGGCCGCCGCGCTTTGGCACAGAACTGCTTCAAGAAATATTCGGCCAGCGGCAACACATCCTCGGGTCGTTCCCGTAGTGGCGGGAGAGTTTGCGTAACGACGCTGAGCCGATAGTACAGGTCTTCTCGAAACTTGCGCTGGCGCACATTCTCGGGCAGGTTGACGTTGGTGGCGGCGATCACCCGCACATTGATCGGGATATTTTGCGAACCGCCGACACGCGTGATGATCTTTTGCTCCAGCACGCGCAACAGTTTCGCCTGGCCGGCCTGGCTCATGTCGCCGATTTCGTCGAGGAACAACGTTCCCCCTTCGGCCAACTCGAACTTGCCGCGGCGCATTTCGCGGGCGTCGGTGAAGGCCCCTTTCTCGTGACCGAACAGCTCGCTTTCCAACAGCGTCTCGGTGAGGGCGGCACAGTTCACCGCAATGAATGGCAAAGCGGCCCGCGGCCCCTGGAAATGCAGGGATTGGGCGACGACCTCTTTGCCGGTGCCGCTCTCACCCAAGATCAGCACGGGCAGATCGGTCGACGCGAGCCGCACGACCGTCGCGCGCAAGGCGACAATGGCCGGACTCTCGCCGATGATCTGCACGCCTTGCGTCACCTGCTCGGTCAACTGCTCGATGCTGCGGGTCATCTGCTCGCGTTCGCGGGCGTTTTGCAACGCGATGGCCGCCGGCACGCCGAGCTGTGCCAGCGTTTCTTCATCTTCGTCGGTGAAGGGGCCCTCGGTGCGGTTGATGACCTCGAATGCGCCGATCAAGTTGCCCTCGACGTCGCGCAGCGCCTCGCACAACAGGTTGCGGGTGGTGAATCCGCTGGCGACGTCGACGCTCTTGTCGAAGCGCGGATCGCGGTAAGCGTCGTCGACGCGAATCGCTTTGCCGCTCTGCACAACTTCGCCCACGATGCCCGCCGTGTCGGGCAAGCGCAGCCCGCGGCCATTCATGCCGAGGGCCGGCCGCGCCACCAACTCGTGATGGTAGCGGTCCCACAGAAAAATACTGGCTCGCTCACAGCCCAGAATTCGCGTGGCGGCCGTCGCGACCAATTCGAGCAGAGGTTGCGCCTCGCGTGTGCGGGAGAACGCGGTCGCCACTTCGAGCGTGCTGACCAACCGCTCGATCCGCTGCAAACTCTTGGCCGAGCGTTCAACAACACCCAGGCACACCCCCAGCACGCGGCCCACCGCTACGACGGCGGGCAGCAATCCATCAGACAGATTGCGTCCCGCCATCAGCAGCACGTCTCCCGTGCCCGGACGTGCGGCCCCCAGCGGCGCAGCCAGAAACCGCCAACCATCGGGCGACCCGTCCCCGTGAAAAGCTCCCGCGTCCCGGTCGAGGACCTGATCGAGTAAGCGGTGCGGAATTTCGTCGAACCCGCGACGACCCGTTTCCGCCACCCGCGTCCATTGCGGCGCCCGCTTGTAGACGGAGCACCATTGGGCCGAAAATTCGGTCGTGATCTCCGGCAAACGCCGGTTCAAAAAGGCCGTTGGGTTCGAGGTGTCGAGGGAGGCTTCCAACAGCCGCTCGGCTAGCTGAACAATGCCGCCGCCCGCTTCCGAGCGGGACAGCCAAGGCAACTCCCCCCAGGTCATCCAATGAGCTTTGACCGCAGTCACGAGTCCCTCCGACGCCACAGGGCGCAATCAAAATGATCGAGCAATCCTTGCTGCGCGTCCCCAACTCGGGACGAATTATCGCCGAATTTGAATCACAATGATTCACATCATAGCAGTCGGCGACTCGCTCGCCAGCTGAGAATACCGCCCATCGGAGTCCGACGGATGTCAGTGGGGATCGGCCGCACACTGATCCAATTCGCGAGCGACTGTCATGTCCACAGCGGGAATCGAGCCAAATTCCCGGTAAGATGCTTCTTGCGGCCGCGAATAACGAGCGGATAATTCAGATTGCACAACAGGGGTCGTGCGCAGGGCCGGGCACCCGCTGTCAAAAGTGGGACAGCAACGCCGAATGGGAACCGCGAAATTGTGACAGTCCCCAGCGCGGACTGTTGCCAGACGGCTGGCGAAATCTGGGGGGCAGCTGATGCATCCGACTTTTGGTCCGATTATCACAGAGACAACCCTGATCGTGACGATTTCGGTGCTGGGAGGCGTCGCGATTGCTTGGGCCATTGTTTTCGGAGTCATTAGCGTTTCCAGGATCATCGTGCGGCACCGCGAGCGCATGGCCCAGATCGGCATGAGCCTGAACGGGCAGCAGCCCGGCGCGAGCCCACAGCCCGGCGCCGATCCGGCGTATCGCAGCGAATGGCCGCGCAAATCCGCCGTCGGCTAGCCGCCAAAAAACGCACGGCTGAGCGAGCTCAGCCGTGGCACCCATTTCCTACGCGGTCGACTAGCGCCAGGGGTTGTAGTCTGGCTCGACGCGGTCCAATTGGCGGATCATCGCGGCCCACATAAAGGGGTAGCGGCGAGGCTGTGTGAGCACGGCTCGCGATTGTCGGGCCACTTCGGGCGGGGCGGCTTTCAACTCGCGGCCCGTGGAGAGAGCCGACAGATTGATCTTGCAGGTGCGCTCGAAGTCGAGCATGTCGATCAGCGCCTGCTCCACCGTGCCCGCGCACGTTAGCAGGCCGTGATTGGCGAGGATCAGCGCCCGTTTGTCTCCCAGTGCCTCGACGATGCCGTCGGTCTGCTCGCCGTCGAGCACGATTCCCGTGTATTCGTCGTAAACGCCGTGGTCCTCGAAGAACGAGCAGCCGGTTTGATCCAGCGGCTCCAGAGGGATGCCCAATGTGCTGTAGGCGGTGCCCCCCGGCGGATGCGTGTGACACGCGCAATTCACGTCGG